>CANHSF010000051.1 GCA_947463065.1 Flavobacteriales bacterium | reverse complement strand
GCCCAAGAAAAGCAATGCCTTGAAAAAGGCGTGTGTAATCACATGAAATACAGCAGTGCTGTATGCGCCAAGTCCCAATGCCAAAAACATCAATCCCAATTGCGATACGGTGGAGTAGGCCAATACTTTTTTGATGTCGTTTTGGGTAAGTGCTATGGTGGCTCCCATGATCGCAGTTAAAATACCAGCCCAAGCCACCACATCGGAAGCTGTTTCACTGCCTTCAAACAACCCATTGCAGCGCGAAACCATATAAATCCCGGCCGTAACCATGGTAGCTGCGTGAATCAAAGCCGACACCGGCGTAGGTCCAGCCATCGCATCGGGCAACCACGTGTGCAAGGGTATCTGTGCGCTTTTTCCCATGGCACCGATGAACAATAAAATTGCCGCTGTCGTGGCTACGCTATTGGGCATCGATAATCCCGAAGATCCGTCGATGAACAACTCACTAAAGTTCAATGTGCCTGTGTACGAAAAAATCAAACACATGCCCAAGATGAGACCCAAGTCACCAATGCGATTGATGATGAAGGCCTTCTTCGCGGCATCGTTGTTTTTCATGTCTTTGTACCAGAACCCAATCAACATGAACGAGCATACACCAACGCCTTCCCAACCCACAAACATGGTGACAAAGCTTGAGCCCAATACCAAAATCAACATGAAGAACACAAACAGATTGAGGTAGGCCATAAAACGGTTGAAGCCTTCGTCATCGTGCATATAGCCTGTGCTGTACACATGAATGAGGAATCCAACACCGGTGATGAACAGCAAGTAGATGGCCGATAATGGGTCCACCAAAAAGCTGATGTCGATGTCGAGGCTGCCTGCTTGCAACCAATCAAAGGCTTTGACCACAACAGGGTGTGCTCCATGCATCTGGGTGCTGAAGACAATGATCGAAGTAACAAACGATAACAGGATGGCACCTGATGCAATACTTCCGATCAAGGTTTTGGATAATCCTTTGCCGAAAAAGATGATGTACAAAAATCCTGCGAGAGGAAATAGGGGAATAAGCGTAACAAGTTTTTCCATGGTCCTGTTCAGAATTTGAGTTTATCCAAAACGTCGGTTTCGGTGGTGTGCATGTTGCGGTAGAGCATCATCAGAATGGCCAAGCCCACCGCGACTTCGGCAGCTGCTACGACCATGATGAAAAACACAAATACCTGGGCATCGGTTTGGCCATACATTTTGGAAAAGGCCACCAACGCCACATTCACAGCATTGAGCATGAGCTCTATGCACATGAACATAATGATGGCGTTGCGTCGATACAGGATGCCTGCAATTCCCAAACAGAATAGAATGGTCGAGAAATAGAGGTAATGATCAATAGTGATATTGGGGAGTAATGCCATGGGATATGCTTAGTTGTATTGTTCTTTTTTGCTGAGATAAACGGCTCCTACCATGGCAGCAAGGAAGAGCACGCTGGATATTTCGAATGGGATCAAAAATTCTTTGTACAATGACAAGCCCAAGGTTTCGGTCGTTCCGATTGCGCTGGTGTCTGCAACGGACTGCAACTCCGACTGGGCATGCCCGTGGCCTATGGCGGCCGAAACCACCAAAAGCAATATTCCAAAACTTGCGGCGGCGGCTGCTTTGCTCCAGATGCTTCGCTTCTCTTCGTCCACTTTGTTGAGATTCAACATCATGATCACATAAAGAAACAAAACCATGATGGCGCCGGCATATACGATGATATGCACCGCAGCTAGAAACTGCGCATTCAACAAAAAATAGTGACCTGCGATAGCAAAAAACGTTACGATGAGCGAGAGTACGCTGTAAACGGGATTTTTGCTCAAGATCATGCCCATGGCGCTAAATATGGCGACAAAGGTCAAAAACCAAAAGGCGTATTCAGTAAGCATAATAAGTGCTGGTTGGTTGTTTAGTGTCCACTGCGGCGCACGGCCTTTTTGTCGAGGTGCGTTTGGTTGTGGTTGTGTTTTTTATCTTGCTTGAATTCCAAAACCTCTGGACGCTGGCGTGCACTCACATCCACGGGTTGTTCTAACGTCTCAACAAGTTTGTCCTTGCCATAAACCTCGGCGCCGCGAGTAAATGAACTGGGTACGATGCGGTCGGTCAGGAAGATGGCTTCCTTGGGGCAAGCTTCTTCGCACAACCCACAGAATATGCAGCGCAGCATGTTGATCTCATAGATCCGTGCATACTTCTCTTCGCGGTACAAATTTTCTTCGCCCTTTTTGCGTTCGGCCGATTCCATAGTGATGGCCTCTGCCGGGCATGCCACCGCACAAAGTCCACACGCAGTGCAACGCTCGGCTCCGGCCTCATCGCGTTTCAATACATGTTGCCCGCGGTACACTGGGGCGATCTCGCGCACCTCCTCCGGATATTTAATCGTGGGTTTGCGCTTGAATAGGTGTTTGATGGTGATGGCCATACCGCCCAATATGGCAGGCAGGTAAAGTCGCTCTGACCACGACATCTCCTTCTTCGAAACGACTACTGATCTATTGCTTAATGACATGTTTCTTAATTATTACCGATTAATCCCAAAGCCCACATCACAATGCCGGTGATGAAAATATTCACCAATGCCAAGGGCAAAAGTACTTTCCACCCCAAACTCATCAGTTGATCGTAGCGGAAACGCGGCAATGTCCAACGCACCCACATGAAAAACAAAATGAATCCGACAATCTTTCCAAAGAAAATCAATGTTTGTATAATGGTCAACCCATTGGCCGAAAGTCCCAATGCCTCAGCGATCTCGGTTTGGAAGGGGAAATTGTATCCGCCAAAATACAAGGATACCATCACCGCTGATGAGATGAACATATTGATGTATTCAGCAAACAAGAACAATCCCAATTTCATGGAGCTGTACTCGGTGTGATAACCCCCAACCAATTCGGTCTCACACTCCGCCAAATCAAACGGAGCGCGGTTGGTTTCGGCAAATGCACAAATCAAGAATATCAAAAAGCCAAGGGGTTGATAAACGACGTAGGAAACTCCTGCGTTTTGCTGCTCTACAATCTCCCGCAAACTCAAGGTGCCGGTCATCATCACCAATGCAATGATGCTCAAACCCATCGCGATTTCGTAAGAAATCATTTGCGATGATGCACGCAAGGCTCCCAGTAGCGAGTACTTGTTATTGCTCGCCCAACCGCCAATCATGATGCCGTAAATCCCCAAACTCACCACGCCAAACATGTACAAAATACCAATGTTGATGTCTGTGATTTGCAAATTGTAGGTGACACCGCCAAGCGTCAAATCTCCTCCCCAAGGAATGACCGTGCTCACCATACAAGCGGTCAGCATGAACAGCGAAGGGCCCAATATGAAAAGGAATTTATTCGATTTGTTGGGCAGCATTTCTTCTTTCATGAACATCTTCACGCCGTCGGCTATGGGCTGCAATAAACCAAATGGACCTGCGCGGCTCGGTCCAACACGATCTTGCAAAACTGCTGCAAATTTGCGCTCGCCCCACGTGGCGTAGGCCGCAACTCCAAGCGATACCACGAAGATGATTCCGCACAAAAGCAATTTAAAAAGTAATATTTCTATCGGCATCGTGTTTATTGTTTTTGATTGTTGGGGTTCAATGCGCCTTGGCCTGCTTGCACTTTTTCACCATGTGGAAGTGCATTCGCAAGTTGTTCTTTGGTCGCTTTTCGCAGCGATTGCAAACTTTCGTAATGGTTGGCTGATATCACAGAGTCGCGACTGATCTTGCTCGGCCCTTCGATGGTCCATTGGCTGGTTTCCTTCTTGTCGAAGCGGCAAGTGTTGCAAATCCAATCTTCCACCTCTCCATATTGGTCTTTGCGCGCAGTTACGCGCAGTACTTCTTCGCCTTTGTACCACAAACGCACTTTTCCGCAGCATTTGTCGCAATCGCGATGGGCATCTACCGGCTTGGTGTACCATACACGGCTCTTGAACCGGAAGGTTTTATCGGTGAGTGCGCCTACAGGACAAACATCGATCACATTGCCGCTCATTTCATTCTCAATCACATTGTCGATGTAGGTCGAAATCTCTGCAACCTCGCCACGATTGATCACACCGTGCACACGGCCATCGGTCAATTGGTCGGCCACTTTTACACAGCGATAACAAAGGATGCAGCGGTTCATATGCAACTGAACGTTGTTGCCAATGTCGCGGCGCTCGAATTCTCTGCGTGGAAAAGCGTAACGGGTTTCGGCCTTGCCGTTGTTGTAGGCCAAGTCCTGCAAATGGCATTCGCCTGCTTGGTCGCACACCGGACAATCCAATGGGTGATTCAAGAGCAAAAACTCCACTACACCAGCGCGTGCCTCCAATAGGTCGGGCGAGGTAATGTTTTGAACCTCCATGCCGTCCATCACCGTAGTGCGGCAACTGGCCACTGGCTTGGGCATGGGGCGCGGGTCTTTTTCAGAGCCTTTGGTGACCTTCACGATGCACGTGCGGCAATAACCTCCACTCGTTTTGAGCTTGCTGTAATAACACATGGCCGGCGGTACGATTTCGCCCCCGATCATGCGCGCTGCGTTCAGGATGGTGGTGCCATCCGGCACGTCTATGGTGATTCCGTCGATTGTGACTTTTGCCATCGTTGTATAAATATCGTTTACTCTGCTGTGTTCTTACCTTCTGATTTTTTCGTTAACGGCGCATTGAAACCAAACATCCCCATGCGCTGGGCAAAGAAAAAATGCTGCGATGCTCTGTCCGGTACATCTCCGTCACGCGTCAATATATCGGGCATATGTATAAATCCTGTCTTGTAATCCAATCGGATAAAAAAGTACTTCCAAAACAATAGCTCAATGCCGGCCTTCGCACTCAATCCATACCCCGACAAATGAAAATCATCGTGACGCGGATAATGCATCAATGTGACATTGCTCTTGGGCACCATCACACCTAAACCGCAACCGCCATAACCGCTCACCGTAATCTTTTTATAGGTCAGCACGGGCTGATAATATTCCAACTCGGTATGGATGTAATTCAATCCATCGGTGTGCTCGAAGCGCAAAAAACTGGGGTCCAACTCGATCGTGTTGCCATCGATCAAATGATCGTAACTGCCATCGTTGATCGATCCCTCGAAATCTACCGTTTGTCCACGCTGCATCACGTATTTCATGTGATCAACACCCAACGAAATGCTCCAATGGTCGTTGATGAAGTAGCCCAAACGGTAATTGGTTTGGGGTATGGTTACGGTATGGAACCCAAAGTAAATCTCCGCGCTAAAGGGAGTTTGGCGATCCTTGGCTTGAACATCCAAAAGCGTGAAATCGTAATTTTCTCCTGTAAAGTGAATGTCGCTGTTGCTGTAGGATGCTCTGTTCCAACCCCAGCCTCCGTAAAGGTGAGAACGGCGCGGAACTTCCGGAAACCAACTGGCTTGGCCAATCAGGTCAACAGCAACCAACAAGAGGACGATATGGATGAGGTAGGGTTTCAATTAGGCCTCGGCTAGTTGATGCACGCGATAATAGTGTTTTACATCTTTGATGCTCTGCGGACGGGTCACGTATTGCATGAATTCGTCTTTGAAGTGGCGAATGGCCGAAGCTACGGGCCAAGCGGCTGCGTCACCCAATGGGCATATCGTTTTGCCTTCAATCTTACCCTGAATGTCCCACAACAATTCCACATCTTCGGGGGTACCATGTCCTTCCACAATGTTGTGCAAGATCTTTTCCATCCACCCGGTGCCTTCGCGACAGGGCGAACACTGTCCGCAACTTTCGTGGTGATAAAAACGTGAGAAATTCCAAAGGTTTTTCACTATGCTCGTGTCTTCATCCATTACGATAAAACCGCCCGAACCCAGCATCGTACCTGTGGCAAATCCACCATCGCTGAGGCTTTCGTAAGTCATCAACCGGGGTTCACCCGATGCTGTTTTCAAAATCAAATGAGCTGGCAAAATGGGAACAGAAGATCCTCCTGCCACCACGGCTTTGAGCTGTTTGCCATTGCGAATTCCTCCGCAATATGCATCGCTGTATATAAATTCTTCTACAGGAACTCCCAACTCAATTTCATAAACCCCTGGCTTATTGATGTGACCGCTCGCTGATATCAGTTTGGTTCCTGTGCTTTTGCCAACACCTATTTTGGCATACTCTGCTCCAGTCATTTGTATGATAGGAACTACTGCAGCTATCGTTTCGACATTGTTCACAACGGTCGGACAGCCATACAAACCTGCGATGGCAGGAAATGGTGGCTTGATGCGGGGATTGCCTCGCTTGCCTTCCAACGATTCCAACAAGGCCGTTTCTTCGCCGCAGATATAAGCGCCGGCTCCAACCTGTACATAACAGTCGTGATCAAATCCTGAGTTGAGAATGTTTTTGCCCAACAAGCCAGCCTCGTATGCTTCAGCGATGGCCTCTTCCAAGATATTGGCTACATAAAAATATTCTCCGCGGATATAAATGTATGAGGTGCGCGCACCCAAGGCGAAACTGCTGGCGATCATGCCCTCGATCAACGCATGTGGAATGCGCTCCATCAAATAACGGTCCTTGAATGTTCCAGGCTCACTCTCATCCGCATTGCAGACAAGATATCGTGCAACCCCTTCTGGCTTGGCCAAAAAGCTCCATTTCATGCCCGTGGGAAATCCCGCACCGCCGCGTCCACGAAGTCCACTGGCTTTCACTTCCTCCACGATCTGCTCGGGGGTCATGGTTTTGAGCGCTTTTTCGAGGGCGTTGTAACCACCATGCTTGCGATATACATCCAATCGACGAATTCCTTCTACATGATCGTTGGCCAAAAGCAGTTTTCTACTCATACTTTTCTGGTTTGATTTCGCATGTAAACAATCTCACCGCATGTTCTTGTTCATGCAGATGGCTCGATTTTTCACAGCGCTGCGAATTTATTCTAAAAAGCACAACAAAAAATTCGAAGTTGGGATTTTTTATTGGCCTATTTTTTTGACGCGCCCGCCCCGGTCCTTCGTCCGATCAAGTTGTCGCGACAGATGGCCATAAACCGTTGCGCCATGCGGTGTTCATCCTCAACCGGGTCGGAAATGGCATGGTGCTCACCGTGTTGGCTTTTTCAATCGATGAGGCCTTGACGCGGTTCAATTCGTTGGCGGTTGGAGGGGTACTCGTGGTTTTCAGTATATTCGCTTTTTCTGACTTGTATATGACGTCCAAAAATTCGCTTATGTCTTGGGTGAGCCAAGGGTTCATGCTGTTGAGCATCAGTGCAGTTATGGGGTTGATGGCCTTTCCCTGCGCTGCCCAAACTACCATCAAAGGAAAAGTGGTTGACAATGCTACCGCCGAACCTTTGATCGGGGCTACGGTTATGGTCATGGGCAGTTCGATTGGGACAGCAGTGAATTTTGATGGTGAATTTGCGCTGCAAGTGCCACAACTGCCGGTCGAATTGCTTGTGCGTGCACTTGGATACGACAGTGCTATGGTGCAGGTGGCAAGCGCCAAGGAATTGATTACCATTCGTCTTGCGCAAGCGCCTATTGAAACGGGCACTGTCCAAATTTACGGCGATCGGATCACCGAAAAACAAAAGCAAAATCCACTCACCGTCGAAACCATGGACGGCATTGCCATTAAAGAAGCTTCGTCAGGAAGTTTTTACGAGAGTCTGGGCAATCTCAAAGGCGTCGATATGACTTCGGCCAGTTTGGGTTTTCGGGTAATCAATACCCGCGGTTTCAATAGCACCAGCCCCGTGCGCACGCTGCAATTGATCGATGGTGTAGACAACCAAAGCCCAGGATTGAATTTTTCGCTGGGCAACTTCCTCGGTGCATGCGATTTAGATGTGAAAAAGGTTGAAATCGTTCAAGGGGCGTCCAGTGCATTTTATGGCCCCGGTGCGTTCAATGGTGTCATCAACATGGAAACCAAAGATCCGTGGAATTTTTCTGGATTCTCCGCTCAACTCCGCGTGGGGCAGCAGCAGTTGATCGAACCTACCATCCGTTGGGCTGAGAATGTCAAAAACAAAGATGGCAAAGCTTATTTCGGGTATAAACTCTGTTTGTACTACCTCAATGCACAAGATTGGAGGGCAGATAACTACGAGCCCATTGACGGCAGCCCCAATGGGGTCAACAATCCCGGTCGATTCGATGCCGTCAATATCTATGGCGATGAATATTTTCCCGCAATGGACTTTAGCGAAGCTACGCCTTGGACCTATCGCGGAATCGGTACCTATTACCGCACGGGCTACAAAGAGGAGGACTTGCTCGATTACAATACCGAAAACATCAAAGGCAATTTGAGTTTTCATTTTCGTCTCAAACCAGAATTGGAAATGGAGAGCCCGGAGTTGATTTTGGCCAACAACGTCGGATACGGAACCACAGTGTATCAAGGCGACAATCGCTTCAGGTTGCGCAATATCTTCTTTATGCAGAACCGCATTGAATTGCGCAAAAAGGACAATTATTTCATTCGGGTGTATTCCACGCGTGAGGATGCTGGACAAAGTTATGATCCATATGCCACAGCGCTCAAGATCCAATCGAGAGCAAGAAGCGATGAGGACTGGGCCAAGGTCTATACCCGTTACTGGCAGGACTTTATTGATCCGCGCATCGATGATTTGGGCTATCCCGGCCTAGTGCCCAATCCCGATTTTAACGGGACCAACAATTTCTGGCTGCCCTACGACACCGAGGCCCAGCAAGCTTGGCTGGCGGAATACCAAGATTCATTGGTCTATTGGCACAATTTGGTGGAGAGTTGGACCAATGCCGACAATGCGGGATTGTTCGTGGCAGGCGAGGATACCACGGGATTTTTTGCTCCAGGCAGCGCCAAGTTTCAAAGTGCTTTCGATGAAATTACCTCTTTGAAAAACAACGAAGGGGAGGGAGGGACACGTTTCTTCGACCGCTCCTCGCTGTATCATGCTCACGCCGAAAAGGAATGGCATTGGATCCATTTGAACGAGTTTCGTATTGGTGCCAATACCCGATGGTACACTCCCAATTCGGATGGTACAATTCTCCTCGACACCGGCGATGTGCGCATCCGGAATTTCGAATTCGGGGTTTATGCCGGTGCAGAGAAAAAAATGATGGAAGATCGTTTGATCGTCTCAGCCACTATGCGCTTGGACAAAAATCAAAACTTCGATGCCGTGTATTCACCAGCGCTCAGTTTGGTGTTCTCTCCTAGAAAGAATCACTGGGCCCGTGCGTCGTTTTCTTCGGCGCTGCGCAATCCTACACTTGCCGACCAATACCTCAATCTGAATGTCGGTCCAGCTACGTTGCGAGGCAATCTCAATGGCGTAGATAGTCTGGTCACCATTGATTCATGGAATACCTTCCGGAGCAGTTTGGACAAAGACGATTTGGATTATTTCAATGTCGATCCCATTCGCCCCGAACAAGTGCGCACATTGGAAGCGGGTTATCGTGCCAGCCTCGGGAAAAACCTATTTGTTGATGCGGGCTATTATTACAGCATCTACAGCTATTTCATCGGATTCGTTATTGGTTTGGACGTCGAATTCGACAATACGCCAGGAGGTTTGCCGCGTTCGGTAGATGCCTTCAGGTATTCTGCAAATAGCGCCAACAAAGTGCGTACACAAGGTCTTAGCATCGGCCTCAACTACTTTGTCGGCGATTATTACACGATCAGCGGCAATTACAGTTGGAATCAATTGGTCAAAACCGTAGAAGATGACCCCATTATTCCTGCATTCAATACGCCTGAACACAAATACAACATCGGATTCAACGGCAGGGCCATCAAACTCAACAAACAGTCGCCCAACGAATTTGGTTTTGGTGTCAACTACAAGTGGATTCAAGGGTTTATCTTCGAGGGTAGCCCCCAATTCACCGGTTTTGTGCCGTCCTACGATCTCGTCGACGCACAAGTGAATTATATGTTGAAAAAAGAACACATCACTATAAAACTCGGATGCAGTAACCTGATGAACAATCGGGTAATTCAAACCTACGGCGGTCCAAGAATTGGAAGATTGGGATATATTTCGTTTCTATACGAAATATGAGTAATTTAGCTTTTTCTTAATTAAACAATTTATTTTCTACATGAAAAAACTTTACGCACTGATGACCGCAGTGGTCTTCATGAGCTTCAACTCGCAAGCTCAACGGTATTTGGAAGAGATTTTCACCGATGTTGAGGTGACTTCCGATGTGGTTTATGGTACAAATGCAACGGTATTGACCTACCAATTCTTCGGTCAGGCCGTTCCTGAGGCTCTTAAAATGGACGTCTATCAGCCTGCCAACGATACAGAGACCAATCGTCCAGTAGTTCTTTATTTTCACACCGGTAACTTCTTGCCATACCCATTGAATGGTGGAACTGGCGGATTCAAAACCGACAGCAGCGCAGTGGAAATTTGCAAGCGCATGGCTCGTATGGGTTATGTAGCCATTTCTTGCGACTACCGTTTGGGATGGAATCCTCTTGCTGCCACACAACCAGAGCGTACATACAGCTTGATCAACGCGGCTTACCGCGGTGTGCAAGACTGCCGCACTGCTGTGCGTTACCTGCGCAAAACGGTTGCAGAAGACAACAACAACTGGGGTATCGATGCCGATAAAATCTGTGTTTGGGGTCAAGGTACAGGCGGTTATATCGCTTTCGCCGCGGCTACGCTCGACAATTGGATGGAAGACATCGCCATGTTGCCCAAGTTCAATTGGGATCCGCAAGGCACAGGCACTCCAATTCCAATGGTTATCGAGTCTGTGAATGGCAATGCAGATGGCACTGCGCTTGGTATCAATCCTTTGGATGGTGACACCTTGTGCTACGTCAATCATGCCAATTATTCATCTGCTTTCAATGTAATGGTGAATATGGGCGGCGCTATGGGTGATATTTCTTGGTTGGAAGATACTTCTGTTCCAATGATCTCTTTCCACGTGCCTACCGATCCTTTCGCTCCTTACGCTGAGGGTACGGTTATCGTTCCTACTACAGACGAGCAAGTTGTTGATGTAAGCGGTTCATACTCCGTGCAACAAGCGGCAGCAGCATTCACCAACAATGCTATTTTCGAAGGTGCTGAAACGTACGTACCTGGAATCAATTACACCATCCAAGCAAACCTCAATAACAATGGTTACAAAGGTTTGTATCCTATTCTCCGTTCAGGTGCCAACATCTACGACTCTGCACCTTGGGAATGGTGGGATACTTCAATCATTGCTGCTGAAAACAGCAACAATGGTTTGTTGACCAACCCCGATATGTCTGCTGCAAAAGCAAGAACTTTCATCGATACCATCCAAGGTTATGCCGCTCCACGTATCATGTGCGCCCTCAATCTACCCGGCAGCCCATGCGAGGTAGTGGTAGCAGACAACGACGAGTGCGTTGGTGCATTTGATGTAAGTACGCTAGTGGGTGGTCCAATCAACGAAACCATCGTTTCAACTCCATATTCAAATGCCAACGCGACTGGCGAAACAACCCTTGAGGGTGCCGAAGGTTGCTGGGAAGACGGTGTTGCTGCCAACAGCACGACCTACACTGCTGATGCAACGGTTTGGTTCTCCTTTACTGGTGACGACAACGATTACATCATTGTAGCCGACAACTGCGGTGGAACAAGCGAGTTTGTTCCTGGTGATACTCAAATGATCCTTTACAGTGGTGATGATTGCGGTAACCTCGAAGTGGTTGCTTGCAACGATGATATCGATCTTCAAGGTGGTATCTACTGGTCTGGTTTGTTTGTTGAAACAACTGCAAACACCAACTACTACCTTGTAGTGGATGGCTTCAACTACACCGATTTAGGTGGTGAAGGTGTGTATGGTGTTGGTGACTTCTGCCTCAATTTCGTCAACTACGTAGTTAGCGTTGAGGAATTCCCAACCACGCAATTCGCTATGTTCCCGAACCCAAGCAACAATTTTGTGACCATCAAAGCCAATACCGATATCACTCAAATCAATATCTACACATTGGTAGGTGGTTTGGCTTACGCTAAAAACTTCAACAACGCTGCTATGGTGACTTTGGAACCAGGTCTTGCGCAAGGTGTTTATATGGTTGAAGTTGTTACAGCCTATGGCAAATCCATGCAGAAGCTTATTGTAGAATAATTCAAGCTCTTGCTGCTTGGGCACTCAACCGGCCCAATCAGCGCATAGAAACAAACCTGCAAGTTGTTTCTAGAAACCGCCCCGATGTTTGTCGGGGCGGTTTTTTTGTGCCGTCTTCGTTTTGACCAAAGAGGAAACCGATGTTTTCAATGGTGTTTCTTGCAGGGGAAGGAAAATCACATATGGCCGATACGTTTGGTAGAATTGGGATGGAGCTATCATTGAGCCAATGGTTCAATGGAATTATAAGCATACAAGGGTGTGAAGATTACAAAAAGCGCGACAATGGAAGAATCCAGACGCAGAGCCATGAAAAGGGGAGTACGAATAGGGAGTTCACTCGCAAGCGCAAGGCTCCGATCTCACTTTATTGTTGCACGTGATGCATTGGAAATGGAATGCATTTCCGCTTAGGTTTTTCTACAAATCACAGCCTCCAGCGCCAGCCGGCTCCAGATAGATAGGGCTTGGATGCGCCGGTTATGGCAATTAATCTGCTCCTATGCCTGCTGGAAGTACTCGGGTCAATTTTACTTTTTGACTCGGCTTCACAACCAATGGCACTTTTTCCAAATGAGTGTCGGCTTCTTCCAATCCCCAAGCGTCGATATCGCTCAAACTATGGTGTTTCATCCATACATAGGCATTGGTGATAAAGCTCTCGCGCAAATTCAATTCATTGTCCACAGAGATGTACTTGTCCAACAATACAAATTTGAAATCGGGATTGGCATTGTAGCGCGTATACGGATGAGGCTTCGAGAGAATGTCGAACTCGCGCTTGTTGACCAAGTCCTCAACGATATACCGGAACAAATTATTTACACGCGGCTGTATCCGGAATCCAAGTTTGATGTTGACTTTAATGATCAAGTCGTTTTCGAGTTCCTCGATCTCGTATTCGCGCGTGTACGGCTCAGAGGTGCGGTCGATGTGCACAAACCAATAGACATCGCCTCTTTTGGGTGTCTTCGAAAGGATGCTCTCTACAATCTTTTGCTCGACTTGATGCGCGAAATTCGCTTTTGTCAAATACACAATGTGTGTCGCAAACTTGGGAACTTCTTTGTCTTGACTCAGGGTGCGAAGGATCGGCGCAAATTTTTCGAGATCTACAAACTGAAGGAAGGTATTGCTCAGTCTGCGGTACATAAAGGTGATCCACATGACGTGCAATATCACAACGTAGACAATCATCATCATCCACGCCTCTTTGAGCTTAAGGATATTGGCAACAAAGAAGGCAAGTTCCACACTCGCAAACAACAACACCAACATTCCTACCAACCACACTGGCCATTTCAATTTATATTTGAGGTAGTATGTCAGCAATACGGTCGTCATCATCATTGTGACCGTAATAAAGAAACCGTAGGCTGCTTCCATCGCGGCACTCTCCTGAAATACAATCATCACAAACAAACAGCCCGCCCACAACAACCAATTGACGCTCGGTATATACAATTGTCCTTTGAGTTCGGTGGGGTATTTCACTGCTACCCGCGGCCAAAAGCCTAAGTTGATCGCCTCACTCACCAAAGTAAATGATCCACTGATGAGCGCCTGACTCGCGATAAACGCGGCCATGGTCGCGATGATGATGCCAGGGATCAACCACCATTCGGGCATGATGCCATAAAAGGGATTTACTGTTAAAAAGTAAGCTTCTGTGCTCATGCTTTTTTCGTTAATGAGCCAAGCGGCCTGTCCCATGTAATTGGTCACCAAAGCTATTTTTACGAAGATCCACGACACACGGATATTGGCTCGGCCGCAGTGTCCCAAGTCGCTGTACAACGCCTCCGCGCCAGTGGTGCAAAGGAACACAGCTCCCAAAATCCAAAACCCTTTCGGATACTTGGTCAATAAATCAAATGCATAGGCGGGGTTCAAGGCACTCAATACGTCCAAATGATCCTTGATTTGACTCAAACCAAGCACAAACAGCATCATGAACCATACAAACATAATAGGGCCAAAGGAGGCGCCCACGAGCTTTGTGCCATACCGCTGAAAAAAGAAAAGCAAGCTAATGATACCGATGACGATGCCAATGGTCAAGGAATTGCCAGGTTGAATTATGCCTTTTAAGCTGTCAACCGCAGTAAGACCTTCAACGGCTGATGCAACCGAAATAGGCGGGGTAATCATTCCGTCGCAAAGCAAAGTGGCGGCGCCAATCATGGCAATCCAAAACAACCATTTGTTCTTGCGTTGTACCAATGAGTACAAAGAAAAAATCCCTCCTTCGCCCTTGTTGTCTGCACGAAGGGTGAGCAAGATGTACTTGAAAGTGGTTTGAATACTCAAGGTCCAAAAAATGCACGAGATGCCGCCGTACACAAGGTCTTTCGTTACCTCGCGGTCATGCACGATTGCCTTCAATACGTAAAGGGGAGAGGTGCCGATGTCTCCATAGATGATTCCTAATGTGACTAGTATTCCAGCTAGGCTAAGGCGATGACTTTGTGAGGCCATTATGTTTTGGTATTAAAACAAGGGCCGAAAGTAGCTTGGTTTGCTGATGAATTGTTCTTTGATTCTGAAATATTTTTTTGTTCCGACTTTATTTAAGGAAGCTATAACTTTGCAGGGCATGAGCGCCGGAGAAATCATTCTTATTCTTTTCATCTATCTCTTGTTCTTTGGAGCCAAGGGCATCCCCTCCATTGCGCAAACCTTGGGCAAGGCCATGTACCAGTTTCGAAATGCCGCAAAGGATGTCCAATCGGAGATTCTACAAAGTGCCAACGAAGTCAAAAAGGAAGTGCGGCTCGATCAACTGGATGTCGATGACATGCCCAAACCACGTAAACCAACGCCTCCACCACCTACCACCGATAACGGGCTCGATGAGCAATGAAAAGGGTCATCTACCAAAACCAAAATCAACAGCTTTGGATATGGGAGCACTGGTTGGCCAATGAGCAGGTCCACGATTGGTTGGATCGCATTGCTTGGCAACAAAACAACATTAAAGTCTTTGGCAAAAATTACTTGGAGCCCAGACTCACAGCATGGTTCGGGCCGCAATACCAATATGCCAATGTGCGTTGGCCACTTACGCCCTGGACCGACAGCATGCTCGCGCTTCGACATCAAGTTGAGGCCGAATGCAAGGCCGAATTGAATGCAGTCCTCTGCAACCTCTATCGTTCGGGATCCGATGCCATGGGCTGGCATGCCGACAACGAACCCGAAATCGACCCGTCATGCATCGCCTCGCTTTCTTTGGGTGCCACCCGCGCTTTTCGAATCAAACACCGAAAGGATGAACTGTGTTTCGACATCGACTTG
>CANHSF010000050.1 GCA_947463065.1 Flavobacteriales bacterium | reverse complement strand
TGGTTTATTAGATGGTACAAACAAAGCCAACAACCATGCTAACCAATATTATGTGCCCATCAATGGTGACATATACGCGGTACAACCGGGTAATCCCAACTGTATCGACCCCAACAGATGGCAACGCATGTATTTGGATACAGCATTCGACCAATCTGGTAACCCTATCAATTCTGTTCCGCCAGCATTGACGCCAGAATGGGGTGATGCCGTTCCTTTTTCTTTGACGCAAGATCAAGCTGTGGTATACAACCGCGATGAGCACGACTGGAAAGTATACCTCGACCAGGGTGCGCCACCATATATCGATACCACCATCCAACAAGGTATGGAGTCCATTTACAAATGGGGTTTCTTTACCAACATCGTATGGGCAAGCCGTCACGATACTGAAGATGGAGTTATGATGGACATTTCGCCCGCTAGTATCGGTAATGTTGGTGCTCTGCCCGAAACCTTTGAAGATTACCCGGAATTTTACGACATCTTCAATGGTGCACCCAATGGCCCCGGTCATGCGGTAAATCCTGCAACTGGTTTGCCTTACGAACCCAATATTGTTAAACGAGGCGACTACACCCGCGTTCTTTCTGAATACTGGGCTGATGGTCCAGCATCTGAAACCCCTCCCGGTCACTGGGTCAAAATCATCAACTGGGTTTCTGATCACCCCATGCTCGAAAAACGTTGGATGGGCGAAGGCGAAATTTTGAGCAACCTCGAATGGGATGTGCGCGGATATTTTGCACTTTGCAGCGGATTGTATGATGCGGCCATTGCTTGTTGGTCAACCAAAGGATATTACGACTACACTCGCCCCATTATGGCTATTCGCTACATGTGCAGCAAAGGCCAATGCACCGACCCCAATCTTCCGAGCTACCACCCTGCTGGTTTGCCTTTGGTTGAAGGATACTCTGAGCTAGTTGAGGTAGGTGATCCACTTGCCGGCGAAAACAACGAAAACGTTGGTAAAGTGAAGATTTACACGTGGCTAGGCCCACCCAATGATCCGAACATTCAAGTTTCAGGTGTGGGTTGGATTCTAGGCGAAAAATGGTACACCTATCAAAAGAAAACCTTCGTAACTCCCCCATTTGCCGGATACTACAGTGGTCACTCAACATACAGCCGCACAGCAGCTGAAATCTTATCTTTGGTTACAGGCAATGAGTATTTCCCAGGTGGTATGTACGAATTCGTAGCCAATCAAAATCAATACCTTGGTGCAGAGGACGGCCCATCAGACACCCTGCGTCTGCAGTGGGCTAAATACCAAGATGCTTCTGACCAATGCAGCTTATCTCGAATTTATGGTGGATTGCACCCGCCTCAAGATGATATCCCGGGTCGTAAAGTGGGTAACATCGTAGGTCCGCAAGCCTTCAACAAGGTCAATGGTTTAGTCCAAGCTGGTTTGCCGTATGCAGCTTCTCTCCAAGTGAGCGATGAAGCCATTACAAATGACGACGTAAACGACCAATTCGTGGTGACCGTTGATTTCAGCGAAAACATGAATACCGCCGTGGCTCCAACAATTGTACAAGCTGGCGACGATGCCTTGATGAATTCATTGATGCAAACCAACGCTGTGTGGGTGGACGCCAACACCTATCAAATCACCTACACCATTCAAGATGCCAACGAGGTTTTGGATCATGTAGTCTTCTCGATTGCAGGTGCTGAAGACAGCGAGGGCAACGAACAAAATCCGGCGCTAAGCAATGTCATTACAATCAATACATTTAATGCGCAAGCGAGCCTGTCCATCAGCGACGAGCTGATCAACGATTCGGATGTCGGCGAATCCAATTTCACCATGAGCGTGGCGTACAATTCTGCCATGGACACCGATGTGGCACCAACCATTTCCCTCAATGCTGGAAATTCAAGTGTGGTATTCAACTCGGGCTATTGGGAGGACACCATGACGTACATCGCGCAATTCGACATCATCGATGAAAACGTTGAGTTGGAAAATCTCACCATCGATGTTACCGGTGCGATCGATGAAAACGGAATTCCACAAGAACCTACTGTATCAATCGATGCTTTGGCTATTGATACCCATGCGCCTGCTGGTTTTGTGACTTTTAGCATGAACACGATCAGCGACTTGAATGCAGGAGAAAATTTAGTGATCACGGCCGTATATGAAGAGCAAATGGATACCGATTTTGCTCCAGCCATGACTTACCCCAATGAAAATCCAAGCGAATATGGTCTGACCGCGCTTACCGAGCAGTGGATGTGGTTGAATGAAACCACTTACCAGTTTGTATTCGCCATTTCAGATTTCAATTCCGAACTTGTAGAGATCGACTTCAATTTGACTTCGGCCATCGACCAGGCGGGCAATCCACAAGAGCCGGGTTATTTTGGCAATGCAGTCACCATAGAAACCACCAATCCACAGGTGATTTTGAGCGAGAGTTCGATGCCTGTTTTGACCGATGCAATGACCGATGCCTTTGGTATTGGATTGACATTCACATACAACGAGCAAATGAACATGTCGGTCGAACCACAAATCACCTTCAACAACAACGCCATAGCTGCGGGATTGACCATCAGCGCGGATGAAGAAGAAAGTGTATGGATCAACGAAACGACCTATCTCGCCGTGTTCTACATCAGCGACGAAAACGTGGACATCGAAGGATGGCAAGCTTATGCCAACGGAGCGGAAGATGCATTCGGCAATCCACAAGACGAAACCCAAGATGTTGTAACCCTATTTGACATCGACACAGAAAACCCAGCAGTCGTAGCTATCAGTGCCAGCGATGTGGAGTTGACTCAAGAAAACCAAGGACTGAATGCGTTTAGTTTGGTGATCAACTTTGATCAAGCCATGGATACAGACATCGATCCCGTAATTGACTTCCCCAACGAAGACCCAACGAGCACGTTGACTTTGGCCCAAGTGGAATGGTTGAATCCATATGCTTGTGAAATCAGTTACAACATGGACAACGATGCAGTAGTCATTGAGGACATCGATATCACAGTGGAAGGAGCAACCGATGCTGTGGGCAATGAGTTGATTTCCTTCACCGAAGAAGATTTCTTCGACATCAACACCACCATTTCTGTGGATGAAACTGAAGACTTGACCGCCTTTACCATTTACCCCAATCCCGCATTGGGAGGACAAATGGTGACCATCGAGTGGGAATCGGCGCAACGCACTCAATTGACCATTTACAATTTACTTGGCGAAGCGGTGCATGTGGAACAAAATGTAGCCGCTGGCAAGCAAGTGCGCAGAATCGAAACCACCGGATTTGCGGCTGGTATGTATTTGGTTCAAATTTTTGACGGCAACCAATGGATCAAACAACCGATGCAAATTGTGAAATAAACGCATCCCTTTTAAATTTACAATCCCGGTGTCAAAAAGCACCGGGATTTTTTTTTCTCTGGACCAATGGCACAATATTTCGTTAAGCGGTGCGGTAATATCCCACTGCTTTCGCATATTTGTAGCATGGGTAAACCATCCCATTAAACTTATACAGATACCATTTTATGATTTTTTCTCTTAAAAGACATCTCATTGCATTGGCCTTGACAGTGGGCAGCGCGTCACTGATTTTGGCCCAAGAAGTAGATCACACCAAAACCATTGCCTCCGATGAATTGCAATGGCATCATGGCGATTATAGCAAAGACGGCGTGGTGGGCATCTCAACCCGCAAGGCCTATGAAGAATTGCTGAAAAACAAACCATCCACCAAAATCGTAGTTGCTATCATCGACAGCGGAACAGAAAGTTTTCACCCCGACCTCAAAGACAACATTTGGATCAATACCGACGAAATTCCGGCCAACGGCATCGATGACGACAAAAACGGATACATTGATGATGTGCACGGATGGAGCTTCATCGGTGGAAAAGACGGCGATGTGGATGCGGACTTATTGGAGTTCACTCGCATTTACAAGGATTTGCACAAACGCTTTAGTAAAAAAGATGCAAAAAGCATCGCGTCCGATGATGCCAAAGATTACAAGCGTTACTTGGAAATGAAAAAGAACTACGAAAGCCGACTGGAAAAGGCCAAGGAAGAAAAAGCCCAAGTTTTGGGTCTATCCCTGTTCTACGAAATGGCCAATAAAGAATTGTGCAGCCAATTGAAGAAAGAAAATCTGACCATGGCAGATGTGGAGGCATTTGACCCTAAAAACGACACCGAAAGGCAATACAAAGAGTTCATGAAAGTATGCATTCAAGAGGATTTGGTGAGTCAAATGGCCGAGTGGAAAAAGAACGCCGACATTCAAATCAAATACCAATTGAGCTTGGATTATGATCCACGATCCTTGGTTGGTGACAACTATGCCGATACCAAAGAACAGTTTTATGGAAACAATCACATCGATGGACCGAGCGCAGACCATGGAACCCATGTAGCCGGTATCGTTGGGGCGACCCGCAATGCCTATGGCGTAGATGGAGTGTGTGAAAATGTCCAGTTGATGGTCATCCGTTGCGTTCCCAATGGCGATGAGCGCGACAAGGACGTGGCCAATGCCATTCGCTATGCTGTTGACAATGGCGCTCGGGTGATCAATATGAGTTTTGGAAAAAGCTATTCGCCACAAAAATTCGCGGTGGACGAAGCCGTGCGTTATGCAGAGAGCAAAGGCGTGCTATTGGTACATGCTGCGGGCAATGACTCCAAAAACATTGATACTCAAGCCAATTTCCCGACCAAGTTTTACGAAGATGGCAAAGCATGCTCCACTTGGATCGAAGTTGGAGCCAGCGGCCCCGAATTGAAAACACTTCCTGCCGAGTTTACCAATTATGGTGTTAAAGAAGTGGATGTTTTCGCACCCGGTGTTGATATCTACGCCTCCGTACCCGACAACAAATATCAAAAGAACAGCGGGACATCAATGGCATCGCCCGTCACGGCGGGAGTTGCGGCCACCATTCTTTCCTACTATCCCGAGTTGACTGCAAAAGATGTGAAGGCCATCATTTTGCAAAGCAGTTCCAAATACGGAAAGACCAAAGTCGTGATGCCCGGCAGTCCCAAGAAAAAAGTAAAATTCAAAAAGCTCAGCGCAACAGGCGGAGTTGTGAATTTGTACGAGGCCCTAAAATTGGCTTCGACTTGGACACCCGGATCTGCAAAGTAAACACAACGCATTGAAAAACAACAAGCTGCTCAGAAATGGGCAGCTTTTTTTGTGTCCGAAACCACATTCTAAAGCCCATTACTGCCTGACGAAACCACTTTAGTTAATACGTTAAAATCATGATTTTCAACAGATCCGAAAGGGGCTGCTGAAATGGTATTGTAACCTTAGGCGATGGCATCCCGTTAAAGCGTAATGGCGTGAAAGCACAAGTTGCAGCGATTCGAAGTAAAAAACTGAATAACAGCAAACTATGTTTATCGCCTGTCGAAGGCCTGAACAACCCTCGACATATGAAAAATGACATGTGGTAAAAACATTGGAAAACCCATCGGGTGTATTGAACTACAGGATATTATAGCTGTAACAATGCACTACTATGGTAGAAGATGTTTAAATTTGACACTCTACGCGAATGACACGCAAAACAACACTGGTTCTTGCCCTTTGGGCCATGTTGACTTCTCTACCCCTATTTGCTCAGAAAGGCACTGAGCAACAAATGGAGAAAGAAGCTAACGCTCTATTCAATTCAGGAGAATTCCTGAAGGCATATCCGCTGTATTCACAGCTGGTATCCCTCTACCCCAATCATCCCGATTACAACTACAAATTTGGGGCATGCGCCATTTTTAGCGATCCGGACAAGACCAAAGCCATCAAATTTTTGACCATCGCCACCAAAAAATCGGTGGAAGATCCAATGGTTTGGTATTACTTGGGCAAAGCGTACCATTTGAATTACCAGTTCAAAGAGGCGGTCAAATCCTATGAGAAATTCATGTCCACTGCCGATGCAAAAGTGAGCTCAAAAACCGATGCTCAGCGCAATATTGAAACCTGCATCTACGGCACCAATCTATTGAGCAATGTAAAAGACGTAACCGTAATCAGCAAAACCGAGAGCGATAAGCAAAACTTCTTCCGCTACATGAATCTGGAAGACATTGGCGGTAAAATCGTTACGGTTCCTGAAGAACTCAAGAGCTCCTTGGACAAAAAATCAAAATCTCCGGGAGTCATTCATTATCCTGGAAACAGTTCCACCATTTACTTTTCAAGCTTGGGCAAAGACGGCAACAATGGCCGCGATATTTATACCGCAACCTTGACCCCAGAAGGAAAATACATCAACGTTCAGGCAGTGAAGGGCGATGTAAACACCAAGTACGACGAGGACTTTTGCTTTATGCACAGCGACGGAAAAACGTTGTATTTTTCCAGCAAGGGCCACAACAGCATGGGTGGCTACGACATTTTCAAGGCCGAACTCGACCCCAATACCGGCACCTTTGGCAAAGCCATCAATCTGGATTTTGCCATCAATACGCCGGATGACGATATTTTCTACATCGCGGACTCGCTCAATCAGCGCGCATATTTCGCGAGCGGACGCAGCAGCGACTTGGAGCACTTGCACGTTTACAATGTCATGGTAACCAGCCAGCCGATGCAAGTGGTGTATCTAAAGGGAGTGTATGCCAATACCATCGACGCCGAAGAACTCAAGGCGACTTTCCAGCTGGTGGACAACACCTCAAACAAAATCGCCAGCGACGGAACCACCAACATCACTAGCGGAGATTATTTGGCATTTGTAGAACACAGCGGAGATTATACCATGAAGGTCAAGACCTCCAATAGTCCCACCGTTCATGAAGTGCTACTGACCATTCCGAAATTTGACAAACCCGTGGCCTTGCGCCAGGAGATGAAGTTGATCAATGAAGGAGGTCAGGAAAAGCTTGTTGTGACCAATTTCTTTGAAACACCGGTAGAAACCGACTTGGCCGATCTCGCCTCAGAAATGTTGCGTCGAAAAGCCAAACTGGATGTCAATGCAACCCCAGAAAAAATCAATGCCACCGCGGAGTCTGGTGTAACAGCCCATGTTGGCAACAAGGACATGGCGACAGTGGGCTTTGCTGCTGGATTTGGCGATGGCGAGACACCGGAGGTCATTGCAGACCAAATGAAAACAGCGGTTGGCGATTTGACGGCCCAATCCAACAAAGCTTCAGAACGCTCCAAGTATGCTCAGATGTATGCCGCAGAGAAACATGCTGAGGCAGAGCGCCAATTGAAACAAGCAGAAGAATTGCGCACAGGGGTTTCCCAATTCAATACAGAAGAAGACCTTGCGAAGATCAAGGAAAGCTTGGTATTGACGCAACAAGCAACGGTCTTGCAGCGCGAAGCAGAAGCTGCCCTTACCGCCGCAGAAAAAGAAGACAAACAAGCCATTGAACTTGCCGACAAAGCATCACAACTGGAAGAGAACGAACGCACTTTGCGCCAAAGCGCAGCAACAGGCAACTACGATAGCGCGTTGTCGACCATGACCAACGAAAAGCTTCGTCGCAAAAACGACACCATGGGCTCTACAGCAGCGGTTGAGACTGCATTGACTGAAGAAATCGGCAAACGAACCAAAGCAGTAACCGATGCCGAAGACAAATTGGTGTCCATGCGAAACGATGAAGCCAACCTTAAAAATGAAGTGAAGGCAGCGCAAACTGCCATGGAAAACACCAAAAAAGAGAAGGATAAAATCGCTGCAGAATTCAACTACATCAATAAAAAGAGTGAGTTGGACGCGCTGCGCAAGCATATCAAAACCCATCAAGCATCGATCAAAACTTTGGGGGCTGAACTGGCGCAATCAAAAGCCGATTTGAAGTTGTATCAACAACTTGCCGGCACACAAAACCTTGGAATTTCAGGACCTGCAGAAGCCCTTTCGGAGACCGAACGCTTGGCACTGGGAATGAAACTTAAAGGCATGGACAATCGATTGGCGAGCTTGGAAATCACCGATCAAAACATGTTGGCATTGATCGGAGATCTGCCTGCTGAGCCTATTGTTACCGAAAACAAAGAGACAATTGCCGCGACGGATACCGAGCAACCATCGCCAACGGCCAATACTTCAATAACCCCTAGCCGCTCCGATGCACCAGCATTGCAGGCTTTGGATACACAGTTGCAACTGGTCAATTCGAATCCGGCTTTGCAACCGGCCAAACACATGTTGGTGACCCAGAGCATTGCGCAAACGGATCAAGAAATTGCAGCATTGGAAAAGTTGAAGCGAAGCAATCAATTGAGTCCACAACAAACCACTGAATTGGCGCAACTCAATAGCAAACGCAATGATTTGCAGATGCAATTGGCGTCCTCCCCTGCTCCGGTTGTCAAAATCGACGAAACAGAAGCACGTGCCATTTACACTGCAGTTGCACCCGATTACAATCAGCGCATCACAGACATCAACAACGGCGAAGGCACAGCTGTGGATCAAGCCATGGCCATGATAGCCTATCGCAATGAGTTGAATCAAAAGCTTGCGTCAGCGCGCTTGAAACAAACACAAAGCATCAATGCAGGAACCGACCCGAAAGCGGTTGCTGAATTGGCCAACAACGACGCACGAATGGAAACTGCACAGCAAATGCTGATGAGTGAGCCGTCCGAATTGGCTTTGGTGCAAGGCGCCTATGAAAATGAAAACAAAGGCATCATTGAAAGCGATGACGTTTATGCGGATAAATTGCAGAATCAAATTGCCATTACCGAGAACTATGCTTCCAATTTGAATGCATTGGTTAAGGCCAAGCAAAGTCAAATTGACAATGAATCGGATCAAGCAAAGTCGATCCAATTGAAAACGGAATTGGCTCAAATTACCCAAGAGCGCGAGAAGGCCAACAACAAGTTGGAGTCGTACTTAAAAGACCTGCAACTCACTGCCGGTGTAACCTCACCTCCTGCAAACAAATCTACTGTTGCGCTAAATACGGGTGACAGCCGAACCACCTCTTCAACTGCAGACAAATCCAAAGACTTGGCCCTCGAAGAAGACACCAAAAAAGTGGAGTCCATTCTAAAGCCACGCACCGCCCAGGAGTCCATTTTTGCATATGAATCGTCCTTTTATGAAGAATTGTTGGCCAAATATGAAACGCCAAACAACAAAATAAACAATCGGGAAAAAGTTCAAAAGATCAACGATGAGATTTTCTTGATCGAAGCCGAAATGGAAAATGAAAAGACCGAAGCCAAACTTCGTAAATTGGACTACAAGGCCGAGCAAATGTACCTGCAGCGTGCAGAAGCAGAGATTGAAAATGCGCCTGCGATTAGTGCCATTACTCTCCAAGCCTTTGCCGATGAAAACAGCAAAGCCAAAGACATGATCGACAGCAAGGAAAGCGAAATTGAGCAATCCTCACTGGTAAAAGAGGAGATTCAGAACTTGATGACCAGCGCACAATCGAATATGACACAAGCCGAAGAATTGCGCAAGGCAGCCCCACGCACCTACGACATGATCGAACGATCCGACATGCTGCGTGAGGCATTTGCTAAAGAGGCGCTTGCCATTCAACAGCTCAAGCAGATTCAAGACATCACAGAAAACATTGATGTTTTGAACAACTACAGCGATGCAGAGATTGCAAGCATGCGCACGGGCCGCAAACCAGCCGCGGAAGTCACCAGCTTGCCTGTGGCCATTACCGGCAAACCAGATGCAACAACCGAGACATCTAGCCTTGCAGACTCCAATGCAACAAACGCGGCGGGAAATGATTCCGCAACCTCTGAAGGCAGCAAATCGGACACTGTCAGCAGTGCAAATGGTGCAGCGAACACCGGCACCGAACGAGTCATTCAAAGCGGCACACTCAAAGGAGCTGAATTGGCCAACAACGGTGTAGTTGAATTGAAAACAGATGGTAGCGCAGCAAACCAATCATCATTGGCAGGCAAAGCCACTGAAGATGCTGGGCGCAGTGAAGTTGCATCCAACGCTACGGAACGCAGCAATGCAGCAGCACCAGCTGGCTCAACTACCCGAACAACTGCTTCAGAAAATGCCGTTGCTGCCGCAGGACGCAGCGCGAATGCGCCAGTCAACCCCACTCCAGACAAGGACAATGGACGCAATTTCCCTGTTGCACCGCGCGCATCTGAAACAGAAAACGAACGAGCGGCTGCGGGCAGCGATGCAGCATACAACGCGGAGAACTACTTGTTTAGCGCTCCCTCGGTATTGAAAGGCGACTTGTTTATGCGCACCCAGCGCGCTGTATATAGCGAAAACAAGCCCATTCCAATGGATATCGCTATGCCAACGGGCATCTATTACAAGGTACAGGTCGGCGCTTTCCGCAAGGACATACCCCAAAACCTCTACGACGAGTTTGCTCCAGTATGTGGTGAGAAACTCAACAACGGAATTACCCGCTACACTGCAGGTTTCTTTGTGACATTGCAGTCGGCCAACGATGTTAAACAAGCCATTCGTGGCATGGGGTATCGCGATGCATTTGTTGTGGCCTACCGCGATGGAAAGCGCATTCCGATTTATGAAGCGTTGTCTATTTCAACCGGCACAGAAGTTTTGGCCGACAACAACCAAATGAGCCGCAGCTCTGCTGCCCCAAAAACACAAAACAACGCAAAGACATCAACCGCATCTATACCAACCAAAGCTGCAGCCGTTGAACAACTCTCTGCCCCAATCACTACGACTGAGAGCAGCGCAGGAAGTGCCCTTGCACCGCTTGGCAAAGACGTTCCAGATTACTATGTCGCAAAAGGCAATGTTGTACAGGCAGATCAAGTCGAAAAAATTGGAGGACTTTTCTACACCGTGCAAGTAGGCGTTTATAGCAAACCGGTTGACGCGTCGTTGTTGGGGTATATAACACCGCTCAACACTGAATTGCTCAAGGATAAGAAGCTGCGCTACACATCGGGTCGTTACATGAACCTCAATGACGCAAAGTACAAGCGCGATCAGGCGAAATCAATGGGTATTCAGGATGCGTTCATCACGGCGTACTACAACGGCGTGCGAATTACCGTAGCTGAAGCAGAGCGCATGTTGGCCGAACAAGGACCATCCATTTTGGCAAAGTAACTTGGACAGCCGATAAATTCACTGCACACAAAAACAAAATGAACAATAAAAAAAGGAGGCCTCGGCCTCCTTTTTCGTGTTTTGGTTACTTGCATTATTCTTTGATCAATCGGAAAAACTCACGATTGGTTGATGAGCTCACTTCGATGAGATATAAACCGGCACTCCATTCTTCTGGCAGAACCATAGACGATTGATGATCCGTTGAAGCCGTCCATACAACTTGACCTGAAGCATTGTAAACTTTGATCATTCGGCCCGCGTCGATGCGATCAAACGCGATCGTGGCGCTTTGTGAAGTCGGATTGGGATAGACTGCAAACGAAAGCGACTCCCATTCATTGACACCAATGCAATCCTCGACATCAAAAATAAACGCATCGGTGTACGAGCAGCCCAACTCGCTTGTAGCCGTGAGAATAACTACATTGTTATCGCTCACTCCATATGATGCTGCCTCTACTTCATAAAACTGATTGACGGAGCCGTCTTGCCAGAAATAAGTACAGTTGAGTGGACCTACAATGACTTCTGTTTCATTGAGACAAAGCACCGCATCAGGTCCAAGGTCAAAAACAAAAGCATCGGAAGGGTTGAGAAGCACCTGCCCTTCATACTCACAGCCGTTGTCGTCGGTGATGAAATAATTGTAAGATCCAGTGGACAGGTTATTGAGCACTTCTCCTTGGCCCATAAAATTATCAGGTCCAGTCCAATTGAAGACGTAAGGTGAAGTTGCTCCCGAGACGGCAATGGCTAAAGAGCCATTTTCACTCTCATCGCAATCGGGTTGTGTAGTGGTGATGCTCACGTTCCAAAATTCCGGTTGAACGATGGTAAAGCTGTCTTCAAACACTTCTCCGCAAGCCGAATTAATAATGACTTCATAAAGACCAGGCTCGAGGGTCTCGATCCAATTGTCGGAGGAGGTAAAATTGTTTGGTCCGCTCCAACTGGCTGCAAAGTCGATGGTTTCACCGATGATATGCAATTCAATAGCGCCATTCGGAGCATCGCCCTTGTTGAGCGGGCAATTGATATTGCTTACAAAAGGTTGAATGCCGAAATCGCCTGTATAAGTATAAATGGCTAAGGTTGTGCTTCCTACCTCGCCTTGCCAACCGTCGAGCTGAATATAGTATGTAACGCCATCCTCGAGACAAGAGGCATACATCGTAGACGCAAAGCCATTGGTGAGACTGCAACCGCCGTTCATGTCGTCATTGCTGCTCATCAAGGTGTAAGTTGAAAAATCAGAACACTCTCCAACTGCATAGAGCGCCAATTGTGTGTCAAACGATTCAGCATCGTTGCACGTTGTGATTTCATAAGAAACACCGGCTTCTGCAACAAAGCTGTACCACAGTGAATTGGTTACTTGCTCATCGCTGTCGCACCAAGCACCAGACAGACCGCATGGGCCTCCGACGGGGCTCGGTTCGGTCAATCCAGCAATCGCATCGGTGTTGTTGCAATCAATGGGTGCGGCATTTAAAAGCAGTGGTATGGCATTGCAAGGCGAATCGTTTTCAGTCAAATTGCTTTCGCCGGCCACAAAAGTCCAGGTGTTGCCTTCGTTCTGGCCGATGTAAAGTTCGGTTAGAGCGCCATTTTGAAACACCTCAAACCGCAAACCACCATCACCATAACTGTCGATATAAATCAAATCGAATGCCTCTCCTTCGGTCAAGCAAATTGGTCCAAAGTATAGAATGGTATTGTCGGAATAGCCTTCATTCGCATCGCCAGGAGCAGTTCCCGCACAACCTACATTTTCATTTCCACCCCAAGCTATGGTTTGCTGCCCGCAAAGGCTATCGCTGGGCACCAATTCCCAATAATTCTCTTCGCCCCACGCATCGGTGAGCAG
Organism: Flavobacteriales bacterium; assembly: GCA_947463065.1. Taxonomy (GTDB): domain Bacteria; phylum Bacteroidota; class Bacteroidia; order Flavobacteriales_D; family Sanyastnellaceae; genus CANHSF01. The sequence continues at coordinate 2,713 of CANHSF010000050.1, read as the reverse complement.
ATTCATAGAAAATTCGACTGAGCCTTCGGGGCATTGTGCACTCAGCGCAATGGCAGAGCAAAAACACAGGAACGACAAGATTGTGCGTTTCATTTGGTTTGGAGGTTGGTTAAGATTATTGGTATCAAAAATAGGCTTGGAGGATGAATCCATGCTCCAATTGTTCAAAAATCACTTTTGTCCGAAATACAATTGAACTACTTCAAGCATTTCATCGTGCACCAGACCATTGCTGGCAATAATGTCTTCACCGAAAACAACATCATCTCCCCTATTGAATTCCGTGCATCTGCCGCCGGCCTCATTGACGATAACCACACCTGCTGCTACATCCCAAGGATTTAGTCCATATTCATAAAACGACTCAAAACGACCACATGCCGTCCAAGCCAAATCGAGGGCCGCACTTCCCAATCGGCGCATGCCACGGGTGCGGTGGGTGAAATCGCGCAACAACTGCAAATATTGGTGCTCGCGGCCAAAGTCATCGTAAGGAAATCCAGTCACCAAAAGACTTTTATCCAAGGATTTGATGGCAGACACCTGAATGGGCGCACCATTGAGCAAAGCTCCACCGCCTTCGAAGGCCTCGAAACATTCTGCTTTCCCATTGGGATTGTAGATTACCCCTAAAATGGGTCGAGGTCCATCGCAAAGCGCAACGCTGGTGCACCAAATGGGTACTTTATGAACAAAGTTGGTGGTTCCGTCCAAAGGATCGATAACCCAATTGAGACCGCCCTCCACAGGCTGTCCAGTGCCTTCTTCAGCAATGAAGCCAGCAGACGGCAACAATTTGGAGAGCCCTTGAACAAAACGCGCCTCGCTTTCTTTGTCCACATAGGTCACCAAGTTGTTCTCGGTTTTGATGTCCGCATTGTATTCTGAAACATCGTTTTGCAGACACATCCAATCGCCGATCTGCTTGCTCAAAGCAACGACTTCAGCAGTAAGTTCTTTGCGTTCATTGTAATTCATACCCCGCAAATATGAACATAATTGGCAGAACGACCGCAAATAAGTGTCCATTGGATCGGTTTCCAAAACACCCCAACACACAATTTGAAAGGCGATGAACAATATCGGCCAACAGTACTTAGCTTTGTAGGGCTGGAGAAGCACCAAAGGATATGCCCATTCAAATAGATCGCAGAAAATTACAACAACTCGGACGATTGGAGTTGTTGGCACGCCAAGCCGTAGAAGGATTTATCACAGGACTTCACAAGAGCCCATTTCATGGATTTTCGGTTGAATTTGCCGAACATCGCCCATACAATACAGGCGAGAGCACGCGGCACATCGATTGGAAACTATATGGTCGCACCGACAAGTTGTTTGTGAAGCGGTATGAAGAAGAGACGAACTTGCGTTGTCAAATTTTATTGGATGCCTCTGGATCGATGTTTTTTCCATCCGAAGTAAAGGCCGAAGGCGAAGAACTCAACAAGTTGAAATTCGCCGTTTATGCCAGCGCTGTGTTAATGGAAATGTTCAAACGTCAGCGCGATGCTGCTGGACTGACGATTTTCTCCGATCGTACAGAAACCCATACCCGTGCCAGTGCGAGTGGATCCCATTTCAATTACCTTTTTTCGGAACTGGAAAAACAATTGAGCAAGCTGGGCCAGTCGGGTTCGGGGAGTTCCAATGTCACAGAGACCCTGCACGAAATCGCCGAAAAAATACACACCCGATCCTTGGTGATTATTTTCAGCGACATGATGGACAACACCCCCAATAACGAAGCACTGTTTTCTGCTTTGCAGCATTTGCGCCACAACAAACACGAGGTGATCTTGTTTCATGTGGTAGATCGTCAATTGGAAATGGAATTCAAGTTCGAAAATCGCCCATACACTTTTATTGATACGGAGAGCGGAGCCGAGGTGAAAGTCAATCCGCACGACGTACGGGATATTTATTTGGAACGCATCGGCGCCTTCCGGAAGAACCTAAAACTGAAGTGCGGTCAATACCAAGTTGATTTTGTGGAAGCCGATATTCATGAAGGATTCAATCCGATTTTGCTTCAATATTTGATCAAACGACAAAAACTGTATTGATGATTGGCCATGGCAGCACCCTACATCATGCGATACATAGCCGAAGGAGAACATCAAACGCAAGACTTCAAAATGCGGATTGATGACAGCAAAAAAATTGCTCGAACCTTGGCTGCCTTTGCCAACACAGATGGAGGCAGATTGCTGATTGGAGTCAAAGACAATGGTCAAATTGCCGGTGTGCGGTATGAAGAAGAAATCCACATGTTGGATGCCGCAGCAAAGATGTACTGCAAGCCCATCATTGATTACGATGTACAAGCTTGGAAAGTCGAAAATCGTACTGTTTTAGAGATCAATATCGCACCCAGTCGAACCAAACCCCATACGGCCATCAACGAAGAAAACGAGTGGAAGATTTACATTCGCCATGCCGATCGCATACTTCCAGCACCCGCGGTACTCAAAGAATACTGGAAGGGCACCGAATTGGACCGGCCACAGCGCTATTTCCACACAGAAAAAGAGAAGCGCATATTCGAGGCCTTGCAAGCACATGGCTCATTGACCTTTTCACAACTCACACGCCATTGCAGTATTCGCAAAGATGTGCTGACCAAACTGTTGGCGGGTTTCATGCGATGGGAACTGATCGACATGACCTTTGAACACGACATGGCCAAATACCATTTGAAATGAAAAAGTGG
>CANHSF010000049.1 GCA_947463065.1 Flavobacteriales bacterium | reverse complement strand
TGATGATGAATAAAAATCACGATTACGGTGAAGCCTGGCGGGATATGCGCGTGTCATCATTCACGGATCTCATTCTCATGAAATTGCTGCGCATCAAACAAATTGAAGACAACAGCGGCCAAACCTTGGTGAGTGAAGGCATCGATAGCGGTTACCGCGACATCATGAATTACGCGGTGTTTGCTCTCATTCAGATGGGCGAATAAGTTTTTCTCCGAATACACAGTTTTCTACCCGCACGGTGAATAACTATCTGCGCGCGCTGTTGCAATCCCTTCGGATTGTTTTTCTTTTGTGTTATGCGCTGGATATTGGGCAAAACAGGTTACGGTTTGAGTGTCATGCTCGGTGTGGTGACTGTGGTCTTTTTTCTTTTCAATTTGACTCCAGGCGATCCTGTGCGCAGTTTGGTCGGCGACAATGCCAGCGAAACAACGGTGCAGCAAATTCGACGCAAACTTGATTTGGATCTTCCTTTGGGTCAGCGTTATGTGTATTATCTCAATGATCTTTCTCCCATCAGCGTGCATCACGCATCGGATTCTTCACAGCGCCTGTATTTTGATCGGCACGTCTATAGCGGTTTGGCTTTGTTGCCCAGCGAAGGTTGGAATCTATACCTCAAAACACCCTATTTGAAACGTTCTTTCTACTCGGATAAGGCGGTGGGGGCCATGCTCAGCGAAGTGATGCCGGGCACCATTGTTTTGGCGGTGGTTTCCATTCTTTTGTCGCTGATTATTGGCTTGGTCATGGGGCTTGTGGCGGCATTGCACAAAGACGGATTTTATGATCAGTTGATGCTGGTAGTGTCTGCTCTAGGAATGGCAGGCCCTTCTTTTTTTGTGGCCATGCTGGTGGCCTACTTTGGAGCCATCCAGTGGCGCGACCAGATTCTTATGCCGTGGCTGCCTTTCCTGCTTTTGGCCATTTGGTGTTTGCTGAAATTGACCGCGCGGGGAAAGCAATGGACGAACGCAACAAAGCGCTGGTTCGTTGGGCTTTTCATAGCGACCTTGGGTGCAGCCTTTTTTGCAGGCGATTGGTATTTTATGCACCTCCCAGGAACGGGATTGCAAATGACGGGCAGCATGACATCGGTGCACGTTTGGCAGGGCGAGTACTTTGATCTGAAAAACATGATCTTGCCCATGATTACCTTAATGATTCGCCCATTGAGTGTGATTGTTCAGTTGACGCGTAGCTCGCTGCTCGATGTGATGCAACACGATTTTATCCGAACGGCACGCGCCAAAGGATTGTCCGAGCGAAGAGTTGTCCTGGTGCATGGTCTTCGAAATGCTTTGAATCCAGTCATTACAGCTGTGAGCGGTTGGTTCGCATCGCTATTGGCGGGAGCTGTATTTGTTGAATTTGTGTTTGGTTGGAAAGGTTTGGGCCAGCAGATGTTTACGGCCATTGAAACGCGCGACCTGCCCGTGGTCATGGGCGGCGTCATTGTGATCGGCTTTTCTTTTGTGATCATCAGCATCCTCGTGGATGCCCTCTATGCTTGGATAGATCCTCGGGTGCGTTTAGAGCAGTGATTTGCTGGTGTATTGAGCAGCAGACTCGTTGAGCAGAATCAATAGCTTTTTGGACATCTCATTGAAATAACGTTTGGTCTTGTAAGCAACTACCCATTCGATGCCGCGAATGGCATTGGTCAAAAACACTTCATCCGCACTCAATAGATTGTGGGGATTGAGTGTACATTCATAGACTTTTATCTTGTTTTCCAAAGCCAAATTAATCACGTGCATGCGCATGGTACCGGCAATGCAACCGTCATCCAATGTTGGGGTGTACAACACGCCATTGCTGACAATAAAAATATTGGAGGAGGTGGCTTCAATGATGCTGAACTTGTTGTTTTGCAAAAGGGATTCGTCAAAGCCTTTGTCACGGGCATACAAGGCCGACATCACATAAAGTTGGGCGTTGAGCGTTTTGAATCCAGACAACTTATTCACTTCTTTTTTGTAGTCGGTGAAAATGTCCACTGTTCGGCCTGCTGGGCTCATCTGAAATTCGTTTTCGATCATCGGCTCAGCTTCGATGAAGTAACTCAAGTCATCGTTTTTGGGCAAGTAAAAACCGGTGGACTTGCGGTAAAAGGTGATGCGAATGCGACCGCCTTGCAGGATGTTGTTGCGTTGCAAAAGCCCAATAATTTGGCTTCGCAGAAGTTCCAAACTGAAGTTTTCGGCCGGTTTGTATTTGAATGCTTTGATCGTGTCGGCGATGCGCGAGAAGTGGTTTTCCAGAAAAAGCGGTTGGCCATTGTACGAGCGAATGGACTCAAAGAAGCCGTCACCGAAGCGGAACGCACGGTTGTCCTTGGCGATGATCGCCTGATTCTCATTGATGTATTCGCCCCGATGAAAAACGTAACTCATGACCGGATCAATTCAGAGTGCTAACATACGTAATTAAATCGTCGTTTGTTGGAATTTGAATTCCTTTTACGCCGACGGCTGCCGCGCATTCGATATCACGCGATTTGTCACCAATCATAATGCTCAGCGATGCATCAATCTTGTAGCGCGCAATTGCACGTTCCATAAGGAGCGATCCCGGTTTGCGCGTTAGCGATTTGCTGTAATCGGGATGATGCGGTGAATAATAAAAATGGGTGATTTCAAATCCTTCAGCGCGACATGCTGCCTGCAGTTTGTCATGCATACGATGTACTTCTTGGTGGTCGTACAAGCCTTTGGCTATGCCCCCTTGATTGGTGATAATTATAATCTTGTACCCTTTGTCGTGTGCCAATTTTAGCGCGGGTACTACTGTGGGCAGAATTACAAATTCTTCAAGACGCATGGTGTAGTCACCAGGATCGTGATTGATGACACCGTCGCGGTCGAGAAACAAGGCTTTTTGCATTGCAATCAATTGTTGAAGGCCAATAATGTTTTCCAAGCCCCTTCGATATCGTGCGCAGCCAAACACGTTTTTGCACGTTGATGAAGGATTTTTTCCAATTCCTGCGGTTGGTCTTCATGGGCGATGAACACCTCCGGCAACTCGATGAGCTTGTATTCGTTGACTGCGGTTTCGTCAGGCAAATGCTCTACCCCTGCAAGTTGAGCCAATTCGCTTCCGGTAAGCACACTGCTGTGCAAGACATCTTTTGGCAATCGATCAAAGCCAATTGCAATCTTGGTGGTGGGCTGGGGCAATTGGAATAGACCGGCATTGGCTCGGGTGTACCAGTGGCCTCCCATGCGTGCCACCTGATCCATTTTCATCGGGTCAATTTTACCTTCAGCGTTCAAGACCTCTTCACGAATGTGTATTTTGATGATTTCGCATACCACCAAATTGCCAGCACCGCCGTTTTGACCCAACTCAATAACTTGATTGATCTTGCATTCCAATTGCACAGGGGATTCACCAACTCGAGGCGGGCGTACCATGTCCGAGTCAATGGCTGTGAGGCCCGACTTTACAAACTCATTCACGCCTGCTGGGTACTCTGTGCTCGCCAACGACATGTGCTCTACGATGGCGTGGTTGACTACATTGATTACGCATTCGGGAACTTGTTTTGCGTTCTCATAGGTGTGTTTGGTGGTATTGTCACGACCGCGGCGGGCGGGAGAAAAAATTGCAATTGGTGGATTTACACTGAAAATATTAAAAAAACTGTAAGGAGCGAGATTGACTCGGCCTTCAGCATCGATGGTGCTCACAAACGCAATGGGACGAGGCCCGACAGCGCCCAAAAGGTATTGATGAAGCTCGGGAATAGCCAATTCAGAGGGAATAATACTTCGCATATGGATTCAAATGGATGTGCAAATATCTATTGGTCAAGCTGTAATTAGATAAAAAACCTTTAGATTTCTGTGGGCCAATGAAATAATTTGACTAGCTTTCACATCGAATTCAAACCATCAAATCCTTTACAAATGAAAAAAATTTTTACTCTTTTCCTATCCGCTTCGTTGGCCTGTGGCGTTCAAGCGCAAGTGGTGATTGACAACTCACAAACCGGTCAGGCAATTGTCGAAAACATCTTTTTGGGCAATGGCATCTTTGTCGCCAACGTGATGTTGAACGGCGCGAGTGCCGATTACGTGAGCGACCAATTGGCTACATTTTCGGATGCATCCAATGGTATCGGTATTGGTCAAGGTCTATGCATGAGCACTGGTGTGGTATCCAATATGACTGCAGAAGGCTCTGCCGGCAACCCTTCCAATCCGTATTCATTTCAGGATCCAGATATTTTGGCGTTGCTTACCAACGAATTTGTGGTCAACGATTTGGCGAGTTTGGAGTTTGATTTCATCGCTACCGGTGACATCTGCAATTTTCAGTACGTTTTTGCTTCCGACGAATACCCCGAATTTGTGGAGACTGCGTTCAACGATCACTTTGGGTTTTTTGTGAGTGGTCCAGGTATCGAAGGTCCATACAGCAACGGCGGTATCAATATCGCTTTGATTCCAGGCACTACTGAAAGCGTGGGAATCAACTCTTTGAATGCAGCGGAACACGCTGAGTTTTACATCGATAATCTAAATTCGGGCATCTCTGTAGGTTTCGATGCTTTTACCACCGTGTTGAATGCGCATATCGAAAATCTTGTAGTGGGCGAGACGTATCATGTGAAATTGGTGATCGCCGATGTCTCGGACAGTGCCTTGGATTCCGGCGTTTTTTTGCGTGGTGACAGCTTCCAACAAGAATGTTCGCAAGGTGGAGCCAATGGCACCATGACCGAGACCTGCATGCTGAGCACTCTGAATGCGGAGGTGCATTACACCGAAAATTGCGGAACGATTTCGTTGACCAATTTGAGTGAAATGAATATCGAAACCACCAATTGTTATTACGATATGGGTGATGGCAATACCACTGCAGCATGTGATGCCAATACCATGTATTCGTATGATGCACCAGGAACCTATACGCTCAAATTGGTGTATGAGGTGGGAGCTTTCAAAGCCAAGTTTACGGTGGGTGAAATATTGATCAGCGATACACCTCCGGTTACGCCGATCATCGGTATCGATGGTGATGGTGCGAATATTCTGATCCAAAATTGGGATGGCGTATCGGGCTTGCAGTGGTTGCTCAACGGCACTGCCATTGCAGGCGCTACAGGAACGAGCACACCGTTGTTGGGCTCGGGATTGTATAGCGTAGTAGCCAACAATGGTTGTCCCATGGAATCAGCTGGGTTGCAAGTCAATAGCGTTGCAGAATCGATGATCAACAACGTTTTTGCGGCATATCCCAATCCGTCGGATGATGTGATCAACGTGCGCATGAATGCCAGCAACGCGCGGTTCGATGTCTACAATAGCGCGGGCCAATTGGTGGTTTCTGAGATCCTTCGCCAAGGACAAGAGATGCTCTTGGATCAACCTGCGGGCGTTTACCATGTCAATTGCATCGGTGACGAAGAGCGTTTGCTGCAGCATATGCGTGTAGTGGTGAGATAACCCAAGTGCATTGAATCATACCTACAATGGCTGGCGCTTGCCGGCCATTGTCTTTCATAGTCCTTACTCAATTCAAAAAAAAATCAATACCCTGGAGAAATTATCTGCACAGCTGCACAAGGTTATGCCGCTGATGATACTGGCTGCGGCAATAGGCATATGGGCCCTTGTCTTACAAAATGCGGGAGTATTGCCCAAAGAAAACGGTGTGTTTTTGACGAACTCATACTTGCCAACCCACTTTGGTGGTGTTAAAAGTGACGTCTCAGGCGTTGTTTCAATCGACAATGAAGTGAAGGTCAATTTGATGAAAATTCTCAGTCGCAATGCGGGGAGCCATAATTCCTACACTATCGACGGGCAAGAATACAACAGCTTGGACGTTACGGTGGTGGGCCCAAAGTGATTTTATACAGGCTTCAATTGGGGAAATGATAGGTCGGAATTTGGTGAAAAATCAACGGATGTTGCGATCATCTCAGTCCATATTTAGGGAAGGCATGCGGTGCAAATGATCCAAGACAAGGATAATATGGGTCGGCCTCGCTATTTTTTGTATTGCGCAGAAACTCCCTTCTACCGCTCAGAAAAGCGCGATACGATCTCCACTTTTCTGGTCAATTATAGGCTGGCTTCCAAAACCTTTTTCCGCAACTCCTCTTTGAATTGAGCAATTTTGGTCAATAGCTTGGGGTCGGAGGCGGCGATGATTTGCGCTGCCAGGATTCCCGCATTGCGGCCGCCATTCAACGCTACAGTGGCCACAGGAACACCCGCAGGCATTTGTAAAATACTCAACACGCTGTCCCACCCATCGATGCTGTTGCTCGATTTGATGGGCACACCGATCACGGGTAGGGGAGTGATACTGGCCGTCATACCCGGCAAGTGCGCTGCGCCGCCTGCTCCCGCAACAATCACTTGCAAACCGCGATCTACCGCTGTGCGCGCATATTCGAACATCCGTTCGGGAGTACGGTGCGCGCTGACCACTGAGATCTCATAGGCTACCCCGAGTGTTTTAAGTATATCTGCAGCTTCCTGCATGATGGGCAAGTCGCTTTTGCTGCCCATGATGATTCCTACCATGTGTTCATTTTGGCGCGAAATTACAGCATATTTTGATTCGGTGGGTCAGGTCAGTCGCTGGTTGATGTTAAGGACATTCACTGCATTGCGCGATGGGTTGTGGATTTAGGGCAGAACTGCGGAGTGTGTTTGTCGATGTTGAACTATGCTGAAGATTGCTATATTTGACCAAACCATATTATTTCGCTTATGATCCGCACGCGTCTGACCATATTGGGATTTTTTCAATTTTTTGTTTGGGGAGCCTGGCTAATCACGATTGGCACCTATTGCTTTAATGCAAAAGGATGGACGGGTGCTCAATTTGGAGCGATTTTCTCAACTTTGGCGCTCAGCTCCTTGTTTATGCCGGCGGTAACGGGCATTATCGCCGATAGATGGTTGAATGCCGAGCGGTTGTACGGCATTTTGCATATTCTTTATGGTTTGGTCTTGTTTTATGTGCCTTATGTCAACGACCCAGAAACCCTCTATTATGTGATTTTCGCAGCGATGATCTTTTATATGCCCACGATTTCTTTGTCCAATTCGATCTCGTTTACGATACTCAAGAACAACAACTACGACGTGGTCAAATCCTTTCCACCGATACGGGTGTGGGGTACAGTAGGCTTCATTGTAGCCATGTGGATAACCAATTTGACGGGCAGTAAAGCCAATGCCAATCAGTTTATCATCGCGGCCATTGCTGCCATTGCCTTGGGTATTTATGCGTTTACGCTCCCCAAATGCGCCCCTCAAAACGCTCTGAAAAAGGACGCCGGTTGGATGGAGCAACTCGGCCTCACCGCCTTTAAGCTCTTGGCCAATAAACGGATGTTTTTGTTCTTCTTCTTCTCCATGTTTCTCGGTGCTGCGCTCCAACTGACCAATATGTACGGCGATTCCTATTTGGATGATTTCAAGCGTTTTCCAGAATATGCAGATTCGTTGGTGGTGAAATACAGTACAATCATCATGTCGATATCACAGATTTCAGAGACGCTGTTCATACTGACCATTCCTTTCTTTCTCCGTCGATTTGGCATAAAGCAAGTGATGCTTTTCTCCATGATCGCATGGGTTTTACGTTTTGGTTTGTTCGCTTTTGGCGACCCCGGCAGCGGTCTTTGGATGATTGTTTTGTCGTGTGTCGTTTACGGTATGGCCTTCGATTTCTTCAATATCTCGGGTTCGCTGTTCGTTGAATCCAATACGGATCCATCTATTCGCTCCAGTGCTCAAGGTCTATTCATGATGATGACCAATGGTGTTGGTGCATACCTCGGAAGCAAGGTCAGTGGGCTTGTGATTGATAGCTACTTTACCATTGCAGAAAATGGGGAGAAGGATTGGTCGGGCATATGGAAGAGCTTCTCGCTCTATGCCTTGGTCATTGCAATTTTATTCGCAGTGCTATTCAAATCCGACGACAAAACACGACATGTGCAAGGCGGAGTGCCAGTGCATTAATTCCAATAAAATCTAGGGTATCGTTCGGGCGTGTGAGTGCCACAACACTTACGGCGCGATTGTTTTTTGATGCTTCAATGGGATTCAAACACTCGGAGTAGCAAAGAGATGCACGCTGCAAAGCGCGTCAATAGTCCGAATTATCCTGCTTTGCGTCGGTTGATTTCGTCGCGAATGTGCGAGGCTTTCTCGTAATCTTCTTGTTCAAGCGCGCTGTCGAGCATGCGCTGCAATTCGTCCATGCTTAAATTACCGGTTTGATCATCAGCAATGGTTTCCAAGTCCAACTCGCCATCATCTTCGGTATCGTCATCTGTTTCGATGCCGCTTACGCCAGCCATTTCTAGGATGAATTCGAGGCAAAAGATTGGGCAATTGAAACGCACTGCAATTGCTACGGCATCGCTGGTGCGTGCATCGATCTCGGCAATTCGGCCGTTTTGATTGACAATCAACTTGGAAAAGAAGATGCCTTCGACCAAATTGTAGATCAAAATTTCTTCAACCTCTATATTGAAACTGTGCGCCAAGGACCGGAATAAATCGTGGGTCAACGGACGGCTAGGGGTCATTTTTTCCAGCTCAATGGCAATGGCCTGAGCTTCGGGTCCGCCAATCACAATGGGCAAACGGCGATGGCCTTCAACCTCCGATAACACCATGGCATAAGCTCCTGTGGTGCTGCCGCTGGGGGCGATGTCGCCTATATGTAATTCTATTTTAGCGTTGCTCATAGGTCTAGTGATGGTCTACCAACTTGTTCTCGCTATTACGAAGATAATGGATTTGAAGTTGTGAGACCTATTTATTGGCCATATGTGCCTTTGCTGCTTCGATAATTTTGGGCAATACTTCGAAGGCATCGCCTACAATACCATAATCAGCAGCTTTAAAGAAAGGAGCCTCTGGATCTTTATTGATCACTACAATGGTCTTACTGCCATTCACTCCAGCCAAATGCTGAATTGCTCCACTAATACCTACTGCAATGTACAAGTTTGGACGAATGGTAATTCCCGTTTGTCCAACGTGTTCGTGGTGAGGGCGCCATCCGATGTCGCTTACGGGTCGTGAACAAGCAGTAGCAGCACCTAGAATTTTGGCCAAATCTTCGATCTGACCCCAATGCTCAGGTCCTTTCATGCCGCGGCCTGCCGACACCACCAAATCCGCCTCGGGCAATGGAATCTCGCCGTCTTTTGCTTCGGATTTCATTTCCTTCACAACAATTCCTGCTTTGCCCGCATCGGCTTGGAAAGCCTCTACTGTTGCACTGCCTCCTGTGGTTTTGATGCCATACGAGTTCGGTGTTACCGTGATTACTTTTTTATCTGTGAGCAACTGGATATCTGCAATGGCCTTTCCGCTGAAGACATTCTTCTTCACGACATTATTGGCGTCAGGCAATGCTGTAGCACCTGGTACCAATCCGGCATCCAAACGGGCTGCCACGCGTGGAGCAACCATTTTGCCTGTGATGTCATGGCTGAAAATGACAACGCTCGCATTGGTCGATGCAACAGCAGCGAGAATCACGCGGGTAAGTTGCTGCGAGTCACTGGTGTTGACATCTTGCACGTGCAATACTTTTTGAGCACCCACCGCGCCTAAGCCACCATCGCCTTGAAGCGGGCCTACAACCAAGGCTGTAGCTGTTGTACCCTGTTGTGCCGCCAAAGCTGCGCCATAGGATACGGCTTCCAAACTGCTTTTGGTGATCTTTCCTTGGTGTTGATCTGCAAATATGATAACTGACATAATTCGAATTTCTTGAGGATTGTTGGATTAAATGGCTTTGGCTTCTTCGGATAGCAAACGAATCAAATCACCTGCATTTTCGGCATCGATGTACTTGCAGCCGCTTTTCGCAGGCGGAAGGCTATAAGCTACCACTTGCGCGCTGTTGCCGGCTGCTACAGCTGGCACTACTTCCAAAGGCTTGGTGCGGGCCGCCATGATGCCGCGCATATTTGGAATGCGCTGCTCGGCCATCCCTTTTGCTGCACTCAATACAAAAGGCATTTGCACTTCTACCACTTCATGACCGCCTGGTACCTCGCGCTCTAATGTAGCTACCTGACCAGTAACATCCAATTTAGTAGCCAATGCGATATAGGGAAGATCGAGCAGTTCGGCAACCATTCCTGGTACTACCGATCCGTTGTAATTGATCGTTTCTTTACCACAAAGGATCATATCGAATCCTTTGTCTTTGGCATACGCAGCGATTTGTTTGGCGATAAAAAGCGAATCGCCTTCTGGAGCGTCCACTCGCGCTGCATCGTCGGCACCGATGGCCAAGGCTTTGCGAATAACGGGTTCGTAGTCTGCACCTCCCACGGACAAGGTGGTCACGGTTCCACCCAAGGCCTCTTTGATTTCCAAAGCACGCACCAAGGCATACCACTCGTCGTATGGGTTGACAATAAAGGTAACACCGTTCTCATCAAACTTTGTGTTGGAGTCGGTGAAGGCTATTTTTGAGGTTGTATCAGGTGCTTTGCTGATGCAGACAAGTATCTTCATTCTGAATTTTTTTTCGTTCGGATTCGAGGCTGCGAAAGTAAGGATGAAAACGTTTGATCGGTTTCAATTTGATCGCCGATTTGTGTTTTTTTTTTATCGAATCGATGCCGCCTTGCGATGAAATCTTTGGGGGTCAATGTGTGTTTTCACAGCAGCAAGTTGACCTGAACCTTTGGAGAGATGCAATCGAATTTCTTTTGCGGGTTTTAGCCAAAGCGCATATCCATGCCCACCAGTACTTTGGGCAAGCTGGGTTGCGGCTCCATTTACCCAACCAATGTTGAACCCTTTCCCCGATTGGTCATATTTCTACTTAGCAATCATGCAGAGCTTCCAAGTCCATCGCCTCAATGCTACAGCCTTTTGAGAATAGCACTTTGTCGACTCGATCTTTATGGCGAGATAAACGGAAGGGCAACGCCACAAAAAAGGCATTTCGTTTTATTGGCTATGCTGTGTTGTTTTGCCAGAAAAACACTCCAGAAGGTTCAAAGCGACGTTCAAGGGCTGCAATAATTGCCCCTTTTTCACAATGAAAATGCTCGGTCTTGGATGTAGTGGTCGTTGGCGATTAACCAGGGTCCATCCAAATCGGCCCACATGGCCCGCGAAGTGAGTGCCTCCGCGCTCGAACAACCAATCGAACTTTCGCTCATGCATCCGATCAATAGGTCTTTTTGCATGCGCTCTGCCGCTCGAATGAGTTCAATGGCTGCCGTGATTCCTCCGCACTTTTGAAGCTTGATGTTGACTCCGTCGTAGCATTGGGCAAGTTGTTCGAAATCGTTGAGGTTTTGCACGGATTCGTCGGCAATCACCGGAATATCCAACACATCGCACAATTCGCGGTGTGCGGCGCGATTGGTTCTTTCGAAAGGTTGTTCTATCAAGATGCAACCATGCTGTGCTAGATGTTGCGCAAATGCGACGGTGGAAGGGCCAGGTGTCCATCCTTGATTCGCGTCAATGGCGAATGGCGTATCGGTGAGTGAGCGATAGGCATCGAACATGCTCTGACTGTGGGCGGCGTCCATTTTTAACTTGAAAAGCGAAAAGTTTTGTTCTCTTGCAAAAGCTAGTTTTTCAGCCATCTCTTGGGTATCGCTAATGCCCAGAGTGAAGGTATGTGGACAGGGTCGACCGGGATATCCAATCAATTCCGCTAGGGTTTGGCCTTGCAGCGATGCAGTTAGATTCCAGACAGCCATATCGACTGCGGCACAGGCTGGAGGACATTGATACAATGCGGTATGCTTTGCGCTCCAAGTGGGGTGCTGTCCGGTTATATCGATGGTCACTTGAATGTCGCGTATTAGGGCCAAAACGTCATCGACTTGCCAGGGCAAATACGGTGGCAAAGTGGCTTCGCCCAATCCAAAGTGGCCATCAACCGACAATTTCACCAATACTACATCGGTGCCGGTGCGCACACCATGTGCAATGCGAAAGGGGTAGGTGAAGATCAATCGGTCAGCCTCACAGCGCAGTGTCGGTTGTAAAGTCGAAGATGCCATGCTGCAAGTTGTGTCTGCAAAGCGATAGCTTCTGGCTTCAGTACAATGAATTATCCACCCAAAGGGGCTGATACTTCGCAATTAAAAGGTCAGAAAAAAATGCAAAGTAAAACTTTGTATCTGTCAGAATGCCTTAGATTTGCCATCCATTTGAAAGCTCGTAATGACCGACGATCAATGGATGTTTAAAAATCTAATCATGAGAGAAATTCAATTTAGAGAAGCTATCTGCGAAGCCATGTCTGAGGAAATGCGCCGCGATGAAAGTGTGTTTTTGTTGGGCGAAGAGGTAGCGGAATACAACGGGGCTTACAAGGCTTCCAAGGGAATGCTCGACGAGTTTGGCGCAAAACGGGTCATCGACACCCCAATTGCCGAACTTGGTTTTTCGGGTATCGCGGTTGGTGCGGCCATGAACGGCTTGCGCCCGATTGTTGAATTCATGACTTGGAACTTCGCCATATTGGCGGCCGACCAAATCATCAACAGCGCTGCTAAAATGTTGCAAATGAGCGGTGGCCAATTTAATGTGCCGATCGTGTTCAGAGGTCCAAATGGCCAAGCCGGTCAATTGGCTGCAACGCACTCGCAAAGCTTTGAGGCTTTTTATGCGCACGTTCCCGGTTTGAAAGTCATTACACCTTCCAATCCATACGATGCAAAAGGGCTTCTAAAAGCTGCGATTCGCGACAACGACCCAGTGGTGTTCTTCGAAAGCGAGAAAATGTACGGTGACAAAGGAATGGTTCCGGATGGTGAATACATTCTGCCGATTGGTGTTGCCGATATCAAGAGAGAAGGTACCGACGTTACGCTGGTGTCTTTTGGTAAAATCATGAAAACTGCTCTTGCCGCCGCCGAAGAAGCTGCGAAGGAGGGCATTAGCATGGAAGTTATCGATTTGCGCACCATTCGTCCATTGGATATTGACACCATCATCCAATCGGTGAAGAAAACCAATCGCCTCATCATCCTTGAGGAAAGCTGGCCGGTTGCGAGCATATCTACGGAGATTGCTTATCGTGTTCAACGCAACGCATTCGATTACTTGGATGCGCCCATTCGTCGTTTGACCCAAACCGATACGCCTTTTGCTTTTGCAACAACCTTGATCGACGCTGCATTGCCTCAAGTGGCCGATGTGGTGCGCACAGCCAAGGAAGTTTGCTACAAGGCTTAATAAGAAAAATCCTTTTCGCAGAGCCAAATGTTCTGCGGTACAATAAAAAAATCCAGATCATCTCTTTGATCTGGATTTTTTGTTTTGGTGGAAATGAGCTAGAAAATACTTATCAGTGCTTTATCAAACGAATAGGGGCGTTGTTCTCGTTTTGGATGAAATACACTCCAGCTGGCCATGTTGAGGTGTCCAATGTCGAGCTTCCTGTGCCTGCACTATACCTTTCGCCTAGGGCATTGGTGATGAAGTATTGGCCCTGAGCCACCAAATGCATGGTGTTTTCAAAGGGATTGGGATAAGCGGTTGCCATCAGGTGTTGTTCTTCCCAAACGGAACTCACAATTTCTAATCCAACCAATTCTGCAGTGCAGCCAGCAGCGTCCGTTATGATCACACTATAAAATCCCGTAGGCACTTCAATAGCGTTGGACGTTGATCCGTTGCTCCATGCTATGCTATATGGCGGTGTGCCTCCCGATGGGTTGGCGGTAATGGTTCCTTCGCCGTTTTGATTGTCTTCAATGGTCACATTGGCGAGCAAGGCACTTGGCTCGTCCAAAGGCACGGTCAGAGATGCTGAACAACCCGCGTCATTGGTCACTTCAATGGTGTATTCGCCAGCAAACAAGGCCGTGGCTTCTGCGCTTGTCGATACATTGGGCGTCCAGGTATACGCTACAATGCCCGCTGTGGATGTGGCATCAATGGCAATTGATCCGTTGGACAAGCCAAAACAAGTAGGTGCAACACTAGTGCTTGCAACGATATTGATCGTAGGAAAAATGGCTATGGCCAATTCCTCTTGTGAAGCGCATCCGTTGGCATCCTCCACACTTACGAGATGAATACCTGCAACAAGTTGGGCAGTGTTGCCATTGTCTCCGTTGCTCCAGCTCAAAGCATACGGTGGTGTGCCGCCCAATGCGCTGGCGCTCGCAATAACAGTTTGTTCCACACAAATGCTATCAGGTGCGTTGACAATGAGATAAAGCGAGTCAGGGGATTCCAGAGTAAATTCATTTACCAAGACGCAACCATCGGCACCAGTGAAAGTGCAGGTGTATTCTCCTGCGCATAAATTTTCTCGGATAGCTCCTGAGGCATTATCATTCCAAACGAATTGTCCCTCGGCGTCGCCGGCATTCAGTACAATCGAACCGTCGCAAGTGGACCAACACGTAGGCGAGGTCGCACTGCTGGTTAAATTGGGGCCATCTATAGCTGAAATGGAGACGAAGGCGGTGGACGAACATCCATTGGCATCCGTCAAAGGAACGCTGTATGATCCTGGATTTTCGAAGTGAATTTCTCCTGTTCCATTGTAGGGTGCAACACCACCGCTGGCTGTTATTTCGAGCAAGATATCACCACCAGTGCATGACATTTCTGCGTTCAACGAGTCTCCGATGAATGCCGCAGGTTGCGCTATAGTGACAAAGGTGGAATAGGTGCAGCCTTGCGCGTCGGTTACTGTAAAGTTCTGTTCACCCGCACTAGCTGCAAAGACTCCGGTTCCTGTGTAGGGGGCTGTACCTCCGCTGGCGGTGACGGTTACCTCTGTGGTTCCACCAAAGCAGGCAATGGGTGCGAATGCGCTGGTGATCAACACGGGTTCAGGTTGACCCACAGTGGCTTGAACTTGTGTTTGATTGCCCACTGCATCGGAGATTACAGCAGTATAGGTGCCAGCAGCATATCCTTCGGGAGTGATTCCTACTTGATTTTGCCAGACCACCTCGTACGGTGCAGTTCCGCCCGAAATATTCAGTTCGATTTGCCCATTGGATAATCCGAAACAGGTCACATCATCGACTGTTACAATAGCTTGAATGCCTTCTGGATCAACGATTTCAAATACCACTGCAGCTTCACAACCATTGGCGTCGAGGACATTGAGGAGGTAATTGCCTGCGTTCAAATTGGGAAAGGTATTGGCAGGTCCGCCATCGATACTCCAAGTGTATGGCCCTGTTCCGCCGCTGATAAACAACTCTACCGAACCTTCTCCACCAATGACTTGGGGTTGTGTCACGGATACGTCTGCAGTGAGCAAAGCGGGCTGAGTTAAGGTAAACGTCTCTTCAAATGTTTGCCCAATTTGGTCGGTGACTGTGATGGCGTAGGTGCCTGGTCCCAAATTATTGCGGTTGGCCGTGATTGCTCCATCAGACCATAAGTAGCTGTATGGAGAAACACCGCTGTTGACAGTCACTTGGATGGCCCCATCGTTGGCGTTGAAGCATGAAATATCGGTAACGCTTGAGCTCACTGTGAGACTGGGGGCCATGGGCAAACTCAGGTTGGAGTTGCCAGCGCGGTCACCACCGCTGCCACCGTTGGCATTGCAAGCTATTCCCGATGCGTAGAAAGTCACATTTCCGGATCCTGGGGCCGTCCATTCGAAGTTGAATTGATTGTTGTTCAATACGCCATTGTGCTCCAGGTAGGTGCGTCCGGCTTGTGCTCCCGTGGTGATGGCCT
>CANHSF010000048.1 GCA_947463065.1 Flavobacteriales bacterium | reverse complement strand
CAACTCAACCGAAGCAAAAGGGTCGGAGCTGGTTGCGCGAGCAAATACAACACCAACAGTGATGTTGTTGAAGTCGCCGGGCAAGAGGGTAAAAGGTCCAGCACTTTGCATGAATCGTCTGTCGCTTGGAGGATTTCCGCTGCTTACTTCGGTCCATGGTTCCGTATCAATGCCGGAGGTGCCAAAGTTCAGA
The DNA here is from genome assembly GCA_947463065.1 of Flavobacteriales bacterium. GTDB lineage: Bacteria > Bacteroidota > Bacteroidia > Flavobacteriales_D > Sanyastnellaceae > CANHSF01. Next base: position 15,816 of record CANHSF010000048.1, on the reverse strand, counting down.
GGATCGGTGTCACCGGGAAACATGTAGTCGGCAGCGATGTCCATGTTGGCGCCGCTGGAAGGAGTGAGCGCATTGCCACCGTAGCCCATTCGTTGGCCATTTTTCCAAAACCCACGGAGATAATTGTAATACTGCACAGGCGTTTCGGGCACCCCATTGTTGCCAGCACCAGAGATGTGGTATAGGAATTTGCGCATACCGAAACGTTCGTTGTCGACAATGCCATCGCCGTATCCAATGCCGATGCCTTTGTAGGGAATTCCCTTTTCGGCAATGGCTTGATTGATGTCTTGGGTGAGGGGATTGTCTACACCGTCGGCATCTTGATAAGGTCCTTCAAAGAAGTCGACACCCACGGCGGGCGGGTTGTCGCCATAGCCCAATGAGAGTGCGCTGGGAGCGTCAAAGGCATAACCGTTGTAGCCGTATCCGAGACCGCGTTGAACATCGCATCCCACGTAATCGTCTACGTGGCCGCCGATGTCGAGGTCAATCCAAGTTCCGAAGTAGGTATCTTGAAGCGTTTGTGTGCCTTGATTGATCAACACATAATTGTAAAACGTCATGTTGTTGATTTCATCGTTTGTATTGAATGCAAACGCTTGAGCGCGAATTTCCATTCCAATGGGTTGTCCACCACTTTCGCTGTGGATATTGCCCTTGTCGTTGAATATCCAGTAGTAGTTTTGATCACCGAAAAGCGGCACGATGTCTTCGCGTCGTCGGTTTGCACAGTCGATGTCGCGTTGGAAGTCGAACCACGGATAATCTCCGTTTTCGGGGTCGTAGCTATCGTTTTCGTTGAGGTCGTAGTATGGAGCGAGATTGTAATCTTGTCCTTGAGCAACGATACCGTGGGCGGGATAGTCGTTGAAATAATTGGGCATGCTGTAACCGGTTGGGAATAGCAATTCCATGTCGCAGTTGGGGTCATTCAAGCATTCGTGGTATTGACGATGCCGCTGCGCGTCGACACGCAACGACACGGCGAACTTGTCATATTTTTCGCATGTGGCCTCGTTGGTTTCAGCGGTACCGTTGTTGGTGAGAGGACCGGGCCAGAAATCGTTGCCAGTGTATCTGTACTGAATGGCTGCGAGCTTAAGTTGTTGGTCGGGCGACAATCCCCCCATCCACAATGCGCCTGCAAAAAGCACTGAAACTTCGCCATTTTTAGGGGCATAATAGTGCGATCTTCCGTTGGCGCGATCTTGCCACAGCGATCCACCGGTTTCAATGAGTGCTTTGATATTGTTCCATTCCAGGTCGCGCAATCCAGTGGCTGGAGCGCATGCAGCAGAGCGCGAACGGTCAACGGCTTTGGGTGTTCCGGGTAAAACTTTTCCCGATTGTACGAGCGGGTCTTGGGATAGGCCAAGACAACAGGCCAAGCACAAAGGAATCAGAAGTATGTATTTGATCATGACCAAGAAATTAAAGACCACAACAGGTTAAGGTTGAGCAATTTTAATGCGTATTTATACAATCTACGAACTGTGATTTAAAAGAAATATCGATAAAACTCATGTCCAAGAACGGTTAACTCAACTTGTCGGTGAGGATTCGCATTTCCATGGTTGGACTGATTTTATCGTAAAGTATTCGGTAGACAGCTTCGGCGATGGGAATATTGGCTTGAAATTTTTTATTGATTTGGTGAATTCCGCGCGCGGCGTAGTACCCCTCAGCAACCATGTTCATCTCAATGGTGGCCCATTTTACGCTATATCCTTTACCCACCATGGTACCAAAGGTTCGGTTGCGGGAGTATGGCGAGTATGCGGTGACCAGCAAATCACCGAGGTATGCGCTGTTTTTGACATCGCGATGAATTTCATGCACAGTGTCCAAGAAACTCTCTATTTCGCGGATGGCACTGCTGATCAGAACGGCTTGGAAGTTATCTCCATATCCCAATCCGTGGCAGATTCCAGCGGCAACAGCATAAACATTCTTTAAGATGGCGGCCAATTCCGTTCCGAAGACATCCTCGGTGGTATTGGTTTTAATGTATCTGCATTTGAGCAGGTTGGCCATGATTTGCGCCTTTTCTTGATCATGGCACCCAATGGTGAGGTACGAGAGTTTTTCGAGAGCTACTTCTTCTGCATGACAGGGCCCACAGATAAGCCCGATGTTTTCGTAAGGCGTGCCCAGTTGTTTGTTGAAGTAGCGGGCGGGAATGGAGTCAAACTCATTGATGATTCCTTTGATCGCCGAAAAAAGCACCTTTTGGTCTAGACCCGTGGGTTTATGCTGTTGGATGGTTTCGTGCAAAAATGCGGAAGGAATAGCAATGACGAGGTAATCGCTTTGATCGATGACATGCTGAAGTTCGTCGGTTACATGGATTTTGGAGCGATCAAACTCAATGCTTTGGATATAGTGAGGATTGTGTCCGAAGCTGCGGATGTGTTCGATGGCATTTTTATCGCGCATCCACCAATTGACTTGTTCGCTATTGTTGCAGAGAAGTTTGACCAATGCGGTGGCCCAAGAGCCCCCTCCAAGCACACCAATTCGCGGTTGAGAATCAAACGAAATATCCATAAGGCCATGTACAGTAAGGTACAAACCTAATGAAAATTGGGTCAAAACGCAGCAAAAGGAGGCCAGTGGACCTGAAAAAATAAGGATCCATTGTAGATTTCAGTTTTTTTAATCGGCAACCCTCCTTTACTTTGCGGGTAAATAATCGGCATGCAATATTTGAAGTATTTGAGTTATTTCATGGTGGCGTTTTTCTTCGCTGCAGGTTTGTATTGCGTGTTTTCGGAAACGGCCACAGTTTATTTGCCTGAGTGGCGCAAGTACGTCATGGGTGCAGTGTTTATCGCATATGGCGTAATCAGAGGTCTTCGTTTAAAGAAACAACTAACGCAAGTGTCATGAAAGGGTTCTTAAAAACAGTGTTTAGCCTTTTGATATTGGCCATTGTGGTGGCTTCGTGTGGAGATTTTATGTCAAAAGACGAAGATTCCATATTGAGTGGACACCTTACGGTTGGCGTAGATAATTCCTACGAACCAATGATGCAAAGCCAAGTTGAAGTGTACGAGGCATTGAACAAGTATGCAGATATACAGCCCGTTTATTATCCAGAGTCGAAAGTGATGGAGTTGTTGTTGGCCGATTCGATCCAGGCAGCGGTTGTGAGCCGGATGTTGCGCGAAGATGAGTTGAAGTATTTTAAATCCATGAATCGATCACCTGAATCGATCCGTATCGCGGTGGATGCGGTGGTGTTGGCGGTTCATCCATCGCTGAGGGATACCGTGATCAGCATGACTCAATTGGAGCGTATTTTCAAAGGCGAGGACACGTTGTGGAGCCAGGTGATTCCGGGGTCTAAACTGGGTCCGATACGGATCGTTTTTGACAACAACGGATCGTGCAATGCCCGCACGGTAATGAATCGATTCAATTTAGATCGATTGCCATCGACGTGTTATGCCTTGAACACGAGTGCAGCGGTATTGGATTATGTGCATGAACATCAAGGCAGCATAGGAATGGTTTCATTCAGTTGGATAGCGGACGAAGAGGATTCGACGGCACGCGCCAATCGGGCAAAAATCAAAATGATGGCGATCGTTGATCCAACGAACGATCGTTATGTTACCCTTCCACGCATGCCCCATCAGGGTTACATCTACGACCGGAGCTACCCGTTGATCCGCGATGTATATTACATTCGCACGGGCTTGAGAGGCACTCTTGGCACAGGCTTTGCCAACCACCTCATCGGCGATAAGGGCCAGCTCATCATTCATAAAATGGGCATGGTCGCAACACAATCACCAACCAGAATAATTCGAGCAAAATAGAATCAGAAAACATAAAATGAAAAAATCATTCTTTTTATTCGCCCTAGTGGCCGGTATTTCAACCGCAATGAACGGGCAAACCAAAGAAGACGCGATTCGCAAGAGCACCAATGAACGTTATGAGGCAGCGGATGCAGAACTAAAACAATTGCTTAGCAAGGACATGACCAACGCCGAATTGCACCATGCAGTGGGCGACAACTATTTGTATTGGGGTGAATTGGATCAGGCCGAAGAGGCTTTTAAGGCAGGAATTAACGCAGCACCAACTAGTCCGCTGAATTATGCTGGATTGGGCCGAGTGGCCTGGATGAAGGGCAACAAGGCGGTGAATACAGCGCAGTTCGACAAAGCTGTAGAAATCATGAGTACCCGCAGCAACAAGGTGCCCAAGCACATTCAGCAAATGTGTTATTTGAAAATGGCAGAGGCTTACATGGCTATGGATACCAAAGAATTGCCCAAGGCCCTTGAGTACATCAATGCTGCAATGTTGATCAATGATGCCAATCCAGAGGTTTATATTCAACTCGGTGACTATTATGGCTACCGCGATGGCATCAATTTGACCAATGCGATGATGCAATACAACAAGGCCATTGAGCTGGATCCGAAGAGCACACGCACTTATTTGCGCAAGGGCATGCGTTATCGCGGCATGGACAATTGGGACGAGGCTTTGATTTATTACAATCAGGCGATTGAAATAGATCCAACGTTTGCGCCTGCATACAGAGAGAAAGCAGAGTTGTTGTATGCCGCAGGCCGCACCAAACAAGCCATTGAGTCTTACGAGAAGTATATGGAGTTGAACAACAATTGCCGCGTTCAACAACGCTTTGGTATATTTATTTACACAGCAGACGATTACACCCGTGCCATTCCAGAGTTGGAAAAAGCAGTATCATGCAATGGGGAGAACGCTACATTGTATCGCTTGTTGGGGTATAGCTATTACGAAACGGGTAATTATGAAAAGAGCCAACAGAACATGGACAAGTTTTTTGAGGTTCAAGCGCGCACAGGAAAGCCAGCGTTGATTGGTAAGGACTTCGGCTATAAGGCTCGATTGCAAATGAAATCGGGTCAGGATTCATTGGCCATATTGACCTACAACGATGCCTTGAAATTGGATGCCGGTTTTGTGGATTTGTACAATGAGTTGGCTACTTATTATTATGCGAAAAAAGATTACGTGAAGGCGTCAGAGAACTACGAGATGATCGTAACGAAGAAGAGCAAGCCAGAGCCGTTGGATTACTATTATTTGGGCAAGGCCCGCTATTACAGTGGAGCATATCAATTGGCAGATGCGGCGTTTGAAAAGGCTTCTGCCATGTATCCCGACGGTAATTTTTGGAGAGGCAAGAGCAACAACAAGTTGGAGGCCAATGAGGACGCTCCTGTTGGTTTAGGAAAGCCATACTTTGAGAAATTTATAGCCGTTTGCATAGAAAACCCCAAGACCTTGGAGGCCAATAAGAAGAATGTCATCGAGGCATATCGCTATCTGGGTTTCTTCTACTTTGTTCAGAAGAACTATGATTGTTCAAAGGCGGCTTGGTTGAAGGTCATGGAGTTGGATCCGGCCAACGAAAAGGCAAAGGTTGCTTTGTCAGACAAGGATCTTTCTGCCGCCGCAGGCACTTGCAATTTGATAGGTGCGGCCCAAGAAAAAATAGACTAATGGTCTAAAGAAAGAACCTCCATAACGGAGGTTTTTTTTTGAAAAAACACAACGATAATCACTGAACTACGCAAAGGATGTGGTTATTTTGCATGCTTTAATTAAACTCAAGGAGTAATTCCTTAACCTGAATGGAGAATACATCAAAAAATTATTGTGTTATCATGGCAGGCGGCGTGGGATCGCGCTTCTGGCCCATGAGCCGAACCACTTTTCCCAAGCAGTTTCACGACATATTGGGTGTTGGGCGCACCTTGCTTCAAATGACGTATGATCGATTTTTGCCTATCTGCCCCAAAGAGAATATTCTTATCGTGACCAATGAGCGATATAAGGATTTGGTATTGGAGCAATTGCCCGAATTGACCCCAGAGCAGGTGCTGTGCGAGCCATTCATGCGGAATACAGCCCCTTGCATAGCATACGCCTCGTTTTGGATAGCCGATCGAGCAACCGACGCTAATATCATCGTGGCGCCGAGCGACCATTTGATTCTAAAGGACCAAGAGTTTATCGAAAACATTGAGGTGAGCATTCGGCAAGCGCAAGAATCGGGCAATTTGGTGACGTTGGGCATCAAGCCAACCCGTCCTGATACAGGATATGGCTATATTCAGTGGGCCGATCAAAAGGATGCCATGGATCAGAAGGTGAAGCGCGTCAAGACTTTTACCGAAAAGCCGGATTTGGAATTGGCCAAAGACTTTTTGGAGAGCGGCGACTTTTATTGGAATTCGGGTATTTTCGTTTGGACGCTCCCCAGCATTATGTTGGCTTTTGAGCACCATTTGACCGAGATGTACCGAGCATTTGCCGAAGGAGCTGGATTGTATGGCACGCCAGAAGAGAATGCATTTATTCAACGCATATACCCCGCGTGTGAGAACGTGTCGATCGATTACGGGATCATGGAAAAGGCCAAGAATGTCAATGTTGTATTGAGCGATTTTGGTTGGAGTGATTTGGGCACTTGGGGTTCACTGCACACCCATCTGGCACACGATGAGCACCGCAATGGAGTGGTGGGCAAAAATGTTATGTTGTACAACTGTACCGACAACATCGTGCATGTAAGCGGAGATAAGCTCGCCGTGTTGCACGGCTTGAACGGATACATTGTGGTTCAGACCGACAATACGCTGTTGGTGTGTCGCAAAGAAGACGAACAAAAGATCAAAAACTTCGTGAACGACATCAAATTGCAGAAAGGCGAAAACTGGGCTTAAAGGAAAATAAAAATGGGTCTGAATGACCCATTTTCATTAGGATGTTAATCCTATTTGGTGGTTGAAGGTTTATCTCTTTTTGAGCGGCTTTTCATTTTTTTTTGGCTCGTAAATCTTTAACATCATGGTGTATTTTTCGCCCTCCGTGCCTACACTTACTTCAATGATGGGGTGGTCGTCTTTTTCTTTGGCATTGGTGGACTTGTAGGTGTGAAGGAACTGTTGTTTGCCATTGACTGGCGTGGATTTGGTTTGAATTTCGTAATTGCTGTTTTGGGTCAAACGCGCCACATAGCCAGTGAATCGGGCTGCAAATTGATCTGCGCTGATTTCGTCTTCCAATACACGTGTTAATTGAATGTAGTTGAGACCGATTTCGGGATCGTATTTTCCTTCGCATCGATCAAAGTCCAATACACGTTGTTGGATATTCCAGTCACCTTTGGCACTTTTGAGTTGTTTGAAACCGTCTTGGCTTTGCGCAATGGCAACAGGTAGGAATTCTGAAAAGTTAATGTCTTTGCCCGGAGCAAACGACATAGCAACAATAGCCGACAAGGCAAATAGGGATAGGATGTATTTCATGTTTGTAGTTTTAATTCTCAGTCCCTCCTACGCATAAAGAATGGAAAGGTTCCTTTTGGTGTGGAGTATTTTCTCTGAAATGAGGTACAGACTATCAAAACATTGGCTAATTTGCCGACGCAGTTGGAGTCCTCCGATGACCGTGTAAACATCGGCGAAAAGCTTCAATGAACCAGACAACTATGGCTTCAGGTGAGCGATTGAATGAGAAATTGAAGCAGCGCGATTTTAAACTAAACGCTTTGCTCGAGTTGACGCGCGCGATCAACGATGACGTTGGTGTCGAGCAGTTGCTTGCATTGTACGAGAAGTTTCTGAAAGAAGAGTTGTTCATCGAGAAGTTGGTTTTGTTTACACGCACAGGAGCTTGGCGATGCATATTGAAATATGGCGTCCAGCACGAGGAGGTACACGATATTTCGGATGAAGAGTTCTTTACCCGCCAGCGCGAAATAGGATTGACGACCGAGCTCAATCGGGAGTCGTTTGACCTTACCGTTCCAATCACGCAGAACAATGAGACCATCGCCTATTTGTTGGTAGGTGATAAGGGCGAACAAGAGATTCGAATGAGCCCTGTGATCAAGCACATGAAATTTATCCAAACGATAACGAGTGTGTTGGTTGTTGCCATACAGAACAAGCAAATGCAAGCCGACCGGGTTCGACAGGAGTTGATAAAACGCGAGTTGGAGTTGGCCGCTGAGATGCAAGCCATTTTGTTGCCGCATCAATTGCCCAACAACGATGCATTTGACGTGAGTGCCATATACAGAGCCCATCAGCAAGTGGGAGGAGATTATTACGATTTCATGGAGCTCAACGATAATCAGGTGATGTTTTGCATGGCCGATGTGAGTGGCAAAGGCGTAAGTGCAGCGTTTTTGATGGCCAATTTCCAAGCATACCTGCGAAGCATTTTCACCTATCGTCACGGCGATTTGGTGGAGATCGTACGCGAGTTGAACAGCTGTGTCATGCGTACCGCCTTGGGGGAAAAGTACATCACCTTATTTCTAGGAGTGTTTTCAAAAAACACACGAATCATGAACTACATCAATTGCGGCCACAATCCCCCGGTGGTGGTGGATCGCAACGGCTATACCCAACAGTTGAAGTTGGGAACCATTGGTTTGGGCATGTTTGAGACCTTGCCCAAGGTAGTGGAAGGTGAGGTTAAACTGGATCCGGAATCCATTGTGCTTTGCTTCACAGATGGACTGGTGGAAACGGAGAACCACTTGGACGAAGAATTTGGCACCGAACGATTGGAGAAGCTCTTGCTGCATTATTTCAAGGAGCCGATGTATGCGTTGAATGAAATTGTGATTCAGTCACTGGATGAGTTCCGTGGGGAAACACCTTACCGCGATGATTTGGCGGTACTAAGCTGCAGGTTCAAGTGAAACCAGGGGTCGCGCATATTGTCCAAGACCTTGAGGACTGCGGGTTAATCGGTAAATCCATCATCGTAGGTGTAAGCGGAGGTCGCGACAGCATGTTGTTGTTGCATTATTTGCGCACGTTGCCCCTTCGGTTGCATGTTGCACATGTCAATTACGGCTTGAGAAAAGAAGCGGGTTACGACGAAAATCTGGTTCGGCGCTATTGCGATGAATATGGAATACCCATCAGCGTTTGCCCTGTTCAGTCTTTTCAAAAACATGGCATGTCGGTGCAGGAGCGTGCGCGCGCCATACGTTATGAATTTTTCGAGCAACTGCGGCAATCCCAAGATGCCACAGCAGTAGCTGTTGCCCATCACGAGGAAGATCAGTTGGAGACCATATTGTTTCAGTTTTTGCGCGGTGGAGGATTGGCCTCCATGCGGGGGATGCGTCGGTTTGCCAACGGATTGTGGCGCCCGATGCTTCACATGACTCGCGAAAACATTGATGAGCAGATTTTCCAATTTCAAATTCCCTATTGCGATGACGCCACCAATTTTGAGGACAATTATGCGCGCAACAGACTGCGCCATCGGGTAGTGCCCGAGTTGAATGCTGTTGTGCCTCAATGGCGACAGGCCGTGCTGCAGCGAGCGGTTGTGGTGCAGGAGATTGAATCATTTTTAGAATCCAATCAAGTTGCAACCGATGCTTGGTTGACTTCGATGGCGGATGGTTCGCACCGCTTGGATATGGCTAAGTTGCTTGCAATGCCATTGCCGAAATACAGCCTTTGGCGTTGGACCGAGAGCATTGGTTTGCCTACAACAGCTGTGGATACACTTATCCAATTGTGGAATTCGCGAACGGGATCAGTAGTGGATTTCAAGGAGTGGCGTTTTTTGAAGGAGCGCGAGTACCTGCGCGTTGTGACTACTACGGAATCACCTATGGAGCATCAAATCATCTCTTTTCAGGATTTGCCCTGTGAGGTAGGAGATTGGTATCTTGAGCGAACGCGATACGATGCTGTTGCCGACCAATTGGGAGCGGATGCAATAGCGATGAGGTTGGATGCCATCGTGTGGCCGCTGGAGATTCGGCCGCCCCAATCCACAGATGAGATACAGCCGTTTGGAATGCAGGGCCACAAGCGTATAGTGAGGCTGTTGATTGAAAAGAAAATCGAACAAACCGATAAACGCCAAGCTCGAGTATGGGCGTATGGAAGTACGATTTATTGGCTAGAGGGCATGGTAGTAAGTGAGTTATGTCGAGCTGGTGCGGGAGACGATGTAGTGCTGATTCGTAAAAAAGAGCGGCAATTGAAACCTTGAGCAGATGCTGGCGTTAAAGGACAGTAATTTGAAAAATTTAAGGATGACACAAGGAATTCGAATCACAGAAGATAATTTTGAAATCATCACCCATATTGAAGCACCCCATGAAGATGTGCTGAAAAGCGTTTCGCAACGCGTTCGTCGGAACGCACAGTTGCTCAAGGCAGCGACATCCGAAACGTATCCCGGACAAGAAGTCATTATCACCTTAGAAGAACGAACAACATGCACGCGGTTGCGCACCCAGGTTTTGGCCACAGGTCATGATCGCGTATTGCTGCGCGGAGGCATCAGTGTTCCGTTGGCCTGTATACACGAAGTACGATTTACCTAACTATAAACAAACCACCACGTGGCATTCAAGGTCTCGACGATGTTCGAGACCTTTTTTGTTGCATCAAAGTCAACCTTGAGTCGGATGAATGACGTGAAAGAAAACAATAAATGGAGTTGAAATCACGAATAGCGAGCAAGAATGCACCCAATTGTTCGTCTCGTTTATGGCAGGAATAAACAGCACGGAATGCAGCGCAATGGGCACGAGCAAATTGCAGCAGCAAGCGATAAGAGAGCGATTGGAAGCCATTTCAAAGATTGTTGAATGCGATGACCGACCCGATAGCGAACAATGCATAAATTGCCAAAAATTCCAAAACACCACGTAAATTACCCCGTGCGATTTTGGGTTAAAAATCCAAGTGAAAGATAAAGATACCAGAACCGAAAGTGGCTGATGTCGTTAAGTTTGCTTGGAATTAGAAAATGCAAAAAGTATGTTTAGAATCAAATCATTCATAACCACGATCGTATTCTTAAGTATAGGTCTTTGTGGGATAGCTCAAATGGTAGACCCGGTGAAATGGGCTTTTGAGGTGAAGGTGATCAATTTGGATGAAGCGCAGATCGAAGCCAAGGCCACCATCGAACCCAAGTGGCATTTGTACGCTACCAAGGTGAGCAATGCGCCGGTGGAATTTCCACCCATAGCCACTACAATGAAATTGAAACGATCCGATGCGTACAAAGCAGCCGGTCGTTTGGTGGGAAGTCCATACATCAGCCATTTTGATCCGATGTATGAAGCAGAGTTGAATTATTATGAGAACACCGCGACGTTTACCAAAAAAATCCAGATTCTAAGCGGCCAGCCATTTGTGGTGAAGGGAGAAATATCGTATCAGGCGTGCGATGACGAGAAGTGTACATTTCCAGCGCCAGTGCCATTTGAGTTGAAGGTTGTGCCATTGGGCGAGCCGACAAAAGCGGTTGCAGACAGCGTTGAATTGGACTCGACAGACCTTACCTTGGATACGGGCTCAGTTGTGCTTGCCGTGGATACAACGAAACGAGATGCGTTCAAATGGTCAAGTGTCGATTTGGCGAATCCATTGGGTTGCCGCAAGGAGGAACAGGATTTTTCACTGTGGGCCATTTTTGTGTTTGGTCTCATTGGCGGTTTATTGGCGCTATTGACGCCCTGCGTTTTCCCAATGATTCCCTTGACGGTTAGTTTTTTCACCAAGGGTTCAGAAGGTGGAAAGGGCAAACAGCAAGCGGTGCTTTATGGATTTTTCATTTTATTGATTTATTTCCTCTTGTCATTGCCTTTTCATTTGAGCAAAAACATCGATCCAGGAGTGTTGAATCAGGTGGCTACCAATCCATGGATCAATATGGGATTCTTCATTGTGTTTGTTGTATTTGCCATATCGTTTTTCGGGTATTTTGAAATCACGTTGCCCAGCGGTTTGGCCAACAAAGTGGACAAGGCAAGCAATGTGGGTGGTTTGATTGGTATTTTCTTCATGGCATTGACCTTGGCCATCGTATCGTTTTCCTGCACTGGCCCCATTTTGGGCACTGTGATCGGCAGTATCTATAGCGATCAAGGCCAGGCTTTGGTCAATATTTTGGGCATGGAATTGTCGCTGCCCGCTACCAAGGTTACCGCAGCAATGACAGGATTTGGAATCTCGTTGGGTTTGCCCTTTGGATTGTTTGCAGCCTTTCCGAGTTTGCTCAAAAAATTGCCCAAGTCGGGAGGTTGGATGCAAGACTTCAAGGTGTCGTTGGGCTTTTTGGAATTGATGTTTGCCATCAAGTTTTTGAGCAATGCCGATTTGGTTTCACAGTGGCATGTGTTGCTACGCGAGGTGTTCTTTGCCTTGTGGATTGTTTTGGGTCTGCTTTGGTTGGCCTATATGTTGAAGCGGTTTGCTCCCAAGAAAGGCTACTACAGTACGACACCCTTGAAGGGGATTAAACTCTTTTTCACGATAGCGATTGCTGCATTCACCATACGTATCATACCAGGTGTTTTGGATAATGAGCATTGGGGCAAGATGAAGTTTTTGAGTGGATTTCCACCGCCTTGGACGTATTCGATTTATGATCATAAATCCGAGTTCAATGTGATCGTCAATGACTTGGATAAGGCATTTCAATTGTCGCGCGAAACCGGCAAACCGATTTTTGTGGACTTCACGGGACATGCCTGTGTGAATTGCCGGAAGATGGAGGAGAATGTTTGGCCGGATCCGCAGATCAAACATTTGCTGGACACCGCATTTATCATGGTGTCGCTTTATGTGGATGAGGCCACGGAGTTGCCCGCGGGTGAGCAGTTTCAATACATGACCAGCGATGGTCGCACAAAGGACATCACAACCATCGGCAGCAAGTGGACTACATTGCAGACAGAGACGTTCAACAACAACTCCCAACCCATGTATGCGATTTTGTCTGCCGATACGACCATGATGTCGCCCATCGAAGATTATGAGCCCGATGTGGACTTGTATGAAGAGTGGTTGCGTTGCAGCCTGAATACACACGCTGCGTGGAAACGTGGTCAGGCCAAATAATTCGACAGGATTCCCATTCAAGTTGTTCATATCCTCCGAGGTGGATTGGCAATGTGCGGCAAAAGGGTGTATTTTTGTTAGGTTGCGATAAGCGCCCCGAATAGAAGGGTGCGTTCGTAAGAGAACAAGATTGAACCTTTGCCGTACAAGGACCTGCATGAATTTACCCATTCGACTTACGCTATTTTTTATTTTGGTTGCTGGCACAGCTTCGATGTTTGGCCAGCAAACTATTGTCAGCGGTCGGGTGACTGATGCCGCTACCAAAGAAGGGGTGCCTTTTGTTCCCGTGGTTTTTGTGGGCACCAAGTCGGGATGCAATACCGATTTGGATGGCAACTTTAGAATAGAGACCTTTTACAGCAGTGATTCTCTGCGCGTTATGGCATTGGGTTATGATGTGATGACCAAACGCGTCAAACAAGGCGTAACAAGTGTAATCAATTTTGAATTGTTGCCCGCTTCGGTGAGCACTGGCGAAGTGGTGGTGAAACCCAAAGAAGGCGTGAACCCGGCGATCGCATTGGTCAAAAACATTCTTCGCAACAAGGAGATCAACAACAAAGAAAAGTTGATGGCCTACGAATACGAGGTGTACAACAAGGTCGAGTTTGATCTCAACAACATATCGGACAAATTTCAGGACCGCAAAATATTCAAGCCCTTTGAATTTATTTTTGAAGGAGTGGATACGACGCAAGAGAAGCCCTACTTACCGGTATTCATGACCGAGTCTTTGTCGGAGTATTACTTTCGGCGCAATCCGAAAATCACCAAAGAAATCATCAAGGCGACGAAGGTGAGTGGCGTAGAGAACGAGAGCGTCAATCAATTTTTGGGCGACATGTACCAAAACACCAACGTTTACGACAACGAGCTGATTGTTTTTGGCAAAACCTTCACGAGTCCTATTGCTGGATATTGTTTGGGTTTTTATGATTACGATATTTTGGACAGTGCGGTCATCGATGGGAAGTGGTGTTACAAGCTGCAATTTTTTCCTCGGCGCAAGGCGGAGCATTTGTTTTTTGGAGAGATGTGGGTGAACGACACCACATACGCCATCAAGAGTATCGACGCTACGATTGCCGAAGGAGCGAACATCAACTGGATCAAAGGATTTACAGTGCATCAGGAATACAATGAGGTGCAGAAGGAAGTGTGGATGCTGACCCGCGACGAGTTGGTTGTTGACTTCAATTTGAGTGATCGAAAAATGGGAATGTATGGTCGCAAAACAACGACGTATAAGAAATTTGTGATCAATCGACCGAAGGAAGAAGATTTTTATAGGGGCGTGACCGATGTAATCGTAGCGGAGGATGCGGGAGATAAGGATGACGCCTTTTGGGATCAGTCTCGGCACATTGAGTTGACCGCCAAGGAGCAGCGCATTTATCACATGGTGGATACCCTGAAGAATCTTCCGCAGTTTGTTACGGTATCCAATGTGCTCAACCTTTTGGTGAATGGGTACAAGAAAATAGGTTTGTTTGAGCTCGGACCATATTACACCATGTACAGCTTCAACCCCATCGAGGGCAATCGCTTCAGATTGGGAGGCCGGACAAGCAATGATTTCAGCAAAAAACTGATGCTGGAGGGGTATGTGGCGTATGGTTTGCGCGATGAGCGATTCAAATACGGCGGGGGTTTCATATATATGTTGAACAAGAACCCGCGCATGGCATTTTCCATGAATGCGAAGCGCGACATGGAGCAATTGGGTCAATCGGACAATGCGTTTCGACAAGACAATGTATTGGCCTCCATATTTCGACGCAATCCGGCAAATAAGTTGACCGATGTCACCCAACTGCAAGGATATTTTGAGCGCGAATGGCTGTATGGATTGAGCAACAAATTGTATTTTACCCATCGCGTATTGAAGCCAGCGGGCGATGATTTCAGGTACACCCGATTTAGACCGGAGCTGACGGCCGATCAGCAGGTGAGTTATTTGATTACTTCAGAATTGAGTTTGTACACCCGGTTTGCCTTCAAGGAGAAGTTTGTGTATGGCGAATTTGAGCGCATCAGTTTAGGCACGAAGTATCCCACATTGGAAATTCAGTACAGTTATGCTGTTCCGGGTATTTTGGGCAGTGAATTCCGCTATCAAAAGGCGGTGGCAAGGGTATCTGACAAGCTTCGTTTTGGACCGTTTGGATACCTCAATGCGCGTGGTGAAGTGGGGCGTATTTTTGGAAATTTGCCCTATCCATTGTTGATGCTGCATCAAGGCAATGAGACCTTCTTTTATGACGAGGCTTCCTACAACACAATGAATTTCTTTGAGTTTGTGAGCGATGAGTGGGCGAGTTTGTGGCTTTCTTATCATGCCGAGGGATTGTTTTTGAATAAAATTCCATTGATGCGTCGATTGAAGTGGCGCGAGGTGGCGAGTGCAAAGGCAGTGGTTGGGGGATACGATCGCAACAATGACCTCATCTTGTCGAGAGATTTTAATGGCGATGGCATCGAGGACATTCAAACACTCCGTCAGCCATTTGTTGAGGCAGCTTTGGGGGTGGAGAACATCTTCAAAGTATTGCGGGTAGACTTTATTTGGCGTTTGAGTTATTTGGACAATCCGAATATCGTTCGGTATGGCATACGCGCTAAGCTTCAGTTTGATTTCTAATATAGATCAGACTTCTCCCTTGAATATTGGTTGAAACGGCTTAATTTCGCGGTCGTTATGCAAAATCAAGACGACAAGCTTAAGAAGGTTATTTCACACGCCAAGGAATATGGCTTTGTGTTTCCCTCATCCGAAATTTACGATGGATTATCGGCGGCCTACGACTATGGTCAGTTGGGATCTGAACTAAAAAACAACATCAAGTCCTATTGGTGGTCGGCGATGACGCGCGTGCACCAAAACATTGTAGGGATT
>CANHSF010000047.1 GCA_947463065.1 Flavobacteriales bacterium | reverse complement strand
ATCGTCGTTGTCGTCATCATTGTCATCGTCGTTGTCATCGTCATTGTCCTCGCTATCGCAAGGGCCTAGAACATCGCCGTGATCCAAGTGCGCTTGAACAGCATTCTGATTAACGTAGATGGTATGGTACGATCCGTTTCCGGTCTGATGACAAATAGCCACTGTATTGTTGCTTGGAGGTATGGCAGATACCCTGAAGGTATGTGCGATCTCACTGTCAATGTAGGAGAATGTCAAGTTAACTGAGCAGTTGTCGAAGGCAATCGGTTGGATTTCAGGTATGATGTCGCTGCACTCGTAGGTGTAAAACTCGGGTTGCTCTGCGAAGTAGGGAGCTTGCGTGTCTTGCACAGTAATAGTCTGTGTGTAGAGTGCTTCATTGCCGCAATCGTCGAACGCACGGTACATGCGGTAGATTACATAATTTGCTGGGCAAGAACCTTCAACGGTTTGAGGAACCATTTCGAGCTCTACGTTTTGATCGCATACATCGTAAACAGTAGGATACACCACAGCAGGAACCTCTTCAGAGCACTCGATAACTACGCTTGCAGGAAGTGTTTCTACATTGAACCAAGGATCTTGGGTATCGATGTAAGTTACAACGCGATCGATCGTAGATTGGTTGCCACAGTTGTCAGTAGCGATCCATGATTCAGTGTACGATACATTGCAAGTACCTTCGATTTCGTATCCAACGTACTGTACGTTCACCTCACCACCACAGTTGTCTTGGAAGTTAGGATCGAACGCAGGCGCTTGGCTACCGCACTCTACAGTTACATCAACCGGCTCAGTTCCAACTGGAGCAATTTCGTCAGTCAATCGGATGACTTGACCATAGGTTTCAGAAGCGTTTCCACAAGCGTCTACTGCGTAGTATTCGCGGTAGTAAACACCAGCACACTCTCCAGAGTAGATCTCGGTTGAAGCAATGTGGATTTCGAATGTGTTGCAGATATCTGAAGCAGTAACGAAAATTCCACTATTGATATCGAACTCCTCGCAAGGCATTTCAATTTCATGTTCACCTGCAATCACTGGAGCCGTGGTGTCTTGAACCATGATCATTTGATAAGCTGTACTTTCGTTACCGCACTCGTCTGTAGCAACAGTGATGTGGTAGTAATAGTATGCACAACCATCACCGATGATTCCTGAATCGTATGAGTATTGCTCTACGGTTCCGCAGATATCGGCAGCGATGGGGTCAACCACAACAATTTCTTCTCCGCACTCGAAAGAATAATAAATTTGATGTTCTTGGAAATACGGGCCTGTTTGATCACGTACCTCGATCACTTGGGTTGCAGATTGAGACACATTGCCGCACTCATCGGTAGCAACGAATGTGCGAACGATGTCGTACGACTGTGGGCAACCTTGGTAAACCGTGTCAACGGAAACAGCGATAGTAGCTTCGCCGCAGTTGTCGTATGCGATAGCATCAGCATATTCAACTTCTTCTTCGCAAGAGTAGAAAGCACCGCCGGGAACAAATTCAAACCATGGAGCTGTAGTGTCTACAACGTGTACAGTTTGGTACGCAGTATCCATGTTTTCGCAGTAGTCAGTAGCGATCCAACGACGGATGATGTCGTACGATTGTGGGCAGTTGTCGTCTGTAGCTACAACCTCTTCGTTGTAAGCAATGGTAACTTCCAATTCGCAGTTGTCAACGCCGTATACATCACCAGCGGTGAAGTAGTTGCCGTTTTCCATCAATTCTACATCAGAGCACTCAACAGTTTCGTCAGCAGGAACGTTGACAAAAGTGGGAGCAGTCAAATCTTGAATAGCAATGTATTGCTCAGCAGTTGCAGTGTTTCCGCACTCGTCTGTAGCAGTGTAGATGCGGTGGTAAACACCCAAGCATCCGCCAGAATTCAAGATTTCGTATGTAACTTCAACTGAAGCAGAACCGCAGTTGTCGGTAGCAGAGATCACAGCAGGAATTTCGTCGCACTCGATGTGTGTGTAGAATTCATACGCATCAAATACAGGAGCAGTAGTGTCCTCAACATGGATGGTTTGAACGAAAGATGTTGCATTTTGACAGTTGTCAATAGCAGACCATGTGCGTGTGATGGTGTAGTTGCCAGGGCAGTTGCCTTCAGCGATGGTTTCGTTGTAGCTTACGTTAACTACTTCCAAGCAGTTGTCGGTAGCAGATACTTCGGCAGCAGCGGGAACTTGATCGCACTCAACAGTGATTTCAGCATCGGGAGTACCTGCCAATACAGGAGCAGTAACGTCAACGATGGTGATGGTTTGAACGCAAGAAGAACGGTTACCGCAAACGTCCATAGCAGACCATGTGCGGGTAATAACGTTGTAACATTCGTTGCCTTCAGCTGATTCGCCGAGGTATTCTACAGTAACATCGCCAGAGCAGTTGTCGCTAGCGCTGATGCCTTGAGCAACTGCTGGAATCGCATCTTCGCAGTTGATGGTGATGCTTTCTGGACAGTTGTTGAAAACAGGAGCAGTAGTGTCTTCTACGATGACATCGTAAGAAGCAATAGAAGCGTTACCGCAAGCATCTACAGCACGGTAGAAGTGAGTAAATGAAGTGTTGTGGACACAGTCGTTGTCGCCAGTTGGAACACACTCGCCATCCACGTTAACGTCACCGTGACCTTCAACAGCTTCGCCACCTACGAAACCTTCGTATGTGAACCAACCAGAAAGACCATCGTTGCAGTTTTTGTTGTTTGCACCAATACCTACTTGGAAACCGAAGTAGTAAGTTGAAGGTTGGTGGTAGATGTACAATACATCACCTGCCAAATCACCAGCACCAGTAAGTGTAGAGAAGCCGCCGACCAATTCGTAGTAAGACCAATTGATGTGAGCAGCAGTAGCGCATTGTAAGTTTAGATCGTTTTTATAGTTTCTTCCCATTGAAGACCAAGTTGACCAATCGGCTTTGTTTTCCAACCAAAGGTCAACGATGAATTTCTCTGCTGGATTACTGCTGTTTTCTACAGTACCATACAAGTGAGCAGTGCCGTCGAAGAATTGATCGAACGTACCACCGTTGGCATCGAAATGGAAATTGGCATTGGTAACATCACCGTTAGAAGCCAAAGTTGGCAACCAAACAGCCCAGTCAGCGCCAGGACCAAAAGCACTAGACAAATCGCAAGAAGAGATCAACTCACCGGTTTGGCTAGTGAAGCTAGTAGCAGAAGTCTCACCAGAGCATACATCTGCTGCAGTAACAGCTATAGGACCTGGAACTTCCTCGAGGCACTGAACGTTCACGTCAGACAACTCAGGGAACACAGGTCCTTGGGTGTCAACAACAGTGATCAATTGTGTGCAAGTAGAAGTAAGGTCGCCCAATACTGCTGTCCAAGTGCGCGCCCATACGGTAACGCAGTCGGTTGAAGAAACTAAAACGTCGGTATAGTCAATGGATATTTCACCATCGCAAAGAACCAAATTGATAAATTCAGGAGTACCTGTCAAATCAAGGTCGTTGATGTCTTGACCGCATTCGAGGGTCACATCACCGCCACAAGCGATTTCAACAGCAGGCTCACAAACGGGAGTACAAGCCAATTCAAAAGTGAATGGACCGCTGTCGCCGTTAGAATTGCCAGCATTGCTTGGCTCCCATCCTGTTACATAGATGTAATAAAGTACATCGTCTGCAGCAAAGAAAGTGATTGATGAATTGAGACCGGGACCAGAATCGTCGTCACCGGTAGCACAGATCAAATCGCCACATGTTCCGGTGTAAACACCTACAAATGTGTCGAAGCCGGTACTGCCGATTTCGTTGAGGTTCAACGTCACATTGTCGCCATGACCCATGTGCGTGAACCATACTCCAGGCTCGCCCCATACTTGACCGAAAGGAGTTTGGCCGCAGAAATCCACTTCATCGGGATTGGCGCCAGCCGTAGTACCTTGGAAGGTCTCGTTGCAAGCAATTGCAATAGCACCAGAACAATCATCGTTGGCGATGCCGTCCTGACCTTGAGCACTCATGCGAGCACTCCACATAAAGAATAAAAGAAATAAAGCAATTTGAATTGTTGTTGTCCATTGTGAAACATTCAATTGCCCACAATAGGCCACATGAGTAGAATTATAGTTTTTCATTAAAGATTAGGTATTAGTTAATAATTCCTTTAATTAATACGTAAGCCTTAGCGGAGTAATAGATAGTTCAAGAAGTTGTTTTTCAGATATGCGGTACAAATATAGTCACGATTTCGATGAATCCAAATATTTTATCGATAAAATGCACTTTTATTTTCGTTTAGGCTGTTTTTGGCTCGATAAACGAATTGTTTTTTGACTACTGATTGTGTCTTTATTCATTGAGAATGAGTTTATTGGACACAAAAAAACCAACAGGTGTTGGTTCTAAAAAAAAATTGTGTAACGAGCAATCGTTTAACCAATGGCTTCAATCACATCGTACTTGGTAATAATATGGTGCTTGCCATTTTCGAGCTGTACCAAAACCGCGGGCGTTTCTTTGTTCAAAAGCTTGGAAACGTTTTCGATGGTTGCTGAGGCGTTGACAATAGGAAAAGCTGGGCCCATTACTTCTTCTATTTTAATCTCCATCGCATTGGGCTTTTCGGTGATCACTTGAAACAATTTGCTCTCATCAATGGAACCAGCAAACGTATCGTCCTTGATAACGGGTATTTGCGAGATGTTGAATTTTTTCATTTTTGCCACAGCATGCCCCACCAATTCGCCTGATCCTATGGTGACCAATGGCTGACCCATGTGCTTTTGAATTAAATCTTTTGCGCTCTTGCTTTCTTCTACCAAAAAGCCACGGTCGCGCATCCATTCATCATTGAACATTTTTCCCAAATACCGCGTGCCGTGATCATGGAAAATTACCACCACCGCATCGTCAGGTCCAAACATGTGTTTCATTTGGAGCAATCCAGCCATGGCACTTCCGGCGCTGTTGCCAACAAAGATGCCTTCTTCACGGGCAATGCGGCGCGTCATCAATGCGGCATCTTTGTCCGTCACTTTCTCGAAGTGATCGATGAGGCTGAAATCCACGTTTTGTGGTAAAAAGTCTTCACCTATTCCTTCTGTGATGTAAGGATAAATTTCATTTTTATCGAAGACGCCGGTTTCTTTGTATTTCTTAAACACCGAACCGTAGGTATCAATGCCCAGTATTTTGATGTGGGGGTTTTTCTCTTTGAGGTATTTGGCAGTTCCGCAAATGGTGCCACCTGTTCCAACGCCAACGACCAAATGGGTGATTTTGCCTCCTGTTTGCTCCCAAATCTCGGGCCCTGTGCTTTCATAGTGGGCTTGTGCATTGCTGGGGTTGTCGTATTGGTTCGGTTTCCAAGAATTTGGAACTTCATTGATCAATCGCGATGAAACGCTGTAATAACTCTTCGGATCCTCAGGGTCTACATTGGTAGGGCAAACAATCACTTCAGCTCCAAAGGCGCGCAATGCATCGAATTTTTCTTTGCTCTGTTTGTCTGTACTGGTAAATATGCAATTGTAACCCTTGATAACGGAGGCAATTGCCAAGCCCATCCCGGTATTGCCGCTGGTGCCTTCGATAATGGTGCCTCCTGGTTTGAGCCTTCCATCTTTTTCTGCATCCTCAATCATCTTCAAAGCCATGCGGTCTTTGATGCTATTGCCTGGATTGGTGGTTTCAATTTTGGCCAATACCAAACAGGGCAATTCTTGGGTAATCCGGTTGATTTTTACCAATGGCGTGTTGCCAATGGTTTCCAATATATTGTTGTAGTACTTCACGCTGTGTTTTTACTTTTGGTAATCTTGACAAAGGTAAGGGGTCTGTGCTCGAATTGAATACATCCACGCGTCAAATAAGCCATTCGGTCTCGAGCGCAGTAGGCATTGAAAGATGGCCCTCTTTATCCAAGGGCATATCTCCATCAACTGAAGCGCATGGCTTTAATGGGTGATATTTTTGTCACGTATCGAGCGGGTAGCAACATGCTGATAAGGCAGATAGCCAATGTCGCCGCATTCAGCCCAAGATACGTCAACAGGTCAAAGGCCACTGGAACGCGGTCCAGATAATAGTTTTCAGGGTTGAGCGCAAATAGGCCTGTAAAATGCTGAATGCCTGCAATGCCCAATCCAATGATATTGCCCAAGAGTATGCCTCTGCCAATGATTCGACCGGCATGCCGCACAAAAACATACATGACTGAACGGTCTTCAATCCCCATGGCTTTTAACGTACCGATCATGGATTGGCGCTCGAGTATGATAATCAAAAGTGCACTCGTCATGTTGACAATGGAAATGACAATCATGAGCACAATGATGATGATCACATTGATGTCCAACATCTTGAGCCACGAAAAAATTTCCGGATTGCGGTCGGTGATTTTTTGTGTCTGCAAAAACTTGGTGGTCAATTGGCCGAACAATGCATCATCCGCGGCCATCAGCTCATCGTAGTTGTCCAGCAACACTTCGTATCCGCCGATGTAATGCCGGTCGCTGCCTCCAGTGGTGTGGATGGTGTAGGTGATCGCGCTGCAGTCTTGGGATGGGTTGTTTTTATCGGTTGCGAAAGTGAAATAGATCGTGTCGGCTAAGGTTTTGGCTCCGTCGCGAACAATGGCCGTAAAGACAGTATCGCTGGTCACGTTTACGAAGTGAGGACCTTCATTCTCCACATCGTCCGATGACCATGTCCAAGTGTAATCGCCATCACCACCAAAGGCCATGGCGCCAAGGATAAACTGATTGCCGTAACACAGGCTGTCGATGAATCCCTCTGCACGTATTCCCCAACCTGACAAGCGTTGGATTTGATGCATGGGCAGGAATACAAACTGCCGATCAAAATCTTCTAAGCCGGTATTGTATATCCCGCAAACTTTAAAGTTCCGTTGGCGGGGGTCAGCACTTTCGGTGAAAATGTAAACTGAAATTTTATCGTGCAATTGGATGCCCAAGCGATTGGCGAGGTAGGAGGAAAGCACAACTTCCATGCTGTCTTGCTGCTGAGCAATGAAACGGCCTTGCACCAGGTTGCTGCATAGAAATGTGGTGTCGAAATCCGGCCCCACTCCTTTGGCGACAATGCCCTGTATGCCTTGTGCGGTTTCTAAAATGCCTGGTTTGCTAGCGAATGTTTGCACATGACGCACGCCCGGCGTGGAGCGCAGCATTTGCAATACCTCCGGATCAAACGCCAATTTTTGCGAGTCCTTGCTGTAGCTGCGGTGCGTAGGTGTGACTTGGAAATGTGATCCAAATCCAATGACCTTGTTGCGGATTTCTTCTTGAAAACCTTGCACCACAGACAGGCTGAGCAGCATAAGCGCTACGCCGACTGCGATGCCCCAAGTGGCTATGCGCACAATGGGCGTAGAGATTTGTTTGCGATCATCGCTTGCGGCAATGCGCTGCGCTATGAATTTGGTGAGATTCATCGGGCGACGAAGATACTACAATGGCATTCTCTGTGCCACTTCTCCTGACCAGTGATGGACCAGTGCGTGCACAAAACGAAATCGAGGCGTGATTCTTGAAAACTCTTCCCAAGGCCGTCGCATCTCGGTCATGGCCTTTAGATATTTGTGCTATGCAGAAATGGTATCCTTTATTTGTCGCAATGCTAAGTGGTTTGCAATTGGCATGTGGCCAAAATCCAACGCAGTCCCCAACTGTTCCAGCATCGGGCCAAGCCGCTGAAGTCAAGTGGACGCAGGTCACCACGGGCGCCGAACGTGTGCAAGCGTATGTTCCAATGCTGCAACAACTGCGGGTGGGCATAGTAGCCAATCCAACTTCGATGATCGGAAAAGTGCATTTGGTGGATAGCCTCGTGCAACTCGGTGTACAAGTGCGCAAGGTCTTTGCACCGGAGCACGGCTTTCGCGGCGATGCCGGTGCAGGCGAAACGGTGTTGAATGGAATGGATCAAAAAACAGGCTTGCCGGTCATTTCGCTTTATGGAAAAAACAAAAAACCAACTGCCGAAATGCTCAAGGATGTTGACGTGTTGGTATTCGATATCCAAGACGTGGGTGCTCGATTTTATACCTATTTGAGCACTCTGCATTATGTCATGGAAGCGTGCGCCGAGCAACAAAAAAAACTGATTGTGTTGGATCGGCCCAACCCCAATGGTTTTTATATCGACGGGCCGGTGCTCCAGCCGGCATTTCAGTCCTTTGTAGGGATGCATTCCATTCCTGTCGTGCATGGATGCACCCTGGGTGAAATGGCGCAAATGATCAACGGCGAAAGTTGGTTAAAGGGAGGTGTGAAATGCGATGTTCAGGTGATCGCTTGCGCCAATTATTCGCATCAAACCATGTACGAATTGCCGGTGCGCCCTTCGCCCAACCTGCCCAACATGGCCAGTGTCTATTTGTACCCTTCGTTGTGTTTTTTCGAAGGAACTACGGTAAGTGTGGGACGAGGAACCACCAAGCCCTTTCAAGTGGTTGGATATCCCGGCAATACAACGGGCCAATACGCTTTTGTTCCGAAGGATATCCCACACGTGGCGATGAACCCACCCCATGAAGGCGTTTCGTGCACAGGTCATGATTTGACCGAGTTTGGACAGTATCATTTTATTGCTTCGCGCCAATTGTATCTGCAATGGCTCATTGGTTTGTATCAGGCGGCAGGAGATAAGCAGACCTTCTTTACAGAGCCTGCTTTCTTTGATAAGTTGGCAGGAACGGACCAATTGCGACTACAGATCCAAATGGGTCTCAGCGAGGAAGAAATACGAAAAACGTGGCAGCCGGATTTGGATCGATACAAGGAAATGCGCAAGAAATATTTAATCTACCCTGACTTTTGATAGGGAAACGCGAAGATGCAATTGCAAGGTAGAACACTAAAAAGCAACCAATGATGGTGACTTTGAGTTAAATTTGTTGGATTAATAGATCATTACGACGTGAAGACATTATTTGGTATATCCTTTATTGGCCTGTTGATGCTTGGATTGGGCTGCAAAAAATCGGAAGACTACGTGGCTGTTCCGTACGCATGCAATTGCGGTACTGCCAAGTGGCAGGGGAGGACTGTTCAGTTGTTGGATGTCAATTATATTTTGGCCGATAGCACTGTGAGCACTTCAAGACGCTATTATTTGACCGCCAATGTGAAGGACGCCACGGAAATGGGTGTGCACACTTTGAGCGCTTGGATTGAAGTTCCCGATGTAAGCCTTGGACCCAATTTTGAGGTGGATTTGGAACCCGATAGCGGTGAGCCTCAAACTGAATTCTCAGCTTGGATTGATGAATTGAACGTGAATGATCCCATCGACTCACTGAGAAGCTATATTCCTGTCAATGGGGTATTGCAAATTGGCGCAGCACCAGCAACTGGTGGAACAGAGCGGGTTAATTTCATCTTCACCATGAATGAGGTAGATGAAGACGGCGATTTGATCGATATTCCGGTTCAAATGTCAGGTAGTTTTACGATACGTATAGACGATTGATTTAGAGTTAGGTATGGAATTTGTCTGGCGTTTTTGCAACCAATTGTATGGCAATTGCGTAAAACCCATTTTGTATAACGATGAAAATCACTCTACTTGTGCATACGCTTAAGATTTTACTTTTCCTCGTATTGCCTTTTCAGGCTTTGGCTCAAGACAGTGCGCTCAACCGCCAGGTGATGCGCTCGCACCCCAATGGCAAGGACCATGTCGTGCTTTATTTTGATGCCAAGACCAATGAACTGGCCAAGGAAGAGGTGTTTTATTCTAGTGGAAAGTTGGAGTGGAGTGGCTATTACAAAAAGAATCTGGAATCGGGTTTGTGGAAATTCTTCTATTCCAATGGTAACCTGAAAATTCAAGAGACCTACCTCAATGGAAAAGAGCACGGTGTAAGCACAGAATACGACGAGCAAGGAAAAAAAATAAAGGAGTCGTATTGGAAAAACGGTAAACTCATCAAGGAGCTTACGTTTTAGATCCTAATAAAAACAATTCATTTTCGCTAATCCCAACCACCCGATCCTTTTTACTTGGGCGGATCGGCACATAGCCGGTGAAAGCGCCAAATGCAGGAAGAATGGCGTACTGTTCTCCAATAAAAAAACAAGGCAGCGTTAGGCTGCTTTTTGCTTTTCCAACCAAGCGAATACCCGGGTGGATATGTCCGCAGATGCTATAGGATGAATCGGAAATGGTTTGGGGCGGTTCGTGGATCAGGGTAAACGGGCTCAACTGAAGCATCGGGTGGGCGTCAAATCCCAAGGCCTGAAAGGCTTGGTTGGAGGCGCTGTCGTGATTTCCAATTACCACTGTTTTTTTCAATTGAGGGTATTGTTCCATGAAATCGTTGAATTCATGCCATTCTGAATTGGCGCCGCTGTGGGTGAGATCGCCAATAACCACAAGATGTTGGGGCTGATAATAATCGAACAATGCCGATAGGTTCCAGTAGTTTTTTTTGGCGCTCATTGCCGGCAGATCAATTCCATTTTTGCGGAAATGCCCCACCTTGCCCACATGCACATCGCTAATGAATAGCGTGGAAGTGCGCGGCCAGAACATCGCCTTCATGGCATGCAATTGCATCGCTTCGCCTGCTATTTCGATATCGATGGTGGCTTTGTTCACTATGGTATGCGGTAAAATCAAAAACCCCTGCGAAGATCAACTTGCGCAGGGGTTTCTGGGTATGGTGTGAATAAATTAGTTTTGGGTCATGCGGCTGCGCAATTCCGCATCAATGGCATCGAGGAAATCTTCCGTGCTCAAGTAATGCGCCTCTTGCACTTTGTCGCCATGGATACATACAGCCAAGTCCTTGGTCATTTTGCCAGATTCTACGATGTCAACACATACCTTTTCGAGGGTTTTGCAAAAGTCGGCCAAGGCTTTGTTGTTGTCCAATTTGGCGCGATGTGACAGGCCTTGTGTCCAAGCAAATATGGAGGCTATGGGGTTGGTTGATGTTTTTTTGCCTTGCTGATGTTGGCGGTAATGGCGGGTTACGGTGCCATGTGCGGCCTCGGCTTCCATGGTTTTGCCATCGGGTGTGATCAGCGCGGAGGTCATCAAGCCCAAGGATCCAAAGCCTTGTGCCACGATATCGCTTTGGACATCGCCATCGTAGTTTTTGCATGCCCATACAAATCCACCTTCGCTTTTCAAGCAGTAGGCCACCATATCATCAATGAGTCGGTGCTCGTAGGTAATGCCCAGTTCGGCGAATTTGGTTTTGAATTCGGCTTGATATACTTCTTCGAAAATGTCTTTGAAACGGCCGTCGTATGCTTTCAGAATGGTGTTTTTGCTTGAGAAGTAAAGATTCCATTTGCGCATGATGGCCTGATTGAAGCAACTGCGGGCAAAGCCATAGATGCTTTCATCGGTGTTGTACATGCTCAGGGCTACGCCGTCGCCTTCGAAATTGAACACCTCCCACGTTTTGGCTTCGCCGCCGTTTTCTGGCGTAAAGGTCATGGTCAATTTACCTTTTCCTTTGACCACCGTGTCGGTGGCGCGGTATTGATCGCCAAAAGCATGACGACCGATATTGATCGGTTTGGTCCAACCCGGTACAAGGCGAGGGATGTTGTTGCAAATAATCGGTTCGCGGAAAACGGTGCCGCCGACTATGTTGCGGATGGTGCCGTTGGGGGATTTCCACATTTTTTTGAGGCTGAACTCCTGAACGCGCTGTTCGTCTGGAGTGATGGTAGCGCATTTCACGGCTACATTATACTTTAACGTGGCTTCAGCGCTTTCAACGGTAACTCGGTCTTCTGTTGCATCTCGGTTTTCGATACCGAGATCGAAATACTTGATGTCCAATTCGAGATAAGGATGAATCAATTTTTCTTTGATGAATGACCAGATGATGCGGGTCATCTCGTCGCCATCCATCTCAACGATTGGATTCGCTACTTTGATTTTTTGCATGGGGAGGTGTGGTATTGAAATTTGTCAAAAAAAAACCCGCATTTCGGCGGGTTGTATGCTGTTTATTGAGCGTGCTCTCGTGTGGTGAAGTAGAAGGCACCTTCGATGAGTGCATTCTCGTCACTATCGCTTCCGTGAACGGCATTGGCTGCAATGCTCTTGGCGAACATGCGGCGAATAGTGCCTTCTTCGGCTTTAGTAGGGTCGGTAGCACCGATGAGCTTGCGGAAGTCTTCAACGGCATTGTCTTTTACAAGGATGGCCGCCACAATGGGTCCACTGGTCATGTAATCCACCAATTCCCCGAAAAAGGGTCGTTCTTTATGTACAGCGTAAAATGCGCCTGCTTCTTCTTTGCTCAATCGAGTCCATTTCATCGCGCGAATGCTAAAGCCTGCTTCGATGATTTTATCCAAAATTTTACCTGTATTGCCGGCTGCCGTAGCATCGGGTTTAATCATGGTAAAGGTTACATTTCCTGCCATTTGTGTTGTCTTTTGATTTTGTATTTTGAGGCCGCGAATTTAGTCCACAATGCCTCAGTTTCCAAGCGGTTTCGATAGACGTTGGTTTTCGCTTGTCTTTTCTTCGGCGCCGGTCGGCATCAACATGAGGCACAGGGCATACAGCAAAAGCAGACCCGGTGTGCGATACCGAATGACTGCGCCGAGTATCGGCACGGTATTGCCCAATATGCCGGCCATTACCAGAATGGTGGCGGCCATCATTCCCATAAACGGCAATGCCGCGGGTTTGACTCTGGGCCTGCGCCATATGGTCACCAACACGAGAACAATCAGCAGGGCATTTTCGATCGCAAAGGGCCAATAAATCCAGGTTTTACACTCCCATAGCCAAGGCCTCAAATAACTTTGAGCAAAGGCTGCGGGGTAGTGAAGAATGAAATCGAACCACGTCGGTGTGGGTGCTACATACACCAAACTGCCCGCCTGCTGAATGGCTGCTAAATTGTTGAAGTCGGTGAGTTTCTTTTGAAGGACATACAGGAAGTCGCCGCCTAGGAAAAAATAATGTGCATGGTCTGCAAGAATTCCGCACAGCAATAGAACACTGCACCACAGGTAGATCGGGCGAAAACGCGGCCAAAAGCGCTGCAATGCATAATACCCCAAGCCGGGCAATAGCGCATACAGAACATATTGTTTGATGAATATCAGCCCCGGAAGTATGATCAAAATCCACCACAGATCGCGTGGCTTGAGGAGCTGACGATGCCACTGCGAAAGCATATAAAAAAGTCCACCGAATACAGGCATCAGAGCGGCCTCTTTGGTGGGGGAACAGGTCCAAAACAACTGCGTCGGGGAAAGAAAAATCAAGGCCAACGCGAGCCAATGAAGCCGAGCGAGGACAAAGGGCCGAAACGCCTTGTAGAGGAGCAAACAACCGATAAAACTCAGCACACTGAATAGAAGCGCATGCACCATGAAGGATCTCGCTGCAATAAGCGCAATGGGCACATTGAGGCGTATGATGGTGGAACAGTCATTGGTCAATCCATAGAGGTAGCCCCCGTGCCATCCGATCATTTGCTCGGTCAATCGATGATAGGCGGGGTCATCGATCGAATACCCCAGCATAATGGCGCAGAATGCGTTGGGGTTTTCGGGCAGTAAATCGGCAATGAGTTGAGCGTCGTGCACATAGCGGAATGCATCGGGCAGAGCGGTCGGCTGGGTGTAGTAGGAGGTATACACCCAAAAAAACACACCGCCCACTATAGCCTTGATGACAAAGGCAGACACCAACCAGCGTCGTTCGCCCAATGGGCTATTGAGCCAAGGGCTGCGGAGCAAAAATGCGACAAAGGCACAAAAGATCAAGGCATATAGCGCAATGCCCCACATTACATTTTGACTGTGCGACGTGCGTTTTTAAACTCCATGAAAATGGCAACTGCCAAGAGCAACATCAGTAATGTGCTTCCAGCCAAGTTGACATTGGATGATTCTTTGAAGCTTTTGGGCTCGAATGACCATTCGATGGTGTGTTGGCCAGCGGGGATCAATGCGCCGCGCAAAGCGTGATTCACTTTCAGATACGGCTGCTCTTGGCCATCGATGCGGCAAATCCATCCTTCGGGATAGTAGATTTCGCTGAATACCGCCAGTGCTGGGGCCGACGATTGACTCTTGTAAGCAATCCTGTTGGTGTGGTATTGGGTCATGTCAATCGTGAAGGTCGAGTCTACCGCCACTTCCATTGGAAGGTTTTTGGCATCATTGGCGCGCACAATAGCGGTGGTTTGCAAGTCGGTATCGCCAATGGCCAACATCCCTTCATCTGCAGTTTCAACGGGTTTAATGCGGCTCACAAACCAAGCATTGCCGT
The DNA here is from genome assembly GCA_947463065.1 of Flavobacteriales bacterium. Taxonomy (GTDB): domain Bacteria; phylum Bacteroidota; class Bacteroidia; order Flavobacteriales_D; family Sanyastnellaceae; genus CANHSF01. The sequence continues at coordinate 2,202 of CANHSF010000047.1, read as the reverse complement.
ATGCGCGTTCTTCATTGGGAAGCGGTCGGCCATTGCCGTTGAATTTGATGTACTTGGTGTTGAGCATATTGATCGCCTTGCAGGCACGAAGCGTAGAATCGATCACCTGAATGCTCTGTGATTTGAGTGATTCCTGAATGCTTTTGATCTCCTTGTCGATATAAAAATCGTAGAGCTCTTGATACGACTTGAGTTTGGCGGCATGATATCCGCCTAGGCTCTTGTGGAAATAAGCGGTGCGCGATTCGCTCATCGTTCCTGGAGTGGCGAGCAAAACGCGGTAGTTGGTATTCAATTGCAACACACCAAACTGCGCCGACATTTGAATGAGCTCTTTGTTCTTTACTTGGTTGTAAGGAGCTTTTGCCGACATGGCTGAGGCCAATTTGCCTACTTGCGCATCAAAATCTGCTATACTGGTTTTTTCTTGTTCCAAAATGGCTTGGTCTGTTGCATCGGGAGCAAATGGGAAGACCATATCGTCCACTTTGGCGTAGTGGACAAAGTCCATTTTTCCTTCCTCAATTTGTTCTTTGTCTTCATTCATGTAGCGCGCAGAGATCATCCAGATATCTCCGATGAACAATACCGATAGAATGGCAATGGCTGGATATTTTTTGAGCTTGCCCAATACAACGGCCAAAACTGTTCCCAATGCAATGAGCACAATGATCAAACTGCGCTGACCGTCTGCTCTGAAAATAGCGGTGCGTACTTTTACCAAATTGGTCTCGATGCTGTCAATGGTGTCCAAGGTTTCTGGTTGTCCTTTGTACTGTTGGATGACATCAGCGAAATATTCTTTTTCATTGGTGCTGATCAATTCGCCAGTGATGGTGGGTTTGGCGATGACACCGATGAGTATCAATAAGCAAACTCCTGCTCCGATGAGTATCGGCTTTTTGCGTATAGCTGAGGCTTCTGCATTGAACAATTCCTGAATCCAAATCAAGGCCATAGCGGGCGCCATGAATTGAATCAATACCAGAATCATTTTGCTGTCCCTGAATTTGTTGTACATCGGGAACGAGTTGATGAAAAAGGAGTTGAGGCTGTGCATGTCGCGCATGCAGAGTGCAATGGCCAGAACGGATACAATGAGGAATGGCCATTTCAGGCTGTCTTTGGCGAAGATCAAGCCCAAGACAAAAAGAAACATGATGCCTGCGCCAAAATAAAACGCTCCCGCCGAGGACCCTTGTCCGCCCCAATAGGTGGGGAAATTCTTGAGTTGTTCTTTGACGTTTTTGTCGGCCTTGCCCATTGCTTCGCGGTTTTTGTATATGGGCACAGATGAATTGCCTCCTTTGGCGTTGGCGATGATCATGCTCCAAGGCTCGCCGGCAGACATGTTGTAGTTCAGGATGTACTCATCGCTAAGACCTTCTTGGTCTGGAGCCATGGTGTTGTTTTCATCGGCTTTGATAGTGAGTTCGCTGGTGCCGCGTGTGGTGTATTTGCTGTATTCGTAGGTGGTGAGCAAATTGCCGATGTTGGGCATGATGCCAATGGCTGCGGCGGCCACCAAGAGTCCAGTCGCTTTGAGCGCAGTGCCTGTGTTTTTTTGGATCAACAATCGAGCAACTTCGGCAATGCCAATCAATGCCAGCAAAAAGCCCAAGTAATAGGTCATTTGAAAGTGATTGGAGGTTAGCCCGAGCCCGAAGAACAGGGCAAACAATGCGGCGCCCAAGATCATGCGCCCCCTGAAGGTCAGGATAAATGCACCAACGGTAGGGGCCATGTAGCTGATCGCATTGATTTTGGAGGTATGCCCTCCGCCGAGATATAAGATGTTGATTGTACATAGACCAAAGGCTACACCGCCCGCTATGCTTAACCAAGGATTAATCCGCAAGCAAAGTCCAAAAATGTAGAAGCCCAGCATGCACATGAACAAGGTGCCGATGGTAGGTTGCATACCCAACTTGAGCACTTTATCTATGCTGCGCAAAATATTGGTGGAGTAGATGACCGTGGTCTGATAGGCAGGCATGCCCGCAAACATATTGCCCGACCACAGTGGCTCTTCACCGTTATTCAACAAACGGTAGTCTTGAATTTCTTTGGCCATGCCCATCACGTTTTGAATATCGTGCTGGCGAATGGTATAGCCGTTGCCGATCATGGTGAAGAATGCATGTGCGACGATGACAAATACGAGCACAGCTGAAAAGTGGGGCAAAAATTTGATGGCAATCT
>CANHSF010000046.1 GCA_947463065.1 Flavobacteriales bacterium | reverse complement strand
GGTGAAATTCTGTGCACTCAATAGCGACAACAAACAATTGGCCGCACTCAAAAAAGTGTTTACCTCATCCAAGCCAGAGGACTTCGTGAAGTGGCAAAAATTATGCGTCGAGACTGGCGCCTCTTCCTATTACAGCGAGGACAATTGGTTGCGATGGGACGAACTGATCCAACAAATCCCACTCGAGGTTTACGATGTGGAGGCCTTTTTGCGAAAAAGCAAATTCATTGAGTTCAGCAAGGACAATAACACCTATTATTTATCGATCTTGGAATACAAGTTGAGGGGTGGGGTGTCGCCGCTGAGCTTCGAACGCAACAAAATCAAAAGCATGATTTTGAACAAACGGAAAATTGATCTCTTACTGAAAATGAGGGAGGACGTTTACAATCAAGCCATGCAGGACAAAAAAATAGAACTGTATTACAAAAAGGAATGAGGAATATACTTGTTGGCATAGCCATGATGTTCGCTTGCGCAATGTCGGCCCAAAAACTCGAGGTCATCGACGAAATTATCGGCGTCGCTGGCGGTGAAATTTTGCTCAAAAGCGAATTGGAAACCGGTGCACTCGAGGTGACCAAAGGCAAAGGAGGACTCTCGCAAGATCAATACTGCAGTCTATTTGAAAATCTATTGTTTCAAAAGCTTCTGTTGAACCAAAGCAAACTCGATAGCATCGAGGTCTCCGACGCCGAAGTGCAGGGACAGGTGCAGCGCCGTTTGGATTATTTCATCCAAATGTTCGGAAGTGTCGAGGAGTTTGAGCGCAACTATGGCAAAACCACCGCCCAATTGAAAGACGAATACTTTGACCTGATCAAAGATCAATTGTTGGTGCAGCGCATGCAGGAGGACATTACCAAAAATGTGCGCGTTACACCTTCGGACGTGCAGCGCTATTACGCTACAATTCCCAGTGACTCCCTGCCGCTGATCGGCGAACAAATTCAGTACTCGCGCATTGTCATCGATCCCGAAATCAAGGAAGATCAAAAGCAATCGACCATCAACTTTTTGGATAGCTTGCGCAATCGTTTGGTCAAAGGCCAGAGCATCATGGCCATTGAAGCTGCGCGTTGGAGCGAAGACCCCGGATCGAGTGCCAAGGGAGGGTGTTATCCCCTGCAACGCAAGGGAAGTTTTGTTCCCGAGTACGAGGCTGCTGTATTCAATACTCCTGAAGGGGGATATTCGCCGGTATTTGAGACGACCTACGGATATCATTTCGTCAAGGTCATCGAGATTCGAGGGGAATACTACGAGAGTTGCCATATCCTGATGTCTCCTAAAGTGAGCGCCGGGGATTTGAACAAAGCGCGGATACAACTGGATTCGGTGATGATCGCATTGAAATCCGATACCATGTCCTTTGCCAAGGCGGCACAACGTTTCAGTACTGAGGAGAGCACCCGAAATCAAGGCGGGCGTGTGATGAATCCATACAACGGAGGCACTAAACACGATGTGTCTACCCTGAGCGCTGAAATGAACCTGACCTTGATGTCGCTCCAACCGGGCCAAATGAGTGATCCTGTTTTGGTGACGGCAGAGGATGGACACCAGCAGTATGTCATTTATCGTTTGGACAATCGAATTCCTGCACATATCGCCAATATCAAAGACGATTATGATATCTTTGAAAGCGTAACCAAGGAAAACGAAAATCAAAAGGAAGTGGATAAATGGGTGAAGCGAAAATTGGCATCCACCTATATCCAAATTGCGGACAGCTACAAAACCTGTTTGTTTGAATTTCCCTGGTTGTCAGCGAATAAATAATCACAATAGTTTGAAAGGTAGTTATGAATGAATTGAATTTTCGCAACGATGCAGAAGCGCTGGATTCTCTCAAAGGGAGATATGCCGCGCTGCGCAATGAATTGAGCAAAACTATCGTGGGTCAGGATGAAGTGGTCAAGTTCGTTTTGATCTCCATTTTTGGCAACGGTCACTGCCTTTTGGTAGGGGTGCCTGGTTTGGCCAAAACGCTTTTGGTGAGTTCCATTGGTCAGGCGCTGGGCTTGTCGTTCAACCGCATTCAGTTTACACCTGATCTGATGCCAAGCGACATCATCGGCAGCGAGATTTTGGACGACAACCGACAGTTCAAATTTGTTAAAGGTCCCTTGTTTTCGAATATCATTCTTGCTGACGAGATCAATCGTACTCCGCCCAAAACCCAATCGGCTTTGCTTGAGGCGATGCAAGAGCGCAAAGTGACAGCCGCAGGCCACACCTATGATCTGCCTTCGCCATTTTTTGTTTTGGCAACTCAGAACCCCATCGAACAAGAGGGAACTTATCCACTTCCTGAGGCGCAACTCGACCGTTTTATGTTCAATATTTGGGTGGACTATCCTTCTTTTGCCGAAGAGGTTCAAATTGTAAAGTCAACCACAACCAATGCGGTGGGCCAGATCAATCCAGTGATTAGCGGTCAGGAAATTGTTTTTTATCAGCAATTGATTCGCAAAATGCCGGTGGCCGACAATGTGATTGAGTATGCGGTGAAGTTGGTATCGAAAACCCGCATGTCGAGTGAATTCGCTCCGGCCATGATCAAAGACTTTTTGAGTTGGGGTGCAGGTCCACGGGCCTCTCAGTACTTGGTTGTGGGTGCCAAGGCCCATGCTGCATTGCACGGTAAGTACAGCCCAGATATCGAGGACATTAAAGCGGTGGCCACACAAGTCCTGCGCCACCGTATCGTTCGCAACTACAAGGCCGAAGCAGAGGGGTATTCTGTGGAGCGTATTATTGAAGAGTTGTTGTAAGAAAGAGCGCGAGCATGATATATTTAATGCGGGCGGTCCCGGCTTTGCCGGGACCGCCCGCATTTTTTTTCTCCCTCCCCATGTGACTCTCGGTTTCCGAACAATACCAATAAAAAAATCCCGCCGAAGCGGGATTTTTATCTGTTATTTTATTCTCGTTTTGAGACTATTGAAGTGCTCTCTGCGAGATGAATTTTACATTTAGTAACGGTACATGTCGTTTTTGTATGGACCTTCGATCTTAACACCGATATAGTCCGCTTGAGAAGTGGTCAATTCTTCCAATTCCACTCCGATTTTCGCCAAGTGCAAACGTGCTACTTTCTCGTCCAAATGCTTGGGCAATACGTACACCTTGTTTTCGTAGTTCTCGTGGTTCGCCCACAATTCCAATTGAGCCAAGGTTTGGTTGGTGAACGAATTGGACATCACAAATGAAGGGTGACCAGTGGCACAGCCCAAATTCACCAAACGTCCTTCGGCCAAAACAATGATGTCTTTGCCCTCGATGGTGTATTTGTCAACTTGTGGTTTGATCACATCTTTGGTGGAACCGTAATTGTCGTTCAACCAAGCCATGTCAATTTCGTTGTCGAAGTGACCGATATTGCAAACTACGGCGTTGTGCTTCATGGCGCGGAAATGTTTCTCCACGATGATTTGGTGGTTGCCCGTAGCGGTAACAATGATGTCAGCTTCTTGGATGGCGGTGTCCATTTTCTTAACCTCGTAACCTTCCATAGCGGCTTGCAAAGCGCAAATTGGATCGATTTCCGTAACAATAACACGTACACCAGCGTGGCGCAATGAATCCGCAGATCCTTTACCCACATCGCCATAACCGGCAACTACAGCTACCTTTCCTGCCATCATCAAGTCTGTGGCACGACGCAATGCATCGACCAAGCTCTCTCTGCAGCCGTATTTGTTGTCGAACTTGCTTTTGGTGACGCTGTCGTTGATGTTGATTGCTGGCAACAACAAAGAACCGTTCTTTTCGCGCTCATAGAGGCGCATAACACCGGTGGTGGTCTCTTCAGAAATGCCACGGATGCCTGACACCAACTCGGGATATTTGTCAAAAACCATGTTGGTCAAATCACCACCATCGTCCAAGATCATGTTCAGGGGTTGATCGTCGCTAAAGGCAAACAAGGTTTGCTCGATGCACCAATCGAATTCTTCATTGTTCATGCCTTTCCAAGCATATACCGGGATACCGGCAGCCGCGATTGCCGCAGCTGCGTGGTCTTGGGTTGAGAAGATGTTGCAGGAACTCCAAGTCACTTCAGCACCGAGCTCTATCAAGGTTTCGATCAATACGGCCGTTTGAATGGTCATGTGAAGGCAACCTGCAATGCGCGCTCCCTTGAGGGGCTGGCTTGCACGGTATTCATCACGTAGGGCCATCAAACCTGGCATTTCTGCTTCGGCCAATTTGATTTCTTTGCGGCCCCATTCGGCGAGGCTCATGTCTTTTACTTTGTACGGAGCGACTTTCACAGCTTTTGTTGTACTCATTATGTTTCGTTTGTTTTTTTTCTTTTTCTATAACTAATTGAAAAAGAGGTGCAAAAATACTCTCTTTTCCGCTGTTGTGCAAATTTTTTATGGGGCATTTGGCTTATGATGTGGTGTGTGCACCCGATTGCTCAACCCGATGCAGTGACACGGGAGGGTTCTTAATTGTTCAATCTTATTTTTTTTCTTTTCCCACATCAAGGCCTTTGTTCTTTATCCCAAGTTTTCCGTCTTGTGGAATGTATTGGAGTTGTAATTTGCACTTTAGATCGGTATACGATCTTTTCTTTATTGCATATGCCTCTTATTGTATTCCAACATATCCTCGATGATCACGGTAAGCTGCTTGTTTGGCAGGGTAAGGAGTCGTTGGATCAATTGCGAAAAAAATATTGGAGCGCGTATCCGAATGCCCCCATTCCTGATTTTAAGTTGGAAAAACGCGAACGGGAGTTTCTTATTGGTCGCATATTGGTGCACATGGTGTTGCCGGGATTGGAACTGTACAATTTGGACAATGGCAAGCCAGTGGTGAGTGGTGGTTGGCACATCAGCTTGTCCCATACACGCGATTTGGTGGGGCTCGTTGTGGCCGATGCGCCCATTGGTCTGGATATGCAAGCACCCGAGGAAAAGCTTCTTCGCATTGCCACCAAATTCTGCAACGATAAGGAATTGGAATGGATCGAAACCTTGCCCAACCCTGTGGAGGGGGCCTTGATTATTTGGTCGTCCAAAGAGGCGGTGTTCAAAGTTTTTGGCGAAAGCATCGAGTTCGCCGATGAAATGGCGATTCGCATCCGAACCCCGCGCCAATCTAAATTTGCTTTGGAATACCAAGGTGATCACGGCCACGAAGTCTTCGCCATGCATCAAATGAACATCAAAGACGTGCGTGTGGTGTACACCTTAAAGGGAGCTTCATAACGGGTCAAGCGCAGGAAGTACTTGTCCTGAACAATCGCCAAAACCAATACGCACCCCATTTTTTTCTGCATATCCCCGGAGATTCACGGTGTCGTGGTCGTGGATAAAGGTTCGTGTGCTGCCATCGGTCATAGCAACGGGCTTGGTTCCTTTCCAAGCGATCTCAAGCATACTGCCGTAACTGCCTTCCTCTGGACCACTGATGGTGCCCGATGCCAAGAGATCGCCGCAACGCATGTTGCAGCCATTCACAGTATGGTGAGCAAGCTGCTGGTTCATGTTCCAATATAGATGTTTGTAATTGCTGCGGCTCACTATGTTTGGCTCGCCCTGTGGGGGTTGGATGGATACTTCCAATACGATATCAATGTGTTTGTCGCCACTGTATTCAAGGTAGGGAAGCACTTTGGGGTCTTGCGTTTTGCCTGCACATCGAAAGGGTTCGAGGGCATCCAAGGTCACTACCCAAGGCGAAAGCGTTGAACCGAAGTTTTTTCCCAGAAATGGACCGAGTGGAACATATTCCCAGCGCTGTATGTCGCGCGCACTCCAGTCGTTGAAGAGCATCAAACCAAAAATATAATCATCGGCTTCGGCCGTCGAAATGCGCTGTCCCAGCGGCTTACCATCAAAGGTTACAAATGCGACCTCCAATTCAAAATCAAGTTGTTTGCTCGGCCCATAAGTGGGCAATGTTTCATCGCTCGCGTTGAGTTGGCCGCATGGACGATGCAAAGGTGTACCGCTGATGACCACACTGGATGCTCGTCCATGGTAGCCCACCGGTATATGTTTCCAATTGGGCAGCAGTGCTTTTGCGGGATCGCGAAACATCATGCCTACGTTGCGCGCATGGTCCTCGCTGCTGTAAAAGTCAGTATAATCCCCAATTCGGATGGGTAATAGCATTTGTACTTCGCTCTGATTGAACAGAACTTGTCGAACATGGTGCTCTTTGTCCCGCAGATCGGGCATGTCGCTGCGCAACAATTTTGAGACGCGATTGCGCAATTCGCGCATGGCCATCTTGCCGTGCCGCATACAACGGTTGAGCGAGTCACTCACCATGTCTTCCAAGGTAAATGGCAAGTTCTCCAAATATCCCATCACGTGAAGGGCTTTCAGATCAATCAACTTGTCCCCAATGGCACAGCAGACGTGAGGCAACTGACTCTCCGTGCGGAATATGCCAAAAGGTAAGTTTTGAATCGGAAAATCGCTGCCTGCGGGCACGTCTACCCATGAACGTAGCGATGGGTCATTGGCTTTGTTTTCTACCATGAGGTCTCGAATTTTGCTAAGGACACAAAGCTAGTGGTTGTGCGCGATATGTGTGTGGTTCGCAACATAATTTTTGCATGTGGGGTAGCACTTGTGCGCAATTTGTCGCCAAGCGGGCCACAACGCCATGGGTTACGGTCGCAAGTCTGAGCTTCGTGGGCTTCAGTAGGTGTGCCCATCACCATTCATCCTCAGTTGGCCTTAAAGTACAGTCGAGTTACAAAAATGCCTTGTCCGTCATCTTTGCCGGAATCGCTTTCGACACCACTGGTCACGAACGCCAATGTATAGCCTTGTGCGTCCATCTCATTGAGCTTGGATACAATCAATGCGTCGTTGGAGGCAATGTTTTGAAAGTTGATGCCGACCATCGAAAAGAAATTCAACATTTTGGTCTCGCGGAAGGCGTCGATTTTGATGTCAGAACGGTCGATGTCGCTTTGTTTGCTGTCTTTGCCCTCCGAGCGATTGGTGGTGAAGTTGTTGTAATCAAGGTCGGTCGTGGTCTCAATCATCCGCGAGCGTCCTGTGCCTCCGGGTAGAATCGACTCTACAAGTGTAATCACTTTGTATTTGCTTGCTGTTAGTTCAGCAGCATTGTTGTTAGCCGCACTTCGATTGGCCCAAACGTAGATGGAGCCTCCTGTGACTGCAATGGCCACTAGGGCCGTGATCCAATATTTTTTCATGGGTTATGTTTTGTTGTGGTGCAATGTATTTCGAAACTTCCGTTTGGATCAAATCAATGGCTTCAAAATTCAAGAATTTTTTCTTTTCGCGCGCCAAGCGGTCATTGTGAAGGGCGGTAATTTCTTAACGAAATTGTTTAAATACTAAACCCATTTAATATTTTTGAGCCCAATCAACAATACAATAGGTGCTGCATGAAAGTAAACTGGATTATTTTGAAAACGAAGTTTTTTGATGAATATGGCGCCCTTATTCTTCTCTGTGGGCTGGGTATCTTGTTGGTGTTGTCTCTCCTCATTTCTATTGTGAAATTCATCAAACGGCAATTCGAAAAACGCCGGGAGGCCAAGAGCAGGGAGCTAGATAAGCATTGGGCGAATGCACAGGGCCTTGCTTTTTTTCAGCGAATAGCGAATATGATTCAGCAAAATCAAAGCCAACACATGTCGGATCATCCCGAATTGCAAGGCATGCAGCGGATAGATCAATCGTCGTTGAACGCGCGTTTTGAGGTTAAAGAGGAAAAATTCAGTTTACGCTTCTGGTATGCGGTGTCGCTGCTTCATGACCGCTACGACATGGAGAATAAAGCTTTGATGGGAAAATCGGCCCTGCAAGCCGAACAAGAAGAGGGGATCAATTTGATGGATGATGAGAAGCTTTATGAAAAGTTCGAAGGGGTAGAGTGGTATGAATTGAAGCGGAGTCCAACAAGAAGTTTTGGCTACCATGGGCTAGGCATTCGCATTCCGTTGGGTGGAGGAATGTCCTACCGCATTGGACAAATGCAGCGCATCGAAGCGCATTCCAAGGAGGGGTACGTGATCAGCGGTAAGGGCATATTGTATGTCACAAACCAACGCATGATTTTTTTGGCGCAAAGCGAGAATAAAGTAATTGGATTGAACGCGATCTTGGACATCGAGCAATATAAGGATGCTGTGGTGATCGGTAAATCGCGCGGTAAGAAACCATTGATTCGTTTTGAAATGGATGATGCCGCGCTGTTTTCGAGGTTGATGGTGCGGCTGTTTCAAAACGGATAATGGCTCGGGTTGCTCATTAAAAATCCCTTATTCAGCGATCCATGCGGTTGTTTCTTCAAACGTCGCGCAGGTGGCGCTGTTGATCGGGCATTTGGCCTTTCTTGTTTGCAACAAAATGGGATGCCCTCCTCGCATGGTTTGGTGATTTATACTCCTTTCGATGTATTTTCACCACATGAAAGTGCGGTTGCGGAATACCGGTTTGGTGGTGCTTGGAATGTGGTGCTTGTGGCACATGCTTGCTACAGTGGTTTACACAACGCATTGGCCTGCACAAGGGGCTTTGGCGCAGTGGTCGTACCAATACATGGTTCCCTTGTTTCATCAAAATTGGGCGTTGTTTGCTCCCAATATTCCAGAGTACGATGCACAACTGATCTATCGCACGTCGAACAACGACACCTTGGCTGCGTGGTCCGAATGGCGCGATGCCAGTGGCGCTTGCGGTTACGATGATTTTTCGAAGCCCGAAGTCATCGAACAAAATATTTTGGTCCAACTCAATTATGAATTGTATTCCAATTATTACAGCATCGATGGTGTGCCTCGATTGGACGCAATGGTCAAAACGGCAGCATACAACAAGGCATTGTATTATGCCGGCCGTATGCATGAAAAATGCAACGGGCCTTGGCAAGGTATTCAAGTAGCGGTGGTGTATCGCTTTCCGCAAAAAGGAATTCCGATCGAACAAAGCCTGCCGGACTCTCTTCTTTTTCCTGTTTTTTACAATCATGAGATCAAACGATGAATAAGCTGCTTGAAACATGGTTGGCCAAGTGGAACGCTTGGAACATAACTCCCGGAATGCAATGGTTTGTAGGCGGTGTATACCTGTGGCACGCCTGGAACATGCTGATGTTGTGGCCGCATTATGAGCTCATTTGGGGCAATCATTCGGTGTTTCAACGTTTGGGAAACATGGACGGTCTGCTCAATAATGTGGTGTATCATTTGGTCTATACCAAACGGTGGGCGACACTGGTATTTCATGGCCATTGGTTGCTCAGCTTGGTCGCTATCTTCCGTTTTCGCGGTGTGTGGATAGCACGGGCTGTGGTCTGGATCACCGGTTTGATGTTGTTTTTTTCGGCCTCCGATGTCTTCAATAGCGGAATGATGATTATGAATCTCATGTCCTTTTATTTGATCTTTTACGATCACAAAAAAGGCAATGCGGCTTGGAACAACAAAGTCGTTTATCTGCTCTGTTTGGCACAAGTGATTATCGTTTATGGTGTATCGGCCATGTACAAATTGCGTGGAGAACAATGGCTGGACGGCGATATCTTGTTTTTTGTGCTTCAAACTCCGCATTTTGTAGCGCCCTCAATTCGTGATAGCGGGTTGATAAATTCTAATACAGCACTTGCCGCACTGAGCTATTTTGCGCTCGCATATCAACTGCTTTTTCCGCTGCTCGTTTTTTTGAGGCGCGGAACATGGATTTGGCTTGGCATCGGAGTGGTCTTTCACATATCTATTGCGCTCTTCATGCATCTGTATGATTTCGGTTTGGCGATGATCGTTTGTTATGCGCTTTTCATACCCCATAAAAGATTGAACGCATGAGTGCTTTATCTGATATTGCCGATTTGGCCGCAAGTTTTATCAATGCCACGGCATCCAATGTTTTTTTGACCGGAAAAGCCGGAACGGGCAAAACGACTTTCCTTAAGCGTTTGCGCGAGTTGACCTACAAACGGTTTATTGTTGTTGCTCCCACAGGAATCGCTGCATTGAATGCGGGTGGAACAACCATTCATAGTTCTTTCCTTTTGCCCTTGGGTACTTTTTTGCCCGATGGTTTGCCCAATGGACATTATGGCGATTACCATCAGGTCTACACGCAACATACCCTGTCGCGCAAACACCACCTCAACGGCCCTCGTAAACAGATTTTGAGGTCAATCGATGTGCTGGTCATCGACGAGGTGAGCATGCTGCGCTGCGATGTGCTCGACGCCATCGACTTTCGTTTGCGCAGCGCCCGCAATCAAATGCATCTTCCTTTTGGTGGGGTGCAATTGCTGTTGATCGGCGATTTGTTTCAGCTTCCTCCCGTGGTCAAGGATGCCGAACAATCCTATCTGCGCAGGTATTACAACAGTGCTCATTTTTTTGAATCCAAAGCCCTGTCCGAGGCGGGCTTCGTGCATTTGGAACTGGATAAAATTTACCGTCAAACGGACCAAGAATTTATTGATGTGCTCAATCGTTTCCGCAACAACGATCCACGTCAAAGTGATTTGGATTTTATCAATCGCTTTGTTAAGTCCAAATCGGAAATCGATGCCATGCGCGATGTGGTGATGTTGACTACCCACAATAACAAAGCAGAGGAAATCAATCGCCGCGCCTTGCAAGAACTACCGGGCGAGCCAGTAGTGTATGAGGCGCAGCGCGAAGGTGAATTTCCCGAAAGCATGTATCCGCTGGCGTTGCAGTTGGAGCTTAAGCTGGGTGCGCGGGTGATGTTTATCAAAAATGATGTGTCGGGCGAACAGCGTTTCTTCAACGGTAAAATGGCCACGGTATCCCATTTGGACGATGACCGCATTTTGGTGCAGTTCGACGATTCCTCACAACCCTATGAAGTACCCAAGGACGAGTGGGAGAATAAGAAATACAAAGTCGATGAAAAGAGCAAAGAGCTGAGTGAAGATGTCATTGGGACTTTTCGCCATTATCCCATCAAATTGGCTTGGGCCATTACCATTCACAAAAGTCAGGGACTCACGTTTGATCGTGCCATCATCGATGCTTCGCAGAGTTTTGCGCCTGGTCAGGTCTATGTGGCTTTGTCGCGTTTGCGCAGTCTGGATGGGTTGGTGCTCAAAAGTCCAATTACTCTATCTGCCATGCACCAAGACGCCAAGATCATGGCCTATCAATCGGAAAATGCGGCCAACGATCAGTTGCAGCGCAGGTTGGAAGAGGGGCGATCGCGTTATGTGTGGGATGAATTGCAACGTGCTTTTTCGTGGAATGCATTGGCGGCTGCATGTACTTTGAGCACAGATGAACAAGTGGAAAGTGAGCCGGGCTTTGTAGAAGCTTTTGCCCATCGTGTGCAAAAAGAGAATGAGGTGTCCCAAAAGTTTATTCAGCAATTGTATCAATTGATGGAACGCGAACACGAACGCAACGAACGCGTGGAAAAGGCGCACGATTATTTTTTGGGAGCGATCAAAGATATCTTGCACATGCTGCATACCCACCTGGCCGAGGTTTCACAATTGTCGCAGCGCAAAAGTTATATCGGCATTTTAAACGAGTGGGATCAGATGCTTATGAACCAGTGGGTCTGCATGGATCGTGCGCGTTTGTTGTGTCAATCCAACGCCGAACACACCTTGGCGATCATGCGCGATCGTCCTACTGTCATCGCGGAATTGCGCGAAGCCTTGCTCAAGGATATTTATGCGCATGTACGTGTGCTGTCGGCAACGGAGAAAAAGGGCTTGCGCAAAAAAGTCACGGCGAAAAAAGTAAAGGGCAGCAAACCCGCCAAACAATCGACCTTCGATGTGACCTACGAATTGTACACCCAAAAAATTACAATTGAGGAGATTGCCAAGCAGCGTGGGTTAACATTGGGTACGGTGGAAGACCATCTTGCGAAATTGGTAGGTATGGGGCGAATTGATGTCGATGATTTTTTGTCCGATGAGGAACAAACGGAAATTCGCAACGCCATCGATCAAAAGCCGGAAGGACTCACCGCTTTGTATACGCTGCTCAATGAGAAATACAGTTATGCCAAATTGCGGATTATGACCAATTTGTTGAAACAAGACACGGCGTAGTGCGATTGGAACGTGGCTCTATTTCTGATAAGAACGACCTTGAACCCAGATTTTGCAGTGCCTTTCTATTGCGATCCAAAATCCCTGTGAATTCGTGTACTTCCTCGTTTCGAGTGCTCACCGTGAGGGTGATCACGCCTGCGCTCTCAAAACTTGCGGGAGCACACGAATTCTTTGGGCTTTTGAATCTCATGGACTAAACGCACTGCATAATCTGGGTTGAATTTCGAGTATATTGCGAGCTAAATCAAGTGTAAATGGTATTCAATAAATCATATCCTATTGTATGTGCTGCGGTGACTTTGCTTTTGGCAGCGTGCAGCACCAGTGAAAGTATTCACCCGGGAAAATCGACCAATGCGGTGATTTCGGATATTGTAACTCCTGTAAAAATTATGGAGTACGAGGCCGATCTCAGTCGTAAAATTGAAGGTGCAGCAGAAGGATTTGTTTCCAAGTCGACCAACCTTGAATATTACAAGGAACAAGCGATCGCTAAGGCATGTGCGCAGGCCAATGTCGATTTTATTATTGATCCGGTGTTTACCATTACCAACAAAGCGGGCATTGTGTCGGTGAAAGTTGCGGGCTACCCTGCCAAGTATACCGAGCTGCGCAATGCTGTTCCGGAGGATAGTATCCATTTCCAATTTATCAAAGGTCAAGGTCAAGCACCTCTACGGAGCAAGGGTCAGTTTAAATTGATCTATTGAAAGGATGCGTAGTCTATGCTTGATCGTAGTGTTGTATTCGTCCACGTGTTGGGCCCAAGGATCGCCGTTTCCAAAAAATTATGTCGGCGCTTTTTTTGTGGCGGGCTACTACACGGAGTATGACAAATCCTATGTGTATGCCTTTGAGAATGGTGTCGATTTTCGCACCGTTGGATTGTATTACGCCCGGCGGTTTACCAAGAATTTCTTTTTACAAAGCAATGCGTTTGCTGCGGGCAACGGCAATTTTTATATCGACGCCGGAGTGAAGTGCAATGCCTTCGTCATCCGCAAATTGCAGCCGTCAGTTGGATTGACTTTGGGTTCGCGTTTGGGCGTAGATGATTCTTCTCGCATCTATTATAGCGTGGGACTCGACTACCATGTGGCACCGCAAGTGGTAGTGCAAGCCGTCGGATTCTCCAATTTAGGCACGTACACACAAGGTCTGCGTTTTGGGGGGACCTATAAGTTTTAGGCAGAGCTGGTCAGAATTTTATCTTATCGCACTACAAACACAAGGTACGACCACCATCTACGGGCAGGTTGATGCCGTTGATATACGATGCTGCCGGTGACGCGAGAAAACAAATGGCCGAGGCAATTTCGTCGGGCTGCGCCAATCGTTTCATAGGCACTTCATTGCTCATTTCTTCGCGCACATGGTCGGATGTAGCGCCAGTTTTATTTGCTTTGTTTTGGATGATTTGATCCAAGCGTCCTGTGGCTGTTGCGCCGGGAAGTACATTGTTAACCGTGATGCCGTGAACAGCCAATTCGGAAGCCAATGTTTTGCTCCAACTAGCAACAGCACCGCGTATGGTATTGCTCACGCCCAAATTGGGCAAAGGTTGTTTGACGCTCGTGCTAATGACATTGATGATGCGGCCATATCCTTCTTTGATAAATACGGGAGCCAATGCTTGCACCATGACCTGATTGCAGATCAAATGCGCATTGAACGCTTTGCGAAAATCTTCGATGTCGCTGTCGATCGCCTTGCCGGGATTGGGTCCACCGGTGTTGTTCACCAAAATATGCGCGACATGGTTTTTAGCAAAATTTTCAATGGCTTCTTTGACGCTTTGGACATGTTCAAAATCCGCGACCAAATAGCTGTGCGTTTGACCGTGTTCGGTGGGCAGTTGGGAGCAAACGGTTATGAGTTTTTCCTCGTTGCGGGCGACCAAAACGATGGATGCACCTTGAGCAGCCATCATTTGCGCCGAGGCCAAACCAATGCCTTGTGTAGAACCACAAACAACTGCTGTTTTTCCGAGGAGTGATGTGTTGAGCATATCAATATTTTATAGCGTAATAAAGCAATTTAACCAATTCGTTGTTGACCATGATGAGGCCTTCTTCATTTTTCCACCAGTTGGTGTAATCGTATTCAATAGCGTTAGCTCCTGTATAGTGCACTGTTATGCCAGCCTCTTCAAACTTGTCGTTGAATACCCATGATACCCGCTTTAAGTGGAGCGAACTAGAAACAACCGTTATGTTTTTGATTCCATTAGTTTTGCAATAGGCTAAAATCTCTTCCGACTCATCCATGGTGCTGTGGGCTGTTTGTAGCATGTCGATTTGTTCGGAAGGAACGCCTTTGCGACACATGATATGGCGCGTGAGTTGAGCCTCGGTCATCATGGTGTCGAGGGCTTGAATTTGCAGGGGATAATTGCCGCCCGTAGCAACGAAGCGCTGTTGGGGAAACAGCTTGTACATCTCGACCCCTTGCAATCCACGCTCATAACTATTGCCACCGAGGATAAAACACGCCTCGGTATACTGTGGCGCCTCCCCGGCATCGAGCCAATCGCCAATACCCACAAGAATTTTGTTGCGCATAAGAAAAAGCACGAGCAACACTGCAACGAGATAGGAGCATCTTCGTATCCATTTGTATGTAGTCCAGAGGTGTTTGATTTTTTGCATGGTGCGAATTAAGGTGGCAAAGGTAGTCTATGATAAGGAATCTTATTTCTCCTAAACCTAATCTGCAATCTCTTTGGTATCGTTATGTGTAGGCCGCAGGCCACGACATGAGTTGGATGAGTTATTGCCCTCCTCCCAACACTACCCAAGGTGCACAGAGGTGTTCCAAATTGATGTGCGGATCACAAAGGCCTGAATCGGCGAGGGCGGCCCGCGCATTGCCCAAATATTCCAAATGCACGCGATAGTCGTAATTCCATTGGGTCGTGCGCAACCATTGACGGGCTTCTGCCAAACTCATGTCGAAGCGCTTGCCTAGATAAATGGGACTCGCATTGTCTTGTTTGAAGGAAATGCATTCCGCATTCATCACCTGCAAGAGGGTTTGGATCTTGTCGGCTTTGGTGGCCAATGCCTGCTCACTCACCACAATCAAAAAGCTGCTCCATGGCGCGCTGAATTCGCCTACCAAATTCACAATGCCCTGATGCACAAACGGCCGCGTCATGAATTTTTCCCAATAAAAATAATGCGTTTCATTGCGCGCCAAACTTTCCATGGCGCCATGCAGACTGTTGACAATGGTCCATTGGTCGGCATCGATTTGATAGTTGCGCTGTTGGGCATCAATGGTGGCCATCAAATGTGAACCCGAACCCATACGCGATATCGCAAATTGCGGACGATCGCCATATTCCAACACGTTTCGCCGCGATCCTGCACCGCTGTAGATGCCCCAAATCAAAGGAGTGTCGATATAGACTTTGGCAATTTTGGCTTGTAAACCTTGATGCGCCGCAGCCAAAAATCCTTCGGTCAATAATATGGCAACATCCAGTTCTCCCGATTGCAACGCCTTGGTCATAGCCCCAGTACCGCCCGCGTACACCGTCCACGCCATGTTGATGCCATGGCCTGAAAAGATATCGCGTTCTGCCGCCAATTGCCAGGGCAAGTTGAAGTGTTCGGGAACGCCGCCTATGCGCAGCAATGTGTCGTGGTGTCGGTTGGGCATATCAATAAGCTCCTGCTCGTTTGCGCATCAACCACTCCATGCTGAGCAGTCCTAACAATAGGGCCAACAGCCATCGGTAATTGATCAAATCTTTGAGTTCCTTGTGTTCGTAGGCAATGGACACCACATCCTTGCGGGCCTTGATCAGCTCGGCCAATTGGGCCATATCGGTGGGTGCCATCATTTGACCGTCGTGCGCTGCAGCCCACTGATACAATAGTCGATGGTCGGCCACAGTATGCGTGAGCTCCAAATCCAAAGCCGAAATGCTGAATTGTCCTTTGCGTTCCAATACACCCTCGTCGCTTGAGGCCGATGCGATGTAAGCATAATTGCCAGGAGGCAGCTGGCCCGCATCCAATCGATAACGCGTGGCATTGGGCGAGAAGTTGAAATCATATTCCAAACCGCTGTCGGAGATCACGCGCATTTTCACTTCTTTGTTGGTAATGGCCTCAAACGATTGGTTGTACAGTTCAGCGTCAAATACAATGCGCTCATTTTCTAAAAAGTCGTTTTTGCCATTCACGCGGAACAAACTCTTGTCTTCTTTGGCCGACATGTATTGCGTGATCTTTGTGATGAGTTGATCAAAGTATTGGTGGCTGCCGTACTGCTGATACGAAGCGATGCGCCATCTCCAAATGCCTTCGCCTGCAATCAACGCGATTTTGTTGTCGTTTTGTTTGTTGAACACAATCAGCGGTTTGTTGGTTTTGATCTGACCAATTTGCTGTTGTCCAAACTGCACTGCCCCTGGACTTAGCACAATGTCACCAAACGGCACACTCAACGGGGGAAGGGCTC
>CANHSF010000045.1 GCA_947463065.1 Flavobacteriales bacterium | reverse complement strand
TATTCGATTTGGCTAACGAGCCAAAAAAGTCATTAAATCCACATTGAAATTTTGCGTAATTCCCGCTCGAATACCCATTGAACCCATATGTCAATGGCAATTGCAGCGCAGCGAGACTCAGTTGTTACCTATTTTGGTTGATATGGTCAAATGAATCCACAGCTTGTGGACCAGGTGTTTTAGGCCACCTGTTCACCGCTTTCCTTGAGAAAGTCGCAAGTTGATCTCAATGTGCTCGCAAGTTGGTCATTGTTGCAAAACAAAACATATGCGAATTCGATTTGAGCGAACTACCGGAGTTTTGGTGTGGATTTTTTTATGCCTAAAATTCCCCAGCGCAGCTCCGTATATCTTCTCAATTGCCCTAACATTGCAGCATGATTGATGTCCACCAGTTACCAGTTATGGAACGGTTCTACACCGTACAAGGCGAAGGTGCATTCGCTGGTGCTCCGGCGTATTTTATTCGCTTGGGCGGCTGCGATGTAGGATGTGTGTGGTGCGATGTCAAAGAAAGTTGGGACGCCAGCGTGCATCCAACCTATTCCGTAGACGTATTGATCGCCGAAGTTGTGATATCGGGCGCACCCCTATGTGTCGTTACCGGCGGCGAACCCGCCATGCACAACTTGGACGCATTGACCCAAGGCCTTCAGCAAGCAGGCATACGCACCCACATCGAAACCTCCGGTGCGCATCCACTTACAGGTACGTGGGACTGGATTACCTTCTCGCCAAAAAAATTCAAAGCGCCCGTGGATGCGATATATCCGCTGGCCCATGAACTTAAAGTCATCGTAAATCACAAAAGCGATCTGGAATGGGCTGAAGGCCATGCCCATCGCGTATCTCCCCAATGCATGCTGTACATGCAACCCGAATGGAGCAAAAAAGAATCCACGCAAACGCTCATCCTGGACCACATCCGGTTGCACACCCGCTGGAGAATCTCCATCCAAACCCACAAATATTTAGGAGTGGATTGATCCCCCATCGCTATGATCTGGCGCACTGCTCCGCGAAAACGGCATGCTGCCAAATATGTCCCGACCGATTCCAAGTGCAAATCCCAGGTCATCCAACAACCTGGGCCGCTTTTTCAAACGTTATCAAAAAGACCTTGAGGAAAGTTAATACGGATTTAACAGCCGTGTAAAGAAAATTGGTGTACATTCCCCAGAGCATACAATAAATCCATGCCCAAATGGGTTATTGCCGTGCAAGGAAAACCGCCCAGTACCTTAACAATCCATTTTCGAACTATGGGTCAAATGAATTCATATGTTTTTTTCTTCATTGGTGCATTGCTGCTGCTCAATGGCTGCAAAAAAGAAGAGACCATTACTTACAGCAACAATACCATTCCCGAATACGACAACGTTTCGACATTGCTCATCGAGAATTATGTCAACCGACTTTTTATCGATCTCATTGGCCGCGAACCCACCGACGAAGAGCTGTCACAAGAAACCGCTGTGCTTGAAAATGCCAATTTGTCGATCAATAGCCGCAAGGCCTTGGTCGATAAAATCATGACCGACGAAACAACGTCACTGGACAACATCACCTACAAGTCCGCCTACCACAACAAACTCTACGAAGACCTGAAAGCACGGTTTTTGGCTGGCGCATCCGAGGCCGATTTGATGAGCACGTATTACCTGTACTATGTGATTTCTGTTCAAGATAGTTTGAACAACAACATGCTGGCTTATGAGATCAATCGCAACAGAGCGAACATCATGCTGGGTGTGATGAATTGCAAAACAGAACTGCAGACCGGCGCAATCACCCTGCGGGAAGCATGCCGCCGCATGTGCTTCAACCAGACGTACGACGACATCAATATGAATTCGTTCAATTACATCAATGCCACATTTGATGATTTGTTCTTCCGCTATCCCACTGCAGCGGAACTGGACCAGGCCTTTCCACCGGTGGATTACAACAGCAGCGGTTATTTGTTTGGCACCACCATCACGAGCAAATCCGAGTACATCGCCCTTTTGGTGAGCAATGCCGAATTCGATGAAGGATCGGTGCGCTGGGCCTACAACAGTTTACTCGGCCGTGAGCCTTTGAGTGGAGAGCTCTTTGCACTTTTGCCCGTATTCAGCGCAAACGACAATTACCAAGCAATTCAAAAAGCCATCGCCATTACCGATGAATACGCCGGATGGAATTAACCCCAACACATCAACACACATGAGCCAAATGCCATCACAACCCCATTACAAAGGACTTGTTGCTTCCCTTGGAGCCTTGGCGGCAGTAGGGACACTGCTCCAATCGTGCCGCAAGGAAAAAGAAGCGTTGTTTGAATTGAATCCGGTCAACCTCTACAGCAGCGCAGCCGAGAAAGACAAGGAAAAAACCAACGCCCAATACATCAGCATCCTCTATACGAATTTGTTTCAATCCGCCATCAGCTCCAACCAAGTTTTCGAATTGGACGAGGCATTTCGCAGCATTGGCGATCAAGAAATTGCAAAAGAAGTGCTGATCAGCAATTTCTTTAACAACGCGGGTGTTCAGCTTCCCACATCGGAAGAGATGAACGGCGACATGGACACCTTTATCATCGAAACATACAAACGTTTCCTCTTGCGCATCCCCAACGAAGCGGAGCAATTGTGGGTCAAAAACTTCATTCTTAGCCATCCCTACGTGACCCCCGAAATTGTCTATTTTTCTTTTGCGCTGTGCAATGAATACAAATACTATTAATCCCTGAAGGCAAAACCATGAAAAGAAGATCATTCATAAAAACATCGGCGGCCACAGCAGCAGGAGCAATCGCGGCACCGTACATTTTACCTTCAGGTCGCTTGTTTGCCCAAACGGGTTCACGATCTGCCGAGCATGTGGTGTTGGTGATGTTTGCCGGTGGTGTAAGACACCAAGAAAGTGTGGGCATGCGGTACCTGGACGATGCACAAGTCAACGAGCCGTATCCTGGCAACATCATGTACAATATGCTCACTGGAGCACCGCCCGAAATGAAAATTGTTTACGGCACCGGAGAAGGCGGCATTAGCCCCATACCAGCGCTCCCCAGTTTTGTCAACAATTCATTGCAAGCGCAGGGCACGTTGTTTCAAGAAATGCAGGCCTTTTCATCTGGACACTTCGGTGGACTCAACAGCATCTTGCAAGGCATTTCGGCCGAAAGTCAAGGACTCAAACAACGGCCCATCAACCCCACCATCTTCGAGTACATTCGGAGGCACGGCGGATACGGTGCCACCGACGTTTGGTTCGTGGGCAACGGCATCGATGGTTCGGTTCCTTTGCTCAATTACAGTGGGCATCCCGATTATGGAATAAAATATGGCGCAAACTTCTTTGCTCCCAATGTGACCTTCAACCAACAAAGTCAAACCTACCTGGGCAATAGCAAAATTTATCATCCGGAAAACGAACTCAATCCCATGTACAAACTCAAGGCGTTTCTCGACAACACCTTTGCCAATTATGGCGGGTCGCTCGATGCCTTGGGCAACACCGAAGAAGAAAAACAAAACATCAAAACCTTTATGAATTTGATGTACGAAAAGGTAGAAAACGGCACTTTGAATCTGCCTCCAGTGAGCGACTCGGGTGACGCCTATACCATCGGATTTGCTTCGGAGGTCATGACCTACTTCAAGCCGGCATTCATGACCGTCAACCTGAGCGGAGTAGACGTGTGCCATAGCAATTTCAGCGATTACGTGCGCGCCATGCATCGTGCCGACCATGCAGTGGGCCACCTCTGGGAAGTCATTCAAAACGACCCCAATTTGGCAGGCAATACGAGCATCATTTGCATTCCCGAATGCGGACGCAACGATGAACCCAATTCCATACAAGATGAAAATTTATGGAGGGCCTATGACCACAGCGATGCGAACTCATTGCGCATTTGGTCGCTTATGGCCGGTCCAGGCATCCTTTCCAACCATGTCGTCGGTAGTTTTGATGCGCCTGTCGGTCAGGTTTCAGATGCCATGCTCACGGTTGCCGACATCCTGGGCATCGCCGGTTCAATACCCACCAATTTGCTGGCCGATAACACCCAATCTTTGTTGTACCTAATGAACAATCCGGGATGATGAAAAAACTTCAATGGTCCTTCATCGCTCTGTTGGCATTGGCCTCAGTGACGTGCAAACCCGATGATCCGGAAAACCCCTATCTCAATGCCACAACTGCGGTTCAAAACGATAATCCCAATATCGAGGAAATACCGTCGACCAATTTTGCTTGGCTGCACGAGAAAGTGTTTTTGCCCACTTGTGCAAACAGCGGATGCCACGACGGCACGTTTGAACCAGAATTCAGAAGTGTTGCTGGGTCGTATCAAACATTGGTCAATCATCCCGTGATTACCAACAATGCGACCAACAGCTTTGTGTACCGCGTGGTGCCCGGCGACACCGCTTACTCATTGCTGCACGAGCGCCTTACGAATTTCATTCCAAACACCAGCGGCATCATGCCTCTTGAAACGGAGGGAACCGACTGGATGGCCAACAAGGCTTTGTACCTCTCCAAAATTGAATCGTGGATTATGGCCGGTGCAAAAGACATGTATGGCAACCCGCCGCCCCCAGCAGAGGGCACACCTCTGCCCATTGTATATGGTCTTGCCATTTTTCCGCACGACAACACCACTTCACCTTATCCCCGCGATACAGATAGCCCTTTTGGCATAGGCGCCATCGAAGTACCATCGGGCTTGGTGGATGTTTGGATTTTGCCCTACCAGGAACAAGCATATCCCGTGGGCTTCGAGAGCATTGGACTGCAAGGCGCGCTATCTGCTACCAATTTTGTCCCCACATTGAACAGTACTTTTGCTCCGCAAACCCCAATCACAGCGTTGGATTTTGGCGACTCGCCCAATCAGTTTTATTACAAAGCCACCCTCGACCTGAGCACCGCCACTCCCGGACAAACCTATTATTTGCGCTGCAACATTGACGATGGCTTGCAGCTCAATCCAACCGTCATTCCCAACGGAAGCTCCGAACCCTTCTGGTATTTATACTTTTCCATACTCGTACAATGAACAGCAAAATTCACTTTTCAATTCTCCTGCTGACCTTGGTAGCGGCAATCGGTTGTAAAAAAGAAGAGGCTGATCCGGAAGCCCCGATCATTGCATTTCTGAGCATGTCGGCCGACAGTGTGGAGCAATTCAACAATGCGGTAGTTATTCGTTTCAGTTATGAGGACTACCAAGGAGATTTGGGCGAACCCGATGCCGACGACTTTAGTTTGCGTATCAAAGATGCCCGAATCTCGGAATACGATTGGTACCATATCCCTCCCATGACACCGGAACTGCAAGAGCTGTACATCAAAGGCACCTACGAACTCACCTTGGACCCGCTGTTTTTGTTGTCATCCGGCCAAATTGAAAACACCAATTTCACTTTTCAAATACGCGACCGCGCAGGGAATTGGAGCAACGAAATCGAAACCTCATTCATCGCCATCGTAGACAGTTTGTAGCCCGCGCTTCATTCACCCCACCCGCACCGGGCCATGTTCAAGAATTAAGCTCCAACGTGCCGCCGTTTACCCACCGCCGCACCTTGGCAAGTCATGGCGCAAACGCCTTCTCGTTTTCGAACTTGCCTTATATTTGTAAGGTAAGCGGGAATTGACAACCGCATCAAGTGGCACATTTATGTTACGAATACTACTTACCAGCATCACCAGTTTGCTCTTCATGGGAGCGCTACACAGCCAAGAACTTATAGAATACAATATGAGCGACGGGGCTGTTCTGACCGACTGTCAAGGCATATTGTACGACAGCGGTGGTGAAAGCGCCATTTACGGCCAAAGCGAGAACCTCACCACCACCATCCAAACCGGAGGCCCGATTGCTTTGACCTTTTTCAATCAATTTTGCCTGCAGGCGAATTTTGACTTTCTCACGATATACGATGGCATCGATGCCACTGGCACCTTGTTGGGACAGTTCACGGGTGTCAATCTTCCACCCGCATTGAACGCAACATCGGGAGCGGTGACATTTGTTTTCACCTCGGACATCAATGTAGCCTATTGCGGATTTAGCGTGGAATGGGAGTCGGTCATACCACCCCCAGTGCCTCCTACCATGGCCATTGTTGCTGTACCAATTTGCAATTCCACCACCATTCAAGTCAACTACGACCAAGCCTATCCCTGCGCAATTTTTCAAGCGGCCAACTTCACGGTCTATAACCAAAACGAAGCGTATGATGTATTGCAGATTACAGGGTGCAATGCCGGCCAAACCACATTCAGTGTGCTCACGCTCGACCATGCCATCGCCTACAACTGCGAGTTGCAAATCGAGCTACATGTGGAGATTACGGACGCCTGCGGCACAGTTTACCCGTTTGATATTTCAACATCCTTCAACTTTACAGGATGCCCCATCAATGCCCAAGCGATTGCAGACGACAACCAAATTTGCGTAGGCGAATGCACATCGGTATTTGCCGCAGCCCAAAGTTGCACGCCCTACACCTACAGTTGGAATCAAGGTTTGCCAGCAACAGCAGGACCACACAACGTTTGCCCCACCCAAAACACCACCTACACCTGTGTGATTACGGATCCACAAACCGGCAGCAGTGTCACCCGATCCATTACTGTTGCCGTAAGCAGCGCCGCGATCACAACACCGGCGCAAACCCTTTGTCAATCGGCCAACGACATCGCGATGACGGCATCAGCAGCCGGAACCTGGTCGGGCGATGGACTCGAAGCCGGCACATCCATATTCGATCCCGATAGTGTGGCAGGCGGTGGCATCACTTACGTGTACTTCGAAACCGCTACATGCCGCGATAGTGTTCAATTCACCATTACCCCCATCCAAGCCGAAGAATACACCGCCGCATGCCAAAACACCGGACAGTTTCCATTGTATGCCACCCCAACAGGCGGAACATGGACAGGCCTTTTTACCTCTGCCATCGGATTGTTCAATCCCGTGGTTTTGGGCGATTACACCCTCACTTACACCGTCAATGGATGCACCGATCAAACGTTGGTGCATGTCGGATCCATCACGGGAGATTTCGTGCTCGACACCATTTGCCAAAGTGCTTGGTTTGACACCATCGCCTTTGCCCCTCCTGGAGGCGAATGGACCGGACCTGGAATCGTAGACGACAGTTTGGGCGTGTACGCTCCTGAGCAAACACCCGGCGGTTGGGTCACATTCAACTATGCCATCAACGGCTGCAGTCAAGACTTTGAAGTATTTGTAAAACCCATCGACATTGGAGGATCCTTCCATACCACCTGTCCCGACGAGGCGCCTTTGGTATGGTATGACGGTCCCACACCTACCCCACCTGGAGGAGAATGGACGGGCGATGGATTGGTCAATTTCACCACCGGCTTGTTTGACCCTGGACTCATCGCCAATGACACCTATGCAACAGTATACTATGCCGCACCGAATGGTTGTTCGGATACCATAACCATTTATAATTTGCGCACTACCATTGTCGAAGAGTTTATGGACTTTTGTATCAACGACAGTCCCATGGATTTGAATGAAGAGAACATTGGATTTTTTGGGCCATCGGGTGGACAATGGACTGGGCAAGGGGTTCAATTCCTTGGAGGATCCAATTACCGGTTCAATCCCACAGTAGCGGGGACAGGTACGCACACGATTTATTATGAGAAAAACACCTGTATCGACAGCTTAGAAATGCGGGTGTATAACAGCGTGCTTGCCGCTCAAAGTCTCCAGTTTTGCAGCAATGAACCAGCAGTTTTGATCGATCCCAGCGCAACACCTGGTGGCACTTGGAGCGGAGATGGCATCACCAACGCTACCACCGGTTTGTTTGATCCCGCTTCCGCGAATCCCGGCCAATTTTACGTGTACTGGAATACCCCCGCTGGTTGTGCCGACAGCGTTTTGGTAACCGTAGAAACATTTGAGCAAGCCGAGATTACCAACCTCAACAGCGACTATTGTGTGTTGGATCAAACCTATACCTTTCAAGCCAATCCCACAGGAGGGGTTTTCAATGGCGCACTGACCCAAAACAATTTCAATCCCGCTCAACTGGGCGAAGGCAATTACGAGGTGATCTACACCCACATCGGGCAGTTGTGCCCCAATACATCCGACACGGCGCAATTCACCATCCATCCCGGACTTACCAATATCCTCTCCGCCAACGACTCCACCCTTTGCCAAGACCAGCAGGTCACGGTGACAGCACAAACATCGGGAGGTTTTCCAGGAACCAGTGGGTATTCGTACCAATGGAGCACAGGTGGATTGGCGTTCAATTCCACCACTGCAGCACCTGCGCAATCCCAATACATCAGTGTCATCATCAATGACGGGTGCGGACCAGCTGTAACCGACAGTTTGTTTATCGAAGTATTGCCACCCATTGAAACAGTGGTTTCCACCTCCGACACATTGTGCATCGGCGAAGAAGGTTTTGCAAGCGTTGCGATTTCACCCGTTGGTGGCAATTACACCATTGCTTGGAACAACACCATCAGCGCCACCTTGACTGCTGCTGCCGGCACAAGCTGGCAATTGGTGGTGACCGACAATGTAACGGGTTGCGAAACAAACCCCGAAACAGTCATCATCCCGAGCTATCCCAATGTCAATGCAAATTTCATTGTGACCCCCAACAGTCCTTGCGTTGATTTTCAAGATGCATCCGACATCGACATCATCGACCTGAGTCAAAACGCTACGATGGGAAATTGGGAATTTGGCAACGGCAACGCACTTCCTTATGCACCCGGACAGAGCCTCAGCCAATCCTTTACCGAAGCGGGCAATTATACCATCAACCTTTATGTGATGAACGATGCGGGCTGCGAAGACACCTCCACCTACAGCTTTTGTGTGTTGCCCGAAATACCCATTTTTGTTCCCGATATCTTTTCGCCCAACGGCGATGGCAACAACGATGTGCTCTATGTGCGCGGCAACGGCATTGCACGCATGGACTTCCGCATTTACAATCGTTGGGGAGAGGAAGTATTTGTCAGCAATGATGTTTCGCGGGGCTGGGACGGCCAATTGCGCGGATCACCTTCGCAATCCGGCAGCTATTTCTACACCTTAAAAATACGACTCAGCAACGACGCTCCACTCACGATAACCGGCGAAGTCATTTTGGTTCGCTAAACGCCATTCCGATGAAAAAGCATATCCATTCCATCTATACATGCATTGCCCTAACCGTAGGATCATTCGGTTTTGATACCGCTTGGGCACAAGACTTTCATTTGTCACAATTTACAACCGCCACGCAACTCTACAATCCTGCAGTTACTGGCCTGTTTGAAGAGTCGTTGCGCGCCACTGTGGTGCACCGCAACCAATGGAGCTCTATTTTCAGCGGTTACAAAACCAATCTTGTGGATGTGCAATACAAAATGTTGAGTTACTACAATGACAATTTCACCGGATTTGGCTTGAGTGTGGTACAAGACGAAGCAGGCAAAGCAGCCCAGCGCACATTGAGCATCAAAGGCAACGTGGCGTATCACTTGTTGGCCAATTCCAGCAATTTGATTTCAGGAGGACTGCAAGTGGGGTATTTGCAACGCAGTATCGATTGGACAGGCTTGGCTTGGGATGCCCAATACAACGGTATTGAGTACGATCCAAGCATGGATGACAAAGAGCGTTTCTTGGCGCAAAAAGACGGCACCATCGATTTATCTGCAGGCATCAATTGGCGCAAAAAAATGAACTCCAAGACCAAGTTCAATACCAGCGCAGCCATTCATCATACCAACCAAAGTTTGCAGTTCATTCGAAAGGGCAACGAACGCTATCGGTACAGACAGACGGTAACCGCCACGCTCTTCAGCAAAGGCGATTTGATCGAAATGCGCTACGATGCCCTCTACCAGCGTCAAGGAGGTGCAATGGAGATCATGGTGGGCGGCATGGGCACCTATCGACTCGGTGGCGATAGCCGATACACAACGGTCAAAACCAGCAGCGCCATAAGTGCAGGCGTATTCTACCGTTGGAAAGATGCCATTCACCCAACGGTAGCCTTTGAGTTCAAACGCACCGTGATCTTGGGAGTTGGATACGACATTCGCATTGGCAAGATGGAGGGCGTGACGAGTATGATCGGCGGACCCGAAATCAACCTCACCTATTTGGGTGCTTTTGACCGCAAACGCATGAAGCTGTATTAAGCCTGTTAATGTCAATAATTTTATGCGATCTTCAGAGATGGTGTAAAATCAACGCTTTCTTTTATGCTCAACAAAATATAGACAAAGAAAGCACATGGCATCTTTTGAAATTATCGGTGGCAAACAACTTCAAGGCGAAGTGATTCCACAAGGCGCAAAGAACGAGGCGCTGCAAATTGTCTCAGCAGTACTTCTGACCGGCGAAGAAGTTATACTCGAAAACATACCTGACATCCGCGATGTCATGAAGCTCATTGAATTGTTGGCCTCCATGGGGGTTGAGGTTCAAAAAATAAGCGAAGGCACTTATAAATTCAAAGCCGCTCATGTGGATTTGGAGTACTTGATGACCGAGGACTTCAAGAAAAAAGGAGGAGCTTTGCGCGGCAGCATCATGATCATTGGCCCACTCTTGGCCCGCTTTGGCAAGGCATACATTCCCGAACCCGGTGGCGACAAAATAGGAAGACGTCCAGTGGATACCCATTTGCGCGGATTCGAAGCCTTAGGAGCTACCTTCGAGCACCTCAAAGAAGAGCGTTTCTACAAAATCAATGCGACCAATTTAAAAGGAGCTTATATCCTACTCGATGAAGCATCGGTGACAGGTACAGCCAATATTTTGATGGCCGCATCGCTTACGCCAGGAGAGACCACAATATACAACGCTGCGAGCGAACCCTATTTGCAGCAGCTCTGCAAAATGATCAATAGCATGGGTGGCAAAATAAGCGGCATCGGCAGCAACAAACTCATTATTCAAGGTGTGAGCCAACTTGGCGGTTGCACCCACCGCATGCTTCCCGATATGATTGAGATCGGAAGTTTCATTGGACTAGCAGCGGCCACGAATTCAGAAATCACCATTAAAAACTGCGCCATTCCAGAATTGGGAATTATACCCTCCGTATTTCGCAAAATGGGAATACAACTGGACTTTAGAGGCGATGACATTCACATTCCATCGCAAGACAGTTACAAAATTACCCAACTGATTGATGGATCCATTCTCACCATTCGCGATGGTATTTGGCCCGCATTCACACCTGACTTGATATCTGTAGCACTGGTGACAGCCACACAAGCTAAGGGCAGCGTGTTGATCCATCAATGGATGTTTGAAAGCCGACTCTTCTTCGTAGACAAATTGATCGAAATGGGCGCGCAAATCATACTCTGTGATCCACACCGTGCTGTAGTCATTGGCAGCAACAGAGAAACCAAACTTCGCGGCATTACGATGTCATCGCCCGACATCAGAGCCGGTATGTCCATGCTTATAGCAGCGCTTGCAGCGAATGGAAAATCTGTCATCCAAAACATCGAGCAAATCGATCGCGGATACCAAAACATTGAAGGACGATTGCAGGCATTGGGAGCTCAAATCAAACGCATCGACTAACCAGCCCTATCCATCATAAAAAAAGAAAACGGACCTGCAGTGGTCCGTTTTTTATTTTCTATTCACGACGATTGTTTGAACGGTCGAATGATCAGGCGCAAATCCCTGGCATGGCGCAGGTAATTCTGAGCCCAACTGACCATTACAATCAGTTTATTTCGAAATCCGATCAACTGAAAAACATGCACAAAAAGCCACAAACACCAGGCCCACCAACCCTTCATCTTGAACCGGGGAAACTCGACCACCGCCTTGTTGCGGCCAATGGTGGCCATGCTTCCGAGATTTTTGTAAATGAACGGCGACATTGTTCTGCCCTGAAGAAGAGCAATTAGATTTTTGGACAACAACTTACCCTGTTGAATTGCAGGCTGCGCCACCATGGGGTGACCGCGTGGATAATCTTCATTGACCATCACCGCTACATCACCTATGGCAAAGGCACTGGGAAAATCCGGCAATTGATTGAATGCGTTGACCGCGATGCGCCCACCTGACATTGCGGCATCGGGAACACCGGATGGAATATTGGCCTTTACACCAGCCGCCCAAATCACCATAGCAGCCGGCAATACCTCGCCCGATTGACACGAAATGACTTTACCATCGTAATCCGTAACACGCTCATTCAAGCGAAGGTCAACGCCCATTTTAAGCAACTCTTCCATGGCCACTGCACTGCTCTTTTCGTCAAACTCTTTGAGCACACGCGCATTGCTGTCGATGAGATGAATATCCATCACCCGCATATCGAGGTCGGGATAATCTTTGGGCAGAATATCGCGCTTCAACTCGGCGATGGCACCCGCCAACTCCACTCCAGTAGGACCACCTCCAACAATAACAATTCCCATGAGCGAATCCTTGTCATTCGGATCATTGGTGAGCAAGGCCTTCTCCAAATTCTGCAACATCAGCGATCGAATATTCAAAGCTTCGGAGACCGACTTCATAGGCATAGCGAGCCGTTCCATGTTTTTGTTGCCAAAAAAGTTGGTGGTGGCGCCAGTTGCAATCACCACATAATCAAATGTGAGTTCGCCGATATCCGCAGTTATTTTTTTTGCAATCAAATCGATACGCTCCACTCTTCCCATTCGGAAATAGACCTGTCGAGAAGCACTGAAAATTTTGCGAAATGGATAGGCAATGCTGCCCGGCTCAAGACCTGCGGTAGCCACTTGATAAAACAACGGTTGAAACGCGTGGTAGTTGTGTTGATCCAGCAACACAACCTGTACAGATTGACCGACCAATGACTTGGCCAATTGCAAACCAGCAAAGCCACCGCCGACAATAACCACTCGCGGATGATTTGATGCAGGAATATTCATATCCAATAATTTCCACAAATATGACGCTGAAAGAGAGAATTCACACCACATCCAAGAGGAGAAATACAAGAGCCGAGTAACGCCAAAATCGCACTATCATTGTTGCATGAAACAACACTTGATTATTGCAGCCTTGATTGTTTTTCCGTGGTGCATGAGCACGACGCACGCCCACACCCTTGCACCACTTAAAAAGAAACAGCCCGCCGAGGTGCGCCAAGATCTGAGCGCAATAGAGGCCAAATGCCTGAAAAGTTTGACAGACTTCAATGTGCCCGGAATGGCCGTAGCCGTTGTCAAAGATGGCAAAGTGGTGATGAGTCGGGGCTTTGGGGTTAAAAACACCGCCACCAAAGAAGCGGTGGATGCACAGACCCAATTTGCCATAGCCAGCAACAGCAAAGCCTTTACCTCAGCAGCATTGGCGATACTAGTGGACCAAGGCAAACTGCGTTGGGACGATCCAGTAGTGCAATACCTCCCCTATTTTCAAATGTACGACCCCTATGTGACAGCGAATATGACCGTTCGCGATTTACTGTGTCATCGCAGCGGACTGGACACCTTCAGCGGCGATTTGATTTGGTACGGTTCCGAGCACAGTCGCGAGGAAGTCGTCAAGCGATCCAAACACCTCGAACCATCGTTCGGTTTTCGTGCAGGCTATGGATACAACAATATCCATTTCATCGCGGCAGGATTGGTGGTGGAAGCCGTGAGCAGCATGACGTGGGATGATTTTGTAAAACAAAACATCATGCGCCCCATTGGGATGGTTCAAGCCAACACTAGCATTACGGCGTTCACACCACAATCCAACAAAGCCACACCGCACAATGAAAACAATGGCGTGAACGAGCCCATCGATTGGGTGAATTGGGACAATGTCGGACCGGCGGGCAGCATCAATGCCGGCGCCGAGGAGATGACCCGTTGGCTTCTATTGCAGTTGGGCAAAGGCACCTTGGATGGCAAAACGTATTGGAAAGAAGCGCGCACCCATGAAATGTGGGAAAACAATACACCGAAACCCGTGGGCACATGGCAACGCGAGCACATGCCTTCTCGGCACTTCAACGGGTATGGATTGGGCTGGGAATTGATGGAATATGCCGGCTGTAAGATTGTGAGTCACGGAGGAGGATATGACGGTATGATTTCGAAAACTGTGTTGGTTCCCGAGCACAACTTGGGATTTGTCATCTTGACCAACAACATCAACGCTTTGCCCTCGATGTTGACGTATGAGATATTGGATCACTACCTCCAGCCCAAGCACAAAGAAGATTGGTACAATGTATTCTTGGATATGCGCAACAAGGACATGATGGCTGCGAAAATTGCCGAGCAAGAAGACCAAGCCAATCGTGCCAATGACACCAAGCCCAGTTTGCCGACCCAAGCCTATGCGGGCATCTACCGCAGCGAGATGTATGGCGATGTAGAAGTAGTGGTGGACAGCAGCGGCGCTATGCGTATCGACTTCAAACCCACAGCCTTGTTTAAAGGCACCTTGACGCATTGGCACTACGACACGTTCCAACTCAAATGGAGTACAAAAATGATGTTGCCTCCGGGCAAGGTGACCTTTGTGTTGGACAACAGCGGGCATCCGATCGAGATGCGCGTAGAGGTGATCAACCCCGACTTTGATTTTGGCGAGCTAAAACTGATGAAAATCCAATTCAAGTAACTGAAATGCAGTAAATTACGTTGAAAAATTCGTATTTTTTGCACAATCCAAGAAGAAGATATATATTTGCACCCCTTAAAAGGAAGAAGGGTCACCGTAGCTCAACTGGATAGAGCATCGCACTACGGATGCGAAGGTTTGGGGTTCGACTCCCTACGGTGACACGAAATTTAAAGAAAGAAGACGCTGTAAAAGGCGTCTTTTTTTTGTTAAGAATCCGTTGCTCATTATCGGGCTCCGCTGCTACCTTGAGATTCCTCCCTTCAAGTTAAGTGACAACACACCAACTCGTCCTACCTCCGCCCCTTTGTTCTATGAACCCTTTCTCAACCAATGCGCGGAAATGAACCTTCAACGTGTTTTTGCTTTTCCCTGTCAACGCAGCAATTTCACCCATGGAAACACGCCCGTATTCTTTGGCAAATTCCAAGATGGTTAGGGACAAATCTGGCAAGGCGGAAAGCACAATTTTTTCGCGCTCCACCTTTTGTGACAGGCGCAACACTTGCTTTTGCAAAGATTGCAAAAAGAAGGTTATCCAAGGTTGCCAATTGGGGCTTTCGGCGCGGATTGTTCCCTGAGTCTATCGCAATGCTAAGTAGTAGCCTTCTTTGCTTTGTTCGATGGTGCTTTCAAGAGAACAATACGGCACATAGGCATAGCCAGCTTGCAACAAGAGCAAGGCGGTCAATACTCGGCTAAGTCTGCCGTTGCCATCTTGAAAAGGATGTACTTCGAGAAATACCACAATAAATATTGCGGTAATCAATAAAGCGTGTAATTGTGCCAATTCTCTTTCCTGACACAACCACTGGGTCAATTCGCCCATCAACCTCGGCGTATCAAAAAGCGTTGCTGTTTCAAGCACAATTCCCATTTGATTACCGTTTTCGTCAAAGGCTGCAACGGAACTGGAGTTGGCTTTGTAACTGCCCTGGTGCCATTCGTCCTTTTCGCTGAAGGTTAATAAATCCTTGTGCAATTGCTGAATATAGTTTTCCGTCATGGGTATCTATTCCCATGAAGTGAAAACGGTCTCCATCACTTTTGCATATCCAGCAACTTCCTGTTCGTCTCTGCTGGTAACGGTTTTTATTTCTAGGTTGGACAAGAGGCGTTCTACGTCTTTGTCGGATAGCAGACTGCCCTCGATGCGTGTAGACGAGCCTATGCTTTCGATGGTGGCTACTCTGCGCAAAGCCGAGAGCCTTTCAGGAGCAAGCGTTCCCAATGCCTTACACGCACCTTTGAACTCATCTATTAGACTGACGAGTTTCAGGATTTCAGGTGTTATTTGTATGGTACTGGTGTTCAACATGCTATTTCCGACACCCAAATATACACCCGAATATCTAAAAAGAAGACTGGGTCCGTTTATTTCACTTATACACCGCAATCGGGATCTGCCAAACCATGGTGCGCCAATTCGGATGCGGGCCTGTTCGAATCAAAAAAGCGTGCAACCGAAACTTCTCGCCTGCCAATAATTATGAAAATTCATTGCCAGTCAAGACCCAAGATGTTTGCCCAGTCGATGGCATCTTGCTTCCTATTCGAACAAAACTCAAAATGACCCTCGATTTTTCTATAAAAAAATCCCGACTGATTAACCCGATTCTACTTATTTTGGTCGGATACTAAATTTCACACTATGAAACAGATATTCACTTTCCTCTGTGTTGTTGTTGTATTGGCATCGTGCAAGCAGAGCGTCACAAAAACATACTCCATCAAAGACATCGTCATTGCTGCTGAAGGTCCACTGTTCGATGGACCCAACACCATGCAAGCCAACCATACCATCGATTTGAGCCAAATCGAACCGGGGTTAACCGCAGAACACATCCAATCGGTGAAGCTCAGCAAAGCCAGTTTTCACACCACCGACAGCATCGGATTCGACAACATTCGCAATTTCGTTTTGCAATTGACATCGGCCGATGCCAAAATGGTAAAAGCAGGCGTGCTCAATCCTGTTCCCAAAAATTCGAAAATGGTCCAACT
>CANHSF010000044.1 GCA_947463065.1 Flavobacteriales bacterium | reverse complement strand
TTCAGCATGAGTATTTTTTATACAACCCCGCTTTCATGAATTACCACCACAGCGATGGTTTCAACTTTGTGCGCGCAGGTTTAGAAAAACGCATGCCCTTTTGGCATTCGCGCAATGGGAAAGTGAGCGGAGCACTTTATGGAGGGCCATCGATAGGCTTTATGTTGCCGTGGACCGACTTCACCTTTTTTGGGGAGAACTACCGAAACAAACCACACCTGAGTGGTTTTGGAGCGAGTGTGAATTGCGGCGGTCGATTGGAGATAGGCCCACACTTTTTCGTGCAAGTCAATGCGCAATGTGGATGGACCTCGCTCAGCGATATTCTGCTACAATGGCCCGATGATGCTCGCGCCTCGCAGCGCATTGCCTTTTTCGAGCGGAGCTGGGCCTTGGGTTCGTATATTGGATTGGGGAAAAGAAAAAAAGTAGAGGGGAAATAACACCCGCTAGTCACTGCGTGTACTTCTCTCGCTGATCATTAAGACCATACCTTATCCACACATAAAAAAACGCCACAAAAGTTACACCTGCTTGCGACTCCAAGGTGTCCTCGGTAAGGCAACTGAGGGCGGTGATAAGGAGAAAGGAAGACCACAACGGGAAACGCCATTGCCCGCGGCGCCATGCAGCATACAAGACCCACAACCACAACGCTAGACCAACTACCCCGAAGGTCAACCACTGCGTAAGGTACTGGTTGTGGGCACGCAGCCGATGTTTGGCATCAAGTGCCGAATGCAATTCATCGTAAGCCGCTTGAAAAGCGCTCTTGGTATCGCCGGTTCCCACTCCTGTCCATGGATGTTGCGCGATGATATGCCGTGCGGCACGCCAAAACTCCCAGCGCTGGGTAATGCTATGGCCCGATGGATCACTGCCCGCTTGATAACTGGCCAATTCAAAAAATATCGCTTCCAATCGGCGCTCTAGTCCATTCTGCTCGGCTTGCTGCGGAGAGGTCATTCCACTTAAGATGTAGCGTATGTCTTGGTCACTCAACGCCATGACCCCCACACTATCTTTAGGCTGATGCATGGCCGACAAGTATCTGATCAATGTTGCACTTATCGGATAACCATTCTCCAATTGTTGCTCCGCCTCAATTCCTGTCCTTTGCCTCCATACCCGATGCAATTCATTGGGAGCAATACGACCGTACACATATTCCCCCCGAATGGCCAAGGGATTTTCGGGATGGAGCTCATACCGCTCACCACCGGCGCTGTACTGCGGTAAAGAAGTCATTGCAACAGCGGGCTCCTGAAAATAGTTCGAAGCCTCGCGAAGGACATAACCCGCGGTCAAAACAGGTACACCAACCAGCACCAATAAAGCGAGGCGACGCCACATCACCGAAGACCATTGGCGCATTTGAAACAACATATTCCAAATCACTACCACAGCAATGAGCAATACCCCCGTCAAACTTTCGATGGCAATGAGATAACCCATAAACAAGGTCACCAGCACCGCAATGAGTATCCGGCCCTTCCAACCGCGATCAAAACCATATTGCCAAGCCACAGCCACCCCGAGCGACAGCATCATTCCAAAGCGAATGTGTGAAATAAAAATGGACGTCGATCGCACATCGCTCCACGCCTTGCCAAAGAGTCGCAAATAAACACCCGTACAAATCAACACCGCCACACACAAGGCAATGAGATAAGCTCCCCAAATCTGTTTTTTGTACTCAGGCCGCAACGGACTTATCCACGCTACAATCAAAGGCCAAATAAGCAACGGTAATTTCATGCGCAAATCCCACATGCCATGCGACCAATCTTCGGTGTACGACAATCCAACAATAGATAGAACATACAAGACCATCAACCAAACCGAATGATCCTTCGGCAGAGCAAATGAGCGCAACCATCCTTGTTGTCGGTATTCATGGGCATACAGCACACGTTCCAAGACCACGATGCAGCCCATCCATATGGCGCCGATAGACATCCAGGTGTTGGAGAATGGCAAGGCAACAATGGCGATCATCCAACCCACCCGTTTCAACAACAGCAGAATAGGCTCTGCCTGTGTGCGCAGCAGGCTCATGTTACTTGCCGGTGTTCGGGCCTGTCAGAATTTTTGCGTAATCTGTATTGAAGATTTCGCGCGCCTTAGCGATGTATGGATCGATGGGCAAACTGTTTTTGATACGCCCGTCCTGATAGTAGTAACGTGCTACAATTTCATTTTCCAAATACTCCTTGATTTGCTTTTTGAACTTGCGCAAATCGGAAGCTTTGTCCGGTTTGATGCGGGCATTGAGTTGATCAAAAGCTGACTCGGCGCCCTCATAATATTTTTCTTCTTTAGCAGCCTTGAGCATATCCTCAAAAAATTTCTCCGTACCGGTCTCGTAACTGAATGTGCGGGTCAAAGCAAATTGAACAAACTCATCGTATTCCTTGTCTGACAAGCGGAAACGATCTGCCGAATCAATGGCATTGTGCTTGGCTCGGTATTGATTGGCCCAATCGAAAGCGATCCAATTTTCGGCCAATGCAACCAACACATGCGGCGCTGGATCTTCTACCAACGGGCGATCGGGACTGATGCCACGCCCGTCGAAAACAGGCCTACCTGCTTTGGTATTGAATTTTTTGATGGCCGAATCAGCTACGGCATTGACCTTTCCGGTTTCATTGTCCCGATGCGAATAATCGAGTCGTTGAATGCACCGTCCACTGGGCGTATAGTATTTGGCTACGGTCAATTTGAGTTTGGTGTTGTAGGACAAATCTTTGGTCTGCTGGACCAATCCTTTGCCGTAACTTTCGGCACCTACGACTACGGCGCGATCCAAGTCTTGTAAACTACCACTCACGATCTCCGAAGCAGAAGCCGACATACCATCGACCAAAACAACGATGGGTATCTGGGTATCGATGGGTTCGACGGTTGCATAAAATGTTTTGTTCCACTCGTCGATTTTACCCTTGGTGCGCACGACTTCGGTGCCTTTGGGGACAAAGAAATTGACGATGTTGATGGCCTCACGCATCAGACCACCACCGTTGCCGCGCAAGTCCAATACGAGTTCCTTCATGTTCTGTTTTTTCAACTCCAAGAAGGCCGCCTTGACCTCGCTGCTGGCCGTTTGCGTGAACCCATTGAGTTTGATGTATCCCATGCTATTGTCCATCATACCGTAGTACGGCACATCAGGAATTTTAATTTCTTCACGGGTCAATTGAATCAAGCGCGGACTGGTTTCGCCGGGGCGCATAACGGTGATGGCGACATTACTACCGGGTTGGCCCGTGAGCAAATCCGAAATGTCTTCATGATTTTTGCCCTCTACACTTACGCCATCTACTTTGATCACCACATCGCCTGCCATCAGGCCATTTTTAGCCGCGGGATAGTTTTGATACGGTTCGGTGATGGTAATTTTTCCGTTGATGGTATTGACCAATGTTCCAATGCCCCCGTATTGTCCGGTTTGCATGAACATGGCGTCCTCGATTTTGGATTCTGGATAGTAGACCGTATATGGGTCGAGTGATTTGAGCATGGCATCGATGCCCGCTTTCATCATGGCTCCTGGCTTGGTTTCGTCCACATAATAAATGTTGAGCTCCTTATAGATATCGGTGAAGATCTCCATGTTCTTGGACACTTCAAAATAATGATCTGCGACGCGAGCAGACATCAATGCGATGGGAAGAGCGATGAGCAAGCAGATGATTCCCTTGCGGTGCTTAAGCATTTGGAGTTGAAATGTTGTTTTGGTCATGCTGTTCAAATTGATCCCGCTGCTGCATGGGGGTTTGCGTCAAACGTTGCAACAGGTTATATATTTTGGTATGAATATACGTCAGTTCTGGGATTTGTTTGCCTGTGAAAATAAAGAGCATGGCGCATTGGGTTTTGTGATCCCACAAAAAGCTATAAACAATGTGCTTTTGTTTTCTATAGCTTTCCCGCATGAGCCTTTTGATGCGGTTTCGGTCGTGGCTCCGTTTGAAATTGCGTTTGGAGGCACTGAACATCACCTGGGCTGGAAAAGGGGTAGGCAGCGGCATGGGTTTGAAAACCAGCGTCATTCCAGGCATTTTGAACGATTGTCCCGAAGACATCAATTCTTCTATGCGCTTTTTACGCGTCAGGCGTTCGGCCCGACCCAGGGTTTCCCCCCAATTTTTGTTTTCCGACTCTGGTCGGCTCATGCTTATTTCTTTTTTCCTTTCGTTGGAGTTGCAGCAGGCTGCATCCCTTGAGTAGCGATTTGCTGGGCCTTTTTGAAGTCTTGATCCGACTGCAACAGGACCTTATACATGGCAGTGTCGTCGTATAAGTTGCGTGCGATTTGGGCCTTGATGCGGGCCTTGATTTGGCCGGAGACTTTTACCAAAACACTCCGTTTGACATCAATCTTTTCTTTTTGTGCCATGGCCAATACCGCATTAAGCATGGATTCGGTCACCACAAAACCAGCTACAAAATCATCCACCGATTTGAACTTCTTGAGCTCCTTGCGATTGGCATCGATGTAATTGAATGCATAATCTCGGATGATGCTCGAGTAGGCCAAGTCGCTCAGTAAACCCGAAAAATAGACACTGTCCAGAGGAACAAAAACATCGGGCATAATACCACCTGCGCCATATACGGTGCGACCACCCGCTGTTTTGTATTTGAGCGAATCTGGAAAGTGCACGCTATCGGCTACCGTCAGCTCACCGCGCACCAAACGCTGATGGAAATCATCGTGATATGCGATGCTATCGCCATACGGTTTTTGCACGCATCGTCCCGAAGGGGTATAGTATCTGGCGACGGTCAAACGCAAAGCGCTTCTGTCGGCCATTTCCATTTCATGTTGCACCAACCCTTTGCCAAAAGAGCGACGGCCTACCGTGACTGAGCGGTCCCAATCTTGCAGCGCACCAGCGACGATTTCACTGGCCGATGCGGAGTTTTGATCGATCAATACCACCAAACCCATTTTTAGAAATTTGCCATCTTTATCCGTAAACACCTCGTCCTTGCCGTTGTGCAATCCCTCGGTGTATAGGATCCGGGTGTTGTCCGGCAAAAACTCCGCTGCAATCTTGGTGGCTTGATCCATAAGCCCACCGCCGTTGCCGCGCAAGTCGAAAATAATTTTTTTGCAACCTTGCACCTCCAGTTGACTGGCCGCCTTCATGAATTCCGAATACGTGGTCAAAGCAAAGCGATCGAGTTTGATATACCCCACCGTGTCGTTGACCATGAACGAAGCCTGCAAGCTTTCGATCGGAATGCTTCCGCGTTTGATTCGTATATCCTTGGTTCCGCCCTCGTATGGTCGATAGACGGTAATATTGACATCGGTTCCCGGCTCTCCCTTGAGCATCGATTGTACCTTGTCGCTTTTTAATGTTTTCCCAGAAATTTCAGCACCTTCGATTTTGATGATGCGATCGCCGTCTTGCACACCGGCAATCATGGCAGGTCCATCGTCCACGGTTTTGACAACCATCAATGTGTCGCGCAGAATGATAAACTCCACACCCACTCCACCGAATTTGCCTTGCATTTTCTCTTGCTCATCAGCGGTTTCCTCGGCGGTCATGTAATAGCTATGTGGATCCAAATTCTCCAATACGCTGCGAATGGCATCGTCGATGAGTTTGCGTTTGTCTACGCTATCCACGTAGTTATCCTCGATATAATCGATCAGACTAACCAATTTGTTGGGGTTTTCTTCGCGTGTTGTTTTGACTTGCAAAATATTTTTATCGCCCAAGTTGGTACCGATAAACATCCCAATGATCAATACCCCTGCATAAAATATGGGCTGAAGAGGAGATGGAGTTCTGCTGTTGTTTTCAGATTTGAGTTCACCATTTTCTGTGGTGATAATACGTTCATCCTTCATGTGTAGCTCAAACAATGGTTGCAAGGGACACCAAATGATGTCGCCGAATGGACCAAAGTAGCCCGCAAATTACACATTCGCGAGCAGATTGTCGTTGGACAG
Organism: Flavobacteriales bacterium; assembly: GCA_947463065.1. Lineage (GTDB taxonomy): Bacteria > Bacteroidota > Bacteroidia > Flavobacteriales_D > Sanyastnellaceae > CANHSF01. The sequence goes on along the minus strand of CANHSF010000044.1, from coordinate 10,803 downwards.
GGTCTAAATTTTTCAAATGGCCGAAAAAGAGCTGGCAGGGCAAGGGCCTGTGGGCATCAAACCACCGACAATTCAACGATTTCGATATCCGATTTGGATAGAAAGTCGAGTCCTGTGGTGTCTTTGTAGGCCTGATGATACACTACGCGCCGAATGCCGCTTTGCAAAATCAATTTGCAGCATTCTTTGCACGGCGACAGGGTGATGTACAAGGTACAATCCTTGGCGTTGTTGGTGGATCGTGCTACCTTGAGAATGGCGTTGGCCTCGGCGTGGAGCACATACCAATGCGTATCGCCGTTGTCGTCTTCGCACGGATTTGGGAAACCACTCGGTGTGCCATTGTATCCATCGCTGATGATCATGCCGTCCTTGACCAACAGTGCGCCCACCTTTTTTCGGGTGCAATGCGAGAGCGCAGCCCATTCGATGGCCATGCGCATGTACGCAACGTCATAACGGTGTTGTTTTTCGGACATAACAGCTGATTCTTCTGGCCGCAAAGATAACGCAAGCCTAAGCGGTCAACGCATGCGGATGCGCCATTCTTTGGGATAGTAATTGTTCATCCGCGCGCCCATGCGCTTGAGCCATCCCAATGCAATGCCTTGGTATTGTGCAATGGCCCATCCTTGGCCCGGTTCAACGGTGCAGGTTTCACCACGAAGAAAAGCCAATGCATTAGGAAGATCGAGTTCCACACGCGGCACCTCCAACGGTGCGGTGTTGGCCAATGCCAGAGCGTGATGAGGAATAAAATCGTTGTGTTTGATCTCGCCCAGTGGAGCGCCGGGTAGGGTAAAATAGATCGAGCTGGCCATGGCGTTGAGTTCCACCAAAGGACAAATGCTGCGATAACAGACACCGCGTCCATCCATAAAAAACGAATCACCTGCACTCCATTTGGACACCACTGGTCGGAGTTTGCGATCCATTTCAGGAAAAAGAATTTTGGGTCGCTGATTCAATTTCGCGTGTGCCCCGCCATGATCAGGGGCTTGTAAAATGCCCATGAACAAACCCTCGCCTTTTACCCGATCGGGCCAAAAACGAAAGCCCCAAGCAGGGTCACCTTCACCCGAAGCGATATTCCAATCGGCAGGTAGATCAGGCCGAATTTGCGTAAACCCGTAGTGTTCCGCCACAAATTGCAACACATCTTCGTTTTCGCTTGCCGCAAAAGTGCATGTGCTGTAGATGAGAAAACCACCCGGACGCAATGCAGGTAACAATTGATCGAGAATTTCGCGCTGGCGTATGGCACAGCGCTCTACGTTGGCCAACGACCATTCGGCGCGGGCTTGCGGATCTTTGCGAAACATGCCCTCTCCACTGCACGGCGCATCGACCAAAATGATATCAAACAACTCGTGATGTTGCCCCCAATCTGCAGCTTGCGCCGAACTGACGAGTGTGTTTTGCACGCCGCTCTTGAGTAGATTTTCAACCAAAATAGCATTGCGTTGTTTGCTGATTTCGTTGGCGATGAGTACGCCCCGCTGGCCCAAAAAATGAGACAAAATGAGCGATTTGCCACCTGGCGCTGCGCACATGTCCAATGCCCTCAAATCCTCTTGGGCGCGCAAGGGCAGCGCCTGCAGGGCATGCCACAAAAACATCGAAGACGACTCTTGCGAATAATACACCCCAGCGTGATACAAGGGGTCCAGAGTAAAGACGGGCCGCTCTTTCAAATACCGACCATGCGGAAACCAAGGCACCACCTCTTCCTCCACAAAACGTCCCTGGGCCTTCAGCGGATTCAATTGCACGGAGGCGACAGGCTCTTCAGCCAATGCCTGACACAAAGCGTTGGTCCACGATTCTCCGTACCGAACATTCATTCGGTGAATAAAATCCTCGGGGATTGCCACCTCATTTATTCCTTTTCCTGCAGCCATTTGGGAGTTTTCTTTTTTTTGGGATCTGCGGGCGGCGCAGGCTCGTTTTTGGGTTTGACCGGGGTTTCCTTTTCCTTGGGTTGCTCCTTTTCTGGATCAAAACCCTCCCACTCGATGGTGGTAGATGTTTCCTTGGGTTGTGTTTTTTCCTGGAAGGTGCCCACTTGATTGTCCTTCTTAAACAAACCGAATTCCTCTTTCAGCAAGGCCTTTACATTTTGTTTTTCTTGTTGCATTTCAGCTTGACGATCGGTTCGCGCTGCGTCTTTGTCCAAACCAAACTCGGGGTTTTCGGTGGTGCCCCGCATGAAGATAAACAGTTGCTTGCCCAATCCGTCGTCCTGTTCTTGCCAATCCTTTTGTTTGCGCAGCAGGATGTCACGCAAGTTGAAGCCGATGGTATAGTTGATTTGATTATTGAAACGATGCTGACCACTGATGGAAATGTCCATGGCCGAACTGCGGATATCCATGACGGGAATATCAATGAGTTCGTCTTTGATTTCAATGGTATTTTCCAGCGTTGAAAATTTGACATCGCGAAGTTTTTCGGCAAAGCGCTCCTCATCCACCAATGGAGCGATCCATTTGTTGCTTTTGAGGTAAGCCGCGATGGCTTGCAAACTTTCCAAGCCCACGAGTTGACCTTCCGAAATTTTGAGATCAATGACACTGTATAGTTCGCGGTACTGCACATCGAGTGCTGCAGTCAAGGGCGCCTGAAACTGAACCATGGCATCCGCTCGTCCTTGCAAATGCCTTTCTTGAATAAAGGTCTGATCAAAGTTTTCGAATTCGCGGAAAATTTCGCGGATGTCCATGGCTTTCACATGGGCCAAACAATTCACAAAAAAGCGGTCTTGACCATTGGCATCGAGGCTGAGCTGTGCATTCAGCTGACCACCTGCTGTTTTGAAGTTGAGCGGATCGATAAAAAAGCGGCCGTTTTGCAAATGCGCAACACACCGAATATCATCGGCATAAAATTGCCGAAATACAAAACGATCGATTTGCGATTGGAATGAAAAATCCACACGCTGCGGCATGGTCAAGCGATAGGCCTCACCAGCACCTGAATTGGCCTCTAACAACTGATTGAAGTCCATCAATCGGCTGGAGAGCGAAGCCTCAATCAACAAGCGTTGCCGATTATCCAGCAGAAAGGGAATCAAGTTTTTGAACGAGCCGTTGATGGCGAAATCAGAACCATTGACCGAACCGTTGAGTCCACGCACATGCGCATTGGCATTGTCCAATTGAATGGAGGCTTGCATGCCCGAAAAATACCGATTGGAGTTTTTCAACTTCATTTCCCCATTGCTCCATGTGGCTTGACCGGTATTGTGTAGCGCAGTAAAATCGATGATGGAATCGCCCGGTGCCATGCGCAATTCTCCCTTGCTTTTTAATTCCAATTGAATCAACCCGTTGCAGACCTCCAAGGTATCGAGACTGAAGAAGTGTTTGAGATCGGCCGCATTGGCATGAGCCGACACATTGAGATCGACCTCGGTGTGTTGGGTTGAACGAATGCTTCCACTGCCTTGAAAACGACCGCCCGCCAAACCCGCAGCACAATTTTCGATATCCATTTTCCAGCCTTCACGCTCCGACCGAATGGTGGATTGCACAGCTATATCGGAGAGTTCTACTTCGCCATCGGGAGATTCCATGGCGCCATTGCGAATGGTGAATTGTGCTCCCCATTGCGGAGTGCTTTTGTCGGACAATTCACCCTTGTATGTGGCGTAAATCGACACCTCACCGGAAGGGGCATAGCGGGAGACTTTTCGTTGATGTTGCTCGGGCAAAAGCGAAACCAATTCACCAAGACTCCATCCGTCGCTGCTTACCGTGAGGTCGAAATAGGGATCGTCTTTGGTTTGAATGGACCCGTCCACCAACAGCTCGACATCGCCCCATTGCACAGCCGCTTTCTGAAAGCGGTAATTCTTTTGTTCGAATTGAGCGAGAACACTGGCCTTGCATCCCACTTGCTGTTGTTGCCAGAGCGTGCTGCCGTTGGACCACAAAGAGCGGATATAGGATTTTGACTCCAAGGTCAATTCGCATTCCGATTGCGACAAGTCTCCTTCTGCTTTGGTTTTGGAGGTGAAAACATCCACCACTTTTCGGGCTGCTTCATCGCGGTAATAGAACCGCAGATCGGTCAGCAAAACCTCTTCCAAGGCCACCGAAAAAGCAGAAGTATCTCCACTGGATTTCCAAAAGTGAAAATTGTCTTCCCCCTTTTTGTTGTATTTGATTTTTGCCGTTGCAGCATCCACTTCCATCTCCAAGAGCTCGTATTGTTTGCGGAACAAGTCGAATAAATTGAACTCCAGATAAATGTCCTTTGCGTGGAGCAAGGTGTCTGCTTTATCGAAATCGTCGGGGATAAACACATCGTTGAGGTGCAGAGAAGCATTTGGAAAGGTATGCCAGAAGGCCAAATCGATATCGCCTACATGAACAGGGCGGGTAAAAACGTCTTTGGATTTTTCGAAGGCGTAGGTCACCACATCGTCTTCATAATAGCGCAACAAAATGTAGAGTGCCGAGATCATCGCAACGATCAACACACCAGCCACAATTAAAATTTTCTTTATGATTTGTAACGCCTTCACCGCCTGTCGGAACCAAATACAATGCCCCTCTGCAAAATAGAACGGCCATGCGTTTGAAATCGTACATACCCGATAGACTTTTGACACGGCAATGTTGACACCCCAATCCGTGATGAGCAGGGGCCAAAAGTCGGTGCTTTTGAACGGCAACCGGGTTGTGGTTTAAGGCATGGGACGCTGGATGATGGTCAACTGCCTCCACATATCGGCCACTGCCGCGGCGGCAAACAACAGCAATACCCCAAACATGCCCAACAAAGGCCACCAACCCGGCCAAAAAGAGACCTCGCCGATAAAAACACGCAACTCGCCAACAATCATCCAACGAAGCGCCAATGCGGAAGGAAAAGCCAGCACAAAAGCAATCGCGGGGAAGAGCAATACCCTTTTGCCCGTGAGCACCGCCAATTCTTTTCGGCTATAACCCAATAAAAACATGGTGCGCAGCCGGCTTTCGGAACGGGTGACCAAAAGCGTTGAAAACAGGATAAAACTACCCACTGCAAGGAGCACCAAAACGATGCCCACAAAGACCAATGAGGTCAACACCTGGCGCACCAACTGCTGAAACCGCACCGATTGCAGGCGCTCCTTGTTGGTTTCGTATCCAAACTCCATCATCTGTTGCTGCAAAGCCACCGACTCCGCCGCCTTGACAACAACCCGTTTGGGAGCATCAACGACTTGGGGAGCAAACTGCGCATTGGCCCAAGACAAAAAGGACTTCGGCGTCAATATCGTTTCGATGCGATCGCTAAATCCAGCAATACGACCGTCCAGTTGCATGCTCTTGCCATTGCCAGTGACATGGAGTTTGAAGGCCGATTGTTTGGCCAAATCCTTGGAAATACCTGGCAGATTTTGACCCGGAGCGAAACCGAAATTGTACAGCGCAAGATAATCGGTAGGGACCATGATGGGAACCTCTTGTTGGCCGACGCTCCAAAACCAATCTGCCGGCGGATCGTCGATAAATTCATCATCGATGGCCTCCAAAAAAAGTTGGGTTCGCACAACTTGAGCACCACCAAAATCCGCCTCAGCCCATATTTCGAAGGCATTGTTGGAAAATGACCCCACTTTCTCCACCCCTTTTACCTTGCGCAAACTATCCAACTCATTGGCGCTAAATCCAAGATTGCCCAGCCCAATGGCATGCATCATGGACACCCTTTTGTTGAGGACCAAAAATTTGTCGTCAAAGAGCCGATGCTCGTGTTGCAACATCTGCTGAGCGTCATCGGCGAGCATCATGGGCAAACCCATGCACACCATTCCCAGCATGCTTGCCGTGAGCACCAAGGCAATCTGCCATTTCGATATTTCTTGTTGTAGAATTCTTCGCATACTAACAATACACGGTTTCATCCGCTTCAAAAGACGGTTTTTGTTCCAACGTCGATACAATGCAACCCGCTTTTCTGCGGCTGCACTCATCGCGCACCAAGTTCATTAACCGCAGTGCATTGTTTGCATCCAAATGACTTGTGGGTTCGTCCATCAGCAGCCATTCAAACGGTTGAGCCAATGCACGCATAACAGCCACACGTTGTTGTTGCCCCAGAGATAAACGGTCACACGGCCGATCCAGCAAGGAGTGCACTTCGAGCAATTGAGCCCAATGCAATACGCTTTCCCACGAAGGATCGTTGGTGCGCTGGAGTTTGATGGCGATGTTTTCGCGCGCAGTAAGGTGACCAAACAATTGCAGGTCTTGGAACACCATGCTGACCTTTGTGGATCGCAAAGCACTTCGTTCTTCGGGCGACATGTCCAAAACCGAACGATCATTCCACTTGAGATCCCCATTGGGAACTCGACGCACACCGAAGATGTAGTTGAGCAAAGTGGATTTGCCTTTTCCCGATGCAGCACTGAGGGCATAAAATCCACCCGACTTGAATTGCAGCCGTTGACCCCAAACATCACTGACCCGGTGTTCTACCGCAGTAAAAAATTCAGGCAATATGCGATCCGCAAGAATGTCGCTCATACGCATCAACTGACGGTGGGATTGCGCAAGGCATCCATGAGATGAATCATCCGGTCGATCAATTTCTCATCTCCCTGTTTGAACTTCAATACGACCTTGAGACCATCGGATCCACCAAGAATTTCCATATAGTCGAACTGCTGAAACAACCCATCTGTGGATTCCATCGACGAAGCGTATTGGTCCATCAATTCCTTGCTATCCTTATTGAACCGAGAGACATTCATGTTGAAGTACGCGTACATGGCATTGCGGGATGCTCCATTGAGAATGAGGTCCTGAACTTCGCTGGTGTTTTGTTGCTCAGCGGCCTGCATTTGCGCATTGTAATTGCCAACACCAATTCCCAAATCGGTCGGGCGGATGTGAAAATTAAAGCCAAAAACGGTTCCCAACACATGATCGTCGTAGCGCTTGAAGTAGTCAGGGAATTGGAGCAATTTCTCCATCGACCGCTGCAGCAAAGCGCGGTCTTCATGCACCAGCTCTGCGCTGAAAGTGGGTATTTTCATGTACACGTTGCCCGACTCATCGGTACCGGTGAGCGAACGATCGAATGGCAATTGGTCCACCGCAGGATCAAAAGGCACGCGTGTTACACCATGAAAGGCGAGCGATAGTTCGGATTTGAGTATGGATTTGCATTCTTCTTCCGACCAATTCATGGTTGCCATCAGTTCGCCCATCATGCCTTTGCTATCGGCATTGGTAAACAGAGAATCCATCATGTTGCCGCGTTGCCCCAAGGACAACAACATCAAGGGGTTGGTGGACCCCAATTTTCGGGCATGCGATTCGCTCAACCCGTTCCCCAAATAAGCAGTCGACGCCGCCTGTCCAGTGGTCCACGAAGTGAATTGACCCTCAAAAATCAGAGCTTGATTCTGATGTTTCAATCCTCCTGTCAGGTAACAATCCTTGTAGATGCCCATGCTCAGGAGGTCGTCCTTTTTGCGCAACACCTCTTCGCCGTCCTCATACATCCTGACCTTGGCGGTATCCATGGCCATGATGTTGGCATACATCTGCAACAAATTATCCTGTTTGCGGCTTTTCTGATAGGCCTCCAAACCAAGTATGGATTCTTCTTCAGAACGGCTAAATGTTTCAACAATAAAATTGGAACGGATGATATTGCGGGCATAGGCGTATGAATATTCGTTCATCACCACAATTCCACCGCGCTTATTCCATGCTAGAAACAAGCCCTCGGATAAATTGATCACCGAATAATTGGCCTTCATGTCCACAATTACACCGGGATCAATGGCGTTGACCAATTTGCGAAATTCGGCAGGATCAGCAATATCAAAAACAAACGCACGAAAATCCAAGCCTTCATAGCGTGTGGTAAAAAACACCACATCCGACAAGATATCCAAACCGAAATTAGAACCTTGGTCCCTGAGGGTGCGAATGCGATTGAACATGGCGGTATCGCCTTTGTCCAACAATTGTTTGCGCACGCTGTCCATCAGGTTGAAGCGTCCCATTACTTCTGGCGAAATTTCAGATGCGAGTGCAGGAATGCTCACAGACATGACAATGTGCGCATCTCTGGGCACCAGTCGATACATGTTGTTGTCGCGACGAGCGAGCCACCAAAATGCAGCACCACCGCCAAGCAATAAAGCAAAGAGAATCCAAAAGACTTTTTTCATGGTTGGTAATTGTTCAGAGCGCCAATATAAGTTTGATTGACCAATATCAAAAAAAACCACATTGCGATGGCCTTGAGGATCGTCAAGAAATGATCCCGATCGCCCATGCTTCGCATATTTTCACGATCTTTGACTACCCATACGCGCACAATGAAAAAAAGAACATTCCTCAAGACCGCAGGCCTCCTAGGCACTGGTCTGCTGCTGCAACCCGTAATCGGCTGCAGCAACAAATTGCTTCAAGGCCATGCTTTGCCGGCATTTACTCCCTTTTCATTGCCGCCTTTGGGATACGCCTACAATGCTTTGGAGCCGGCTGTGGATGCGCTGACCATGGAGATTCACCACACCAAACATCATCAAGCTTACATCGACAAACTCAACAAAGCCCTCAACGGACAAGCCTACAAAGGAACAGCCTTTGGGATAGCCGAAATTTGCGCTTTGGTTGAAGCCAACGATGCCGCAGTGCGCAACAATGCTGGCGGCCATTACAACCACAGCATGTTTTGGAAATGGATTGCGCCGACCACCGACAATAGCATCCCCGTTGATTTGCAAACCCGCATCAACAGTGACTTTGGCAGTTTAACCGAACTTAAAAAACAACTGAGCGATGCCGCCAAAAACCGGTTTGGCAGTGGATGGGCGTGGTTGACCGTGCACAAAGATGGGCATTTGTTTGTGAGTTCAACGCCCAACCAAGACAATCCGCTCATGGCAGCCTTGGTGGAACAACCCGGCACGCCCATATTCGGCATTGATGTGTGGGAACATGCCTACTATTTGAATTATCAAAACCGTCGGGCCGATTACATTGCTGCCATTTTGGAGCGCATCAATTGGCAAGCGGTTTTCGAATCATACACACTCGCCATTCAACGATAAAGAAGGAATCGATTCGTTTTCGCTTCGACCGCAGCACAGCCGTGCCTTAAAAAAATGTTGCTATCAGCGGCCGTAAGCATGACTCGCTTGATAGGTCAAACGACCCTTGTTTTGGTAATTCTGCTGAAAAAGAATGCGGTTTTGTTGGTCGTATTCCGTGTAGCCCGTCAATTGGAGTTGATCCAACTTGCCTTCCAGCGATTCGCCTGCGGTCCAAGGTTTGAGGCTGGCATAAATCCACTTGCTCCGCACTTCGCCGCAAAGCACTTCTGTGGATTTTGTATAACTCATCTCCTCGCCTTGCTGGTAAATGATTTCATAACCTGAGGATGTTTTGGTCCAGTTCCACCGCATGATTTCCTCCGTGCTTTGACCTTGATAAAAACGCTGGTGCTCCTTGACCATTCCGTTGTCATCGTAAGCGATCAATACCTTGGTTTCCTCTTTTCCATTCACCTGGCTTAAAAAGGCCACCTGTTGACCTTGATCGTTGTAGATCCAAAACGCTTCGCGCAATACATTATCACTAGATTTCTCGCGAATCGCATCGAATACCACTATGGTATCGCCCTTCATCACCCGGTATTTTCTAAGCCAATCCATGGAGCGCCCATTGTCCCAAATCTCCCGCTGCACCATCAGACTATCGCCTGGACCTGCCGCATAGCTGCAATGTTCCTCGTACGTCTTGGTTTGGTCCGCATACCGAACGATGTGCAAAGGGCGCTCCAGTGCATCAAAATGCACAGAGTCCACCGAGGACCCTTCATGCCATTGCGCAGTTCGAACAGCGCGATCACCGGTCCACTTCACTTCGGCCCGAAACACCACCCAGCACGGCGTGGAATAATGGTAGCCCTGCGGATAATCGTCGAATCCATATAGCAAAGGCAAAGCGAGGCTGTCGGGGACGAATTTTTCAAAACGCACACAATCGCTGAAATAGCTGTGGTATTCGGAAGAGTGCAATCGATGCCCCAAAGCGTCGTAGGCATGCGTTACATACAAGGTATCGGGCTTGCCGCGATCATCGGTACCGCAAATTGTTTCGCGAACCAAGCGGCCTTTGGCGTACTCCTGAACACCTTGACTGCTTTGCACCACGCTATCGTTTTCAAAAGTCCAGTTCCAAAAAGAGTGGGTACTGTCTGCGGTTACGTCGGCTTGTGCCAGCGCCAAATGGGGCAAAAGCAACAAAGAAAAGAGAATGCGCAGATCCATGGCTTCCATACAAAAATAGGTAAAGGAATTGTTCGGTGTTTATTGCTGAACAAAACGTTTCATCAAACCGCGCACCAACACAAAAGAGAAGAAAGCACCCAAGGAGGTCACGACCAAAAAGATGCCCAAGACATCGGTCCATACCACTTTGACGGGATAATGCTCCACCATCGCACCTTCCATGGCAATCAAACCAAAGCGCTGTTGAGCCAGGCACAAGCCCACACCCAATGCCGTTCCCATGCAGGCACCAATGAGATTGATAAAAAAGCCTTCGAGCATAAAAATCCGGCGCACTTCAATGTCGGTAGCACCCATGCTGGAGAGGGTGAATATATCTTTCTTTTTTTCGATGATCAGCATGGTCAATGCGGCTATAATATTGAAACAGGCGATCAAAAGAATAAACAACAAAATGAGAAATGTCGCCCATTTTTCACTTGCATTGGTTTTGTAAATCAGTGCATTTTTTTCGAAGCGGGATTGAATTTTGAGTCCCTTGGGCAAGACCA
>CANHSF010000043.1 GCA_947463065.1 Flavobacteriales bacterium | reverse complement strand
GTTGGCTGTCTCTTCCAAATGCCCGACAATGCGCATGACCAACGTTCAGGCGTGAGTTATTCTTGTTTTTCGATTGAGCGAGTCCATCATTTTTTTGGCAACATGCATTCATCGGCTTCTACTGCGCGTTGATGGATTTTGGTTATGGCCGCATTTCGTGATCGTCGGTAGCCAGATGTCCTGCCGAGTGATGGCCCTGCATGGTTATGCTCCAATGCGAGGTTGTGTTAACCCTGTGGTGGTGTAAAGATGATCCCTGCGCTGTGATCAAATCGCGCACCGGTGACAGCGTGCAGCACATTGGTGCGTCCTTCCATACGCAAATGGGCCAACAGCGCAAAGGCAATGGCTTCTTTGAATTGTATGTCTTCTATGTTGCCAATGGCAATGGGACAAGGACTGTTTTCCCGAATGCGCTGGATAAGAAAGGTGTTGAGTGCGCCTCCTCCTGTGATCAAACAGGAAGTCAGTAGTCTTTGTGAAAGTGCCTTCCCGATGCAGCGTGCGATATACTCGGTTAGGGTGCACAGGAGGTCTTCGATCGAAGTATGCGATGCGGCCGATTGCACCAGGGGTTCGACGTGGCGTTCGTAAAATTCCTTGCCCAATGATTTGGGTCCGCGTTGGGTGTAGAACGGATGCGACAGCAGTTGGTCCAGCAATGTGGAGTCCACTCTTCCGGATGCTGCCCATTGTCCGCCTGCGTCATAGTTTTTTCCTTTGCGCTGCGCCAAAGCGTTGAGCGCCATGTTGCATACACAGATATCAAAGGCTTCGGTGTGCTGTTGCGTCCAACTGATGTTGGCAATGCCCCCGAGATTGAGGCACGCGTCGTGGTCGGAATACAACATTTCGTCAGCAATGGGCACCAAGGGCGCGCCCTGCCCACCCAAGGCCACATCCATATTGCGAAATTGTGCTATGACCGGTCTGTTGCAAGCCACAGCAAGGTGAAATGGACTGCCGATTTGAAGCGTAAGTCCCTGTTCGGGTTGGTGAAAAATGGTGTGTCCATGCGAGCCAATGTAGGCCGGATTCAGTTGGTGGCGCTCGCAAAAATCGCGGGTCACGGTGCCAAAGGTTTTGCCCAAGGTCACGTCGAGATGCGCAAGATCGAGACCACTGAGCAAATGTGCGTCGCGCAATTGGGCTTGCAGTCGGTCGTCGTAATGCCAAGTTTCGGCTGCCAATACACGGTGCGACAGCCGCTGGCCTGTTCGCACGAACTCGACACAAACCAAGTCCAAGCCATCCAAGGACGTGCCGCTCATCAAACCTATTGTAAGAGGACTAGTCACCATCATGCGACGAATGTAATGGTACGGTGCTTTGTTTGGTATTCAAATCCAATGAAGTATACACATTGTTTTTTTCGAAAGGGAATTGATGTTTGTTTGATTTGTGTATTGCATTTCGTGCTTACCTTCGTTGCCCTTAATCAAATTACATCGAACAATGCATTTCGAACTCACAGAAGAGCATAAAGCAGTCCAACAAGCGGCACGCGAATTCGCTCAAAATGTACTAAAACCTGGCGTCATTGAACGCGACGAGCTACAGAAATTCCCAAAGGAAGAGATCAAACAATTGGCCGAGCTCGGTTTCATGGGTATGATGGTTGATCCAAAATACGGTGGAAGCGGTATGGATACCGTGAGTTATGTTTTGGCCATGGAGGAAATTTCGAAAGTGGACGCCTCTGTGTCGGTGTGCATGTCGGTCAACAACTCCTTGGTGTGTTGGGGCTTGGAAACATATGGCAGCGAAGAACAAAAAATGAAATACCTCGTGCCGTTGGCGAAGGGCGAAAAAATCGGAGCATTTTGCTTGAGTGAGCCAGAGGCTGGTTCGGATGCTACTTCTCAGCGCACAACGGCCATCGACATGGGCGATCACTATCTGCTCAACGGTACCAAAAATTGGATCACCAATGGCAGCAGCGCAAGCACGTACTTGGTCATGGCTCAAACCGATGCCGCCAAAGGCCACAAGGGCATCAATTGTTTGATCGTTGAGCGCGATATGCCCGGCTTTATCATTGGCGCCAAAGAAAACAAATTGGGAATCCGCGGCAGCGATACGCACACCTTGATGTTTCAAGATGTAAAAGTGCCCAAGGCCAACCGCATTGGAGAGGATGGATTTGGATTCAAATTCGCCATGAAAACCTTGAGCGGCGGTCGCATTGGAATCGCAGCCCAGGCTCTAGGTATTGCTAGCGGTGCTTTTGAGTTGGCGTTGGCATACTCCAAAGAGCGCAAAGCTTTTGGCAAAGAGATTTCTCAACACCAAGCCATTGCCTTCAAATTGGCCGATATGGCTACCGATATCGAAGCAGCGCGTTTGCTCTGTTTGCGCGCAGCGTGGCTCAAAGACCAGCATTTGAACTACGACCAGGCCAGTGCGATGGCCAAGTTGTACGCGTCAACGGCGGCCATGAAACACACGGTTGAAGCTGTTCAGATTCACGGCGGCTATGGTTTTGTGAAAGAGTATCACGTGGAGCGTCTGATGCGCGATGCCAAGATTACTCAAATTTATGAGGGAACTTCGGAGGTACAGAAAATTGTCATCTCACGCGGCGTGCTGAGCGAATAATTCTGCAGCTTTTACGATAATGGGCCATCTCTTTGGGGATGGCTTTTTTTTGTGCCAACGCATAGGTGGCGTAGAATCGGGTTGTGCATTTGCACCGTGTCCGTTTTTGATGGTTTTTGGTTGACCAGGTATGTTTAATTTAGCCGCCAATGAGAAAATGGACCCTACTTCTCTATGCTGCTGTGGCTATGGCATTGCAGGTGCATGCCCAAACCACCATATCGGGGCACATCAAAGATGCCAAAACCGGTGAACCCATCTTTTATGCCACCATCTTGGTTCCGGGATCAGGATATGGCGCTACATCCAATGAGTACGGCTACTTTTCGTTGACAATACCGAATGATTATTCGGGCGATTCCATCAAGGTGGAATGCACTATTTTGGGCTATCCCAAGATGAACAAAACCTTTGCAAAAGGGGCAAGTTATACCTATGAGTTTGCTATGATGGAGCAACAACTTGAACTCAAAACCATCGAGATCGTGGCTGATCGTGGTGGGTTGAGCCGAGTCAACGAGGCGCAGATGAGCGCCATTCGCATTCCCATCAAGGACATTCGAAAAATACCTTGCCTCGGCGGCGAAACGGATATCATCAAAGTCGTTCAACTCATGCCCGGTGTGCAGCGCGGTGGTGAAGGGGGCACGGGCATGTTTGTGCGCGGTGGAACGGCCGATCAGAATTTGGTTTTGCTGGACGAAGCCACCATTTACAACATAGGCCATTTGTTTGGATTCTTCAGCGTATTCAACAGCGATGCCCTGCACGATATGACCATGGTGAAAGGTGCATTTCCCGGGGAATACGGCGGGCGACTTTCGTCCATTTTGGATATTCGAATGAAGGAAGGAAACAACCGGGAATTTCATGGTTCAGGCGGTATTGGATTGCTCAGTTCGCGCATTACGTTGGAGGGTCCCATTGAAAAGGATACCTCGTCTTTTATGATTGCTGCGCGGCGCACTTACATCGACAAAGTTTTTAATGCAGCCGGGTTGTTCTTGCCCTATTATTTCTATGATGTCAATCTCAAAGCCAACCGCTGGATGGGGCCCAAAGACAGGCTGTTTTTCAGCTCGTATCTGGGTCAAGATGTTTTGGCCTTCAACGAGTCGGATGTCGAAACCGATGAGGCCGATTCCACCCGAACAAGCCCTTTTGGCTTTGGTTTCACCTTGGGTAATTTTTCCAATACCTTGCGTTGGAATCACATTTACAACAACAAAACCTTCAGCAATATATCCTTCATTCATACCAAATTCAACTATGACATCAAAGGCAATTTTGACAACAACAACATCCTGATCCGAAGCGATGTGCGCGACCTGGGTGTGAAAGTGGATTACGACTATTTCAAGGCGGCCGATCACAAAATCAAATATGGCGGACAGCTCACGCAGCATTTGTTCAAACCCAACGTGGTGAGCACTTCGGGCGAAATTGCCGATTATCTCAAAGCCCGCGAAGGCCAGCGCTTGGCGAGTTATGAATATGCATTGTATGGTTCGACGGAGAAGGATTTTCGAGCCGGATTGTGGAAGATCAATGCGGGGATGCGCATCAGTGGAAGTTTTGTCAAGGCAGCATCCTACAGTGGAATAGAACCGCGGGTGTCGGCACGCTACATGCTCAATGAGTTCAGCTCGTTGAAATTGGGGTATTCGCGCATGAAGCAATACATGCATTTGGTCAGCAGTTCATCGGTGGCACTGCCTACTGATTTGTGGTATCCGGTTACCGCCGGCATTCGCCCCCAGAGAAGCGATCAGGTGGTGTTGGCTTACAACCGCTGGTTTGCCAAACCCAAGTTGCAATTCGAAGCCGAGGCTTATTACAAGCACATGGACGCATTGATCGAATACCGCGAAGGGGCCAATCTGATCCTGAACGATAATTTTGAAAAGGAGTTGATTCAAGGAAGCGGCGACAGTTATGGTTTCGAATTTTTGGTGCAGCGCTCGAGCGGCAGACTCAACGGGTGGATCGCCTATACGTTGAGTTGGGCAACACGGCAGTTTGATCAACTCAACGATGGCAAAGTATTTTGGGCGCGATACGACCGCCGACACAACTTCAACATTGTGGCCAATTACACCCTCACCAAGCGTTGGGATGTGAGTGCCGTTTGGGAATATGCATCGGGCGCGCGGTTTACGGCGCAGGTGGGCCAGTATTTGGTGCCCAATGCCACCTTCACTGGCGTAGATGTGATTCCGATTTACACCGAGCGCAATGCCGTATCCATGTCGCCATCGCACCGCTTGGACATCAATTTTATTTTGAAAGCACGTCCCAACAAACCCAAAAAATTCAAAAGCGAGTGGCATTTTGGATGCTACAATTTTTACAACCGTGCTACGCCCTTCCGCATTCAAATTCGACCCAATGACGACGGCACTGTTGGTTATCATTACGAACAACCCGGGCTCTTTGGTTTTATTCCTTCCATCGCTTACAATTTTACTTTTTAACCCATGATGAATTTGCGCACTCTTCGAAATTGCATTGTAGCATTATGGGCCATTTGCCTTTGTGCCGGTTGCGTGCCCGAGCCGTTGCCCATCGAATTGGACGAAGCCGAAAGTCTTCCGGTGGTTTGGTCGCAAGCGTTGCCGGGCAATGGGGCGATTGTATATCTGGCCAAGAGTTTTACGGCGTTGTCCTACCAGGAAGGGGATAGCACTGCTACCGATGAGTTGCTTGCTCAAATGTTGGTGAGCAATGGCATCATCACCATATCGCATGCGGGCGAAACCGATACCTTGGTTGAGATTACTTCTGGTGTGTATGCCGCTTTGTCGATGGCCATTGTGCCCGGTGATGAGTATCAACTCACGGCCACCGATCCTGTGTTGGGCAAGACCGTGCGCGCCACGACCACCGCATACGGTGTGGTACCGATCGACTCGGTGGGCTACACCCGCATCGATTCGGCCACTGCTCATGTGAGGGTGCATTTCAACGATCCACAAGGCAACAATTACTATGCGCTCCATTTTTACTCGCGGTATACCAACCCGCTGGAGGTGGATGATCCGCTCGCTGCAGACAATACCGTGGTGACCAAATTGGTCACGGACTTGGAATTCGAATCGAATCAGGCAATGTTCGAAGTGGAGTTAACGGAGCTCGACAGCGATACCCTGTATGTATCGCTCAACAATATCAGCCCGATCTACTTCGATTATTTGGGACAGCGTCAGCGCGGTGGTACGATTTACAACCAATTGGTGCAGGAACCCATCAATTATGTGACCAACGTGCAGGGGGGCTATGGCATGTTCACTTTGCATTTGCCCAGCTTGCAAATGCTCATCATGGAGGATTGAGATCAGTCGAGTTGGATGTAGTCCACGGGGTTGACGGGCGCACCGTTCTCCCACAATTCAAAGTGCAAATGTGGACCTTCGCTGTATTCGCCACTGTTGCCGATAAAGGCAATGCTCTCGCCGGCTTTGACCCGATCGCCGTTTTTCTTTAGCAGCGCTGAATTGTGTTTGTACACCGAGATCATGTTGTTGCTGTGTTGGATTTGGATCACATTGCCCCCATCGGAAGTGAAGCCTGCAAATACAATGGTGCCGTCCAAAACGGCCTTCACAGGGTCTTCTTTAGGCGCTATGATGTCGATTCCGAAATGCCCGGCTTTGGGGTCGAATGCATTGCTGATGGTGCCATTGACCGGACGATAGAGCAACAAGCCGCTCGCTGTTTTTTTGGCATTGTCCGAGGCTTGAATGCTGAATCGGTCTTCTTCGCTGATTTTGGCGCGCAGCGACTCGTCGATGGGATTTGTTTGATAATTGAGGTTGGCCTCCTGAAGCTGATGCGAGCCCGTATCGGCCATGTTGGAAAGTTTGCCCCCCGCAAGAATCACCCTGAAGTCGGCCAAATAACGGTCCTTTTCGCGCATTACCTCGGTCAAAGAGTCAACCCGCATGCGGGCTTCCATGGCTTCGGTGTTGAACGATGCGTCGCTGTAACCCGGCAAAAGTGTTTTGATCGGGGTGTACGCCACCAACAAATAGAACAATGTCCCAAACACCACCAAAAATCCCCCCAACAACACGATCAGGTTGAGCGGCGTCAGCGAATAGCTGAACTGCTCTTCAAAGGTCTTCTCATTCAAAACCGTGAGTCGAAATCGGCTCTTGAGTTTTTTCATGAGTTTTTTTGCCTTTGGTTGTGGCTTATTCACCATAGTGATTTGATCGTTTTTGCCCGGAAGCTGTATTTATTGTATGTTGCAGCAGCAAAAATGAAATATTTTTGCCGAAATTGAGTTTATTCGCTGCCTTAAATTTTAGTTTTTTGAAAAATAGCAAGATATACCTCTTCATCGTTCCCGTCGTCGTGTGCCTCGTGGTGTGGTCGTGCAGCACCAAAAAAGACAGCTCAGCTGGTCGCATGTTTCACAATACCACCGCGCATTACAACGGGTATTTCAATGCTGAAGAGCTCATCAAAAAGGGACAAAAAACCATTCGCTCAGCCCACAAGGAAGATTACGATAAGATTCTGCCCATTTTTATTTACGGGGACAAAGAGACAGCCCAGGGCACATTTGCCGATATGGAAAAGGCCATTTCCAAATGCGAAAAGGTCATTGCGCGGCATACCATCAAGGACGACTCCAAAAAAACCAAGAAAAAACCGGTATTCAATAAGTGGATTGATGAGAATCACATGGTCATCGGAAAGGCCTATTTCTACAAGCAGAACTACTACAAGGCCCTGGACATCTTCAATTATGTGAACCGCAAGTACAAGGATCCCGATACCGAATTGCGCACTTCGACTTGGCAGGCCAGAGTCTATATCGCACAACAGGAATACACCAAGGCGGTTTTGTCGCTTGCGCGTGTCGAACCCAAGCCCAATATGGACAAGGATTTGATGGCGGACTACTACTTGGTATTGGCAGATGCTTACTTGCATCAGGACAAGTTGGAAAAAGCGGCTGAAAATATCCAATTGGCCATCCAAAACATCCGCAAGAAACGCGACAAGGCTCGGCCTTACTTTATTCTCGCTCAAATCCATCAACGTCTTGATAAATCGGACGATGCCATGTCCATGTACGATATGACCATCCGCTCCAAACCCGATTACGAGTTGGAGTTTCAGGCGCGGATCAACAAAGCCTTGTCTTATAGCCGCCAAGGCGGTAGCTCGGCAGAGATCAAAAAGGAGCTTTTCAAAATGCTCAAAGACGACAAAAACATAGATTACCGCGATCAGATTTATTTTGCCTTGGGCGATATCGCTTTTGAGGAGCAACAGCGCGCAGATGCGGTGGCCTACTACCAAGAGAGCTTGAAAGCCAATGTGAACAACGCAAAAATGAAAGCCAAAACGTTCTTGCGATTGGCTGACTTGTATTTTGACCAACGCCAGTATGCAGAGGCCCAACTTTTCTACGATAGCACCCTTACAAAGGTCAACGAAACCCATGATCGCTATGCAGAGATCAAGGCACGAGCGGAGAGCCTCACCGATCTCATTTACAATCTGAATTTGATCGAAATGAACGATAGCATTCTTAAAATCTGTGCTATGCCCGAGGCGGATCGTCTAAAAAAGGCGGCCGAATTGGCGGAGCAGCTCAAAAAAGATGCAGAGATTCAAAAACAAAAAGATTTGGAGGCCAAAGAGAAGGCCATCAAGGAAGCCAATGCCGGTATCACTGGAACGTTTTGGGCCTACAATGAGTCGCTCAAGACCAAAGGAAAGAAGAGTTTTGACGACTATTGGGGTGGCCGCCCGTTGAAGGACAATTGGCGTCTACAAAGCAAGTTGGCACAGAACTTTGGGCCAGGTGAAGAAGAAATCACGGTGGCCCCAGAGGTGACCGACCCCAATGCGCCAGTAGAAGATCCTTATGCCACCGCTTCCAAGGAGGAATTGTTGGCGGATTTGCCATGTGACGATGCTGCAAAGTTGGAGACCATGCTCAAGGACGCAGCAGAGGGCTACTACAACGCGGGTGTCATTTACAAAGAGAAGCTGGAGGACGAGGACAACGCCATCAATTCGTGGGAGCAATTGATCGCCAATCTGGAGGAGAGTGCATTTCATCCAACCGCCTATTACCAGTTGTTTCGAACATGGTTGTTCAAGGAGCAACAAAAGGGGTATAAGAAAAATCCGTTTTGTGGAACATGCAACTCCAAACACTGGGGCGATGAGATCAAGAGCAAGTACCCTGGAACAGATTGGGCCATGCTGGTTGACAATCCCGAATATTTGGATGTCCAAGACGTCAAGAAAAAGGAAGAAAATGCCAAATACCAACAGGTGTATACCATGTACGCTTCGCGCAATTATGTGACGGCGAAGTTGGCGTGCGATACGATCATTTCGACCCAGCCCGAAAACACCTTGTTGTGCAAATACAAACTCTTGCGCGCTGTATGCGTGGGATATTCCGATGCTCCGTATGGGATCAAAGAAAATTATCAGCGCGAATTGAACGCTTTGGCGGCCACATGCGGCGGCACCGATGAGGGCAAGCGCGCCAATGAATTGTTGCGTGCTATGGTTGAACCTCCAGCCAAACCCGGTGGAGAAGAGCAGCCTCAAAACGGTACACCAAATCCCAACGGCACCGAAGATCCCGGAGCCAAACCCAACGATGGCGGTGCTACCGAAGACCCCAACGCCAAACCTTCGGACACGGCATCGCCCTTTAAGTTTGATCCCGATGCGGAGCATTATTTTGCTGTTGTGTTGCCCGTGGCCGGTACCGACATCAATAAGTCCAAGGCGGCCGTAACCGACTTCAACGGTACGATGTTTACCTCATCGCAACTCAAGGTCACCAACAATTTGCTCAACAAAGACAACCATTTGATCCTCATCAAATCGTTCAAAATATTGGATGATGCCAATGCGTACACCTCTGCATTTGAGTCGGACGGAACCAAGCTCACCGATATCAATGGAAAAGCGACACATTTGTTCCTGATTTCTAAGCAGAATTACATAGCTTTGTTCAAAACAAAGGATTTGGAAGGCTATATGGCCTTTTATCTGGAGCATTACATGAAATAACGACATCTCCGCATGTTCAACAAAAACGGCAAGTCCATGGCAAGAAACAACGAAGTCATCTCGGATATGGCAATCAACCGCATTGTGGAAGGTACGTCCATCGAAGGCGAGATCAAATGCGAAAGCAATATCCGTATAGATGGGTATTTCAAAGGAGAATTGAGCACCAAGGGCCGGTTGGTCGTTGGTCCAGCAGGCAAGATCGAAGGCAACGTCAATTGCCAAAATGCCGAGATCGAGGGGCTTGTGGTGGGCAAACTCATGGTGCAGCAATTGCTCAGCCTAAAAGGAGCGGCCAAGGTGGAAGGCGACATCTTTACCGACAAATTGGCCATAGAGCCGGGCGCGACCTTTACCGGTGCCTGCAATATGGGTGCAAAGGTCAAGGAATTGCGCAAAGACCATGAAAATGTCCAACGCGAAGCCGCCGGGCAATACTAATGCGATTTTGCGCTTTAGTGGGATGGCCGTACAAATGGGCATTACCATTGGCGGCGGAATCTGGCTGGGACGGTGGCTGGACCGCAGGCTCTCGACAACAAAACCCTGGTTTACGCTATCGCTGGCACTTTTGGCTGTCATCGTTGCCATGTACAATGTGATCCGCGACCTCAATCGACTAAAATCCAAATGAAAAAACGCTTTTATCTGCTCTTAGCCCTGGCCTTTGGACTACTCATGTTGACCTATGGCTCACTCAAAACCGCTCAGGTACTGGTATTGCCCAAAGTTATTCCGATTGCGATTGGTGGGTATGCCTTGCTGACACTGCTTTTGTTTACCTATATGTCCAACGCTTGGCGCATTCACCCCAAACGCTTTCCTACGGCCATGATGGCGGCCACGGCGGTGAAAATGCTATTGACCATGGCGTTTTTGGGTACTTACCTCTACATCGACCGATCGCAGAAAGTAGCAGTGGCCTTGTCGGTCTTTGCCATCTACATCACCTATACCATTGCCATGTTGTTGCCCTTTACAACGGGAGAAAAAGGCAACCCCGCTTCGGCTTCGTGAAGGGATTTGAACCGTTTTTGACCCTGGCTTTTCGCTCCCTAAAGCAGTGGGGACAAGGCTTTGCGAAAAGTGCAAAAAAAAAATCAAAACATCCTTCTTAGAAGGGGAAAGCATGCTTACTTTTGCCGCGCATTTTTAGAGGCAAATACTGCATGAAAATCAAATTGAATAGCATCCCATCTCAAGCCTTTTCGGCCACACGCATGTTGTCGTCGATTCTGTTGGTTTTCGGTTTTTTGAACGCCAACGCTTCTTCTTCGAGTGAGGACAAAGTATTCAATGCAGGCGAGATGATCGCTCATCACTTGCAGGACGCACACTCCATTCACTTGTTTGGCCATGTGTCCATCCCTTTGCCGGTGATTCTCTATACCGACCACGGTTTGGATGTGTTCATGTCTTCCCGCTTTTGGGGTCCTGATCACGAGACTGTTCCCTACACCAGCGCATCTACTGGCCACACGTACTATTTGCACCACGACGAGAAAATCCGTTTGACACCGGAGCATCACGACCACGCTGTGCAACCGGCGGCATCGGACTCTACAGGTTTATCTGCCGATACCAACCAAGTTGCCCAACACACCGCAGTGGCAGCGCACGGTGCTCACCACGCCGACACGCACGAAGCCCACGGCACTTTGATTGATTTCTCGATCACCAAAAGCATCTTGGGCATGTTGATCATCATGGGTTTGATGCTTTGGGTATTCATTTCGGTGGCCAAAGCCTACAACCGCCGTCCAGGTCAAGCTCCAAAAGGCTTACAAAATGCAGTTGAACCGCTCATTCTTTTCATCAAAGAGGAAGTGGCAGTGCCTGCGTTGGGCAAGAAAAAGGCGTTGATCTTTTTGCCATTCTTATTGACGGTTTTCTTTTTTATATGGATGTGTAACATGCTCGGATTGATTCCGCTGGGCGGTTTCAATGTAACGGGTACCTTGAGCATCACCTTGGTATTGGCTACCTTGGTTTTTGTGATCACCAGTGTCAAAGGAAATGCACATTACTGGGGCCACATTTTTTGGCCTCCCGGTGTGCCTTTGTTTGTAAAAATCATTTTGGTTCCGATCGAAGTGGCCAGTTTGTTCATTAAGCCAGCGGTATTGATGATCCGTCTCACGGCCAATATCAATGCCGGTCATATTGTGATTTTGGCGTTCACCTCGTTGATTTTCATTTTCGGCGCCAAAAGCGAAGCAGTGGGTATGGGCGTGGGTATTTTTGCGACAGCTTTCTTGGTCTTCATGTATTTCCTCGAATTGCTTGTGGCTTTCTTACAAGCATACGTCTTCACCTTGTTGGCAGCACTCTATTTTGGAGATGCCACACAAGAGCATCATCACGAAGAACATCATTAATCAATCATAGCAACTAATTTAAATTATACATAAAATGGAATTGTTGACAGTAATCATGCAGGAAGTAGCTAACAAAGGTTTGGCTGGAATTGGTGCCGGTTTGGCTGCAATTGGTGCAGGTATCGGTGTAGGTTTAATCGGTAGCCATGCCATGGACGCTATGGCTCGTCAGCCAGAAGCTGCTGGTGACTTGCGTTCAAACATGATCGTTGCAGCGGCCCTTGTAGAAGGTGTTGCGCTTTTCGCAGTGATCGTTTGCTTGCTTGTTGCGCTATAAGCTATTTTGAGTTTTCAGTTGAGAGCTCACGTCCCGAATGACCATTCGGGGACATGATTTTTACATATTAATTCAACATCACATGAAAGCGTTATTGGGCGTTGATTGGGGTATTGTGTTCTGGACCGGAACAGCCTTCCTCATCGTGTTCTTTTTATTGAAGAAATTCGCTTGGTCTTCCATCTTGAAGGCCTTGGAAGAGCGCGCACAGGGTATCGAAAATGCCTTGAATGAAGCGGAGAATGCCAAAAAGGAGATGGCCAAATTGAAAGCGGGTAACGAGGCCCTCTTGCGTGAAGCACGCGAGGAGCGCGACGTGATCCTGCGTGAGGCCAAGTCCATGAAGGATGCTATTGTTTCCGAAGCCAAGAACAAAGCGCAAGAAGAAAGTGCTCGTTTGTTGGAGTCTGCTCGTTTGGAAATCGAAAACCAAAAGAAGGCAGCCATCACGGAGTTGAAAAACTACGTGGCCAACTTGTCCATCGATGTGGCCGAGAATGTATTGCGCGAAAAGCTTTCAGACGCCGACAAGCAAAGTGCTCTGAACAATAAACTCCTTTCAGACATCAGCAAAAATTAATCGATATGCAAGGAGTAAGATTTCCATCCCGGTATGCCAAGGCTTTGCTCGACCTGAGCGTTGAACAAAATCAATTGGAGGCAGTGTATGCCGATATGCAGTTGGTTGCAGCTAGCATCGGGGGAAGCAAAGATCTCGAATTGCTATTGAAGAGTCCTGTGGTCAATTCGGACAAAAAATCGGCCATCTTGAAGGCGGTGTTTACCCAATTGAATAAGGTAACGGACGGCTTCATCCAGCTTTTGGTGAGCAAGGGCCGTGAATCGTTTTTGGCGGACATCGCTCACTCGTTCATCGCTCAATACAAGAGCATGAAGGGCATTACGGTGGCTTACGTGAAAACGGCGGTCGCCTTGGATGGCGCTACACGCGACAAGATCATCGCACAGGCAAAAAGCTTGGCCGGTGGTTCCATCGAAATCGATGAGGTTGTTGAGCCGGAATTGATCGGTGGATTCGTATTGCGCGTGGGCGACCAATTGATCGACCACAGCGTATCGGGGAAGTTGAAATCGCTCAAGCGCGAGTTCTCGGAGAACCTTTACGTGGCAGAGATTTAATGAATTTAGTTTAGGCCCCATTGGCCTTATACAAACGTTAGAAAACACAACTTAAACACATGGCAGAAGTAAAACCTGCAGAAATATCAGCCATTTTGCGCGAGCAGTTGGCCGGTTTCAAAACAGAAGCAGAATTGCAAGAAGTGGGCACCGTACTCCAAGTGGGGGATGGTATTGCCCGTATCTACGGCATGAAAAACGTGCAGTACGGTGAGTTGATCGAGTTCGAAAACGGTGTTCAAGGGATCGCTTTGAACCTCGAAGAGGACAACGTCGGTGCGGTACTTCTCGGTCCTGCCGGTGAATTGCATGAAGGCTCCAGTGTGAAACGCTTGAATCGCATCGCTTCCATCCGTGTGGGTGAAGGCATGTTGGGGCGTGTAGTAAATACCCTCGGTGAACCCATCGATGGTAAAGGCCCTATTCAAGGCGCTACCTACGAAATGCCTTTGGAGCGTAAGGCGCCTGGTGTAATCTACCGTCAGCCTGTAAAAGAGCCGCTTCAAACCGGTATCAAAGCGATTGACGCGATGATTCCAATCGGTCGTGGTCAACGTGAGTTGATCATCGGTGACCGTCAAACTGGTAAAACCACTGTGGCCATCGATACCATCATCAACCAGCGCGAATTCTACGAAGCTGGTGAGCCGGTGTTCTGTATCTATGTGGCTATCGGTCAAAAGGGTTCTACGGTAGCTTCTATCGTGAAGAACTTGGAAGACAACGGTGCCATGGCCTACACCTGTGTAGTAGCTGCAACAGCTTCTGATCCAGCGCCACTTCAATTCTACGCACCGTTCGCAGGTTGCGCAATCGGTGAGTATTTCCGCGATACTGGTCGTCCAGCCTTGATTGTTTATGATGATTTGTCGAAACAAGCGGTGGCGTATCGCGAGGTGTCACTTCTTCTTCGTCGCCCACCCGGACGCGAAGCTTACCCTGGTGACGTGTTCTATTTGCACAGCCGCTTGCTAGAAAGAGCTGCTAAAGTCAACGAAACGCAAAGTGTTGCTGAGAAGATGAACGATCTTCCTGCTTCATTGAAAGATAAAGTAAAAGGTGGTGGTTCTTTGACCGCACTACCGATCATCGAAACACAAGCGGGTGACGTTTCTGCGTACATCCCAACCAACGTGATTTCGATTACCGATGGCCAGATTTTCTTGGAATCGAACCTCTTCAACGCCGGTGTGCGTCCTGCGATCAACGTGGGTATTAGCGTAAGCCGCGTGGGTGGTTCGGCACAAATCAAGTCGATGAAGAAAGTAGCCGGTACCTTGAAGCTCGACCAAGCGCAATACCGCGAATTGGAAGCGTTTGCAAAGTTCGGTTCGGACTTGGACGATGTGACCAAATTCGTTTTGGAACGCGGTAAGCGCAACGTGGAAATTTTGAAACAAAAACAAAATGAGCCGATGTCAGTGGAAAAGCAAGTTGCGATCATCTACTGCGGTACAAAAGGTTTGTTCTCGAAAGTTCCCGTACAAGACATCAAGAAGGCTGAAGAGGAATTGTTGATGGTGTTGGAAAACAGCCATGCCGGTGTATTGAAGGATTTGAAAGCCGGTAAGATCGACGACAGCATCACCAGCGTGATCGAAAAAGTTGCAGCTGACATTTCTGCTAAATATTAATACCACAGGATAACCGCTTAGGATATGGCCAATCTGAAGGAAATACGCATCAGAATCGCATCGGTAAACAGCACGATGCAGATCACTTCTGCCATGAAAATGGTGAGTGCTGCAAAGTTGAAAAGAGCCCAAGATGCGATCACCAGAATGCGTCCCTATGCAGAAAAACTTCAAGAAATTCTTTCCAATGTGAGCGCCACATTGGACGGCAATGAAGGAGTTTACAGCCAAGAGCGCGATGTTAAGAATGTGTTGGTTGTGGCCATTACGTCCAACCGTGGTTTGTGCGGTGGTTTCAACAACAACGTGATCAAAGAGATCCGTGCCAATGTGTTGAACCAATCCAAAGGTGCTCAAATCAGTGTGTTGTCTTTGGGGAAAAAGGCGTTTGACGTTTACAAAAAGGCCAACAACCACTACACCGGTGAGTTTGGTGATGCACCCTATGCCATATTTGATCAATTGACGTTCGATCAATCCTCCGCCATTGCAGACAAAATCATGGGTGCATTTGCCGCTGGAAAATTCGACAAAGTCATTCTAGTGTACAACAAGTTTAAGAACGCGGGTACACAAGTTGTGGTGAACGAACAAATGTTGCCGGTGGTCGCTCAAAACGACAAGGCTTCTGCCAGTTCGGTGGAGTACATTTATGAGCCGGAGAAGACAAAAATTCTCGAAGATTTGATTCCACGTTCATTGCGCGTTCAGTTGTTCAAAGCATTGTTGGACAGCAATGCAGCAGAGCATGCTGCGCGTATGACTGCGATGCACAAAGCCACCGATAACGCTGGTGAATTGGTCAAAGAATTGAAATTGAATTATAACAAAGCACGTCAAGCGGCCATCACTGGAGAAATCTTGGAGATTGTGGCCGGTGCAGAAGCTTTGAACGGTTAATCTATCTATTTACTTACAAATAAAAAAACCCGTTGTTCAACGGGTTTTTTTTATGGACTTCACTCCGATTCGAATTCATGACATCAAAAAAGAAGTTGGGCTATGGGTCAAGAAAATGCGAACCAACCGAAAAGTAACCCAGATCGAACTTGCGGATCGTTTGAATCTATCCCGATTAACGATTCAAAACATAGAACATGGTAATAATTTTACCATAGATACCTTGCTTCTCATTCTTCAATATTTCGATGAGTTGGCTTCTTTTCGTGAATTCATTCAGGATAAATTGGAGGATGCAGTGGATCAAAAATCGTTCTATCCCAATGGCAAAAAATGAGGTCATAAAGGTCATTTGTTTCGGTAAAGAAATAGGTACGATTGGTATGGACGTGGATAAAGCCGTTTCTTATTTTCAGTACCATCCGAAAATTTATTAATAAACCCGGGTTTTGCAGTAGAATCTCATCTGCAAAATCCGGGTTGAATCTTTGAATGTTCAAGTCATTCAATTGGCGTATGGCCGCAGCTTCTCAACTATTGAGCCTCACCAGCAGCTGCTGCGGGAATCGAAGCGGCCAAGTCGCGGTCAAACATGTACAACGCGCCGTTGTCGTTGCCCACCAGCTTGAGTTTGTCGTTCAACGTGCGCGCCAACGATTCTTCTTCGATTTGCTCGCTCACGTACCACTGCATGAAATTGTGTGTGGTGTAGTCCTTTTCTTTTAGACAAACATCTACCACGCCATTGATCTCTGCTGTCACGTGTGTTTCGTGATCCAACAATAGTTTGAATACATTCTGCAAAGTCTTGTAATCTTTGGCCGGTGCCGTTGTAGC
>CANHSF010000042.1 GCA_947463065.1 Flavobacteriales bacterium | reverse complement strand
CACTCAAAGAAACAAGGGTCAAAATCTCTGCATAGGCCTTAAAACCTCTGGCGCAAACCGATTCCCCTTGTTTCTTGTGGAAGTATGATTAATGATAAATGTAGTCATTTGCAAACTAAAGGGCGCAGAGGCGCAGAGACTTATTGGAATGCCGGCAAAGATGCAATAGGAAAACAGCACGGTATTATCCAAGCCCTGTAAGGGCGACCTTTTGCTAGCCCCAGCGGGGCGACATTTTGTTCCATTCGCTTCGCTCAGCTTCAACCGCAAAGGCGCAGAGACGCAGAGGCTTATTGGAATGCAAGCAGAGATGCGATTGGAACGCTAAATTGCATCTCTATTGCGCCTCTAATTTCATCCCAACATGTCTCTGCGCCTCTGTGACTTTGCGGTGAAAAAAGCGCAGCGATCCTACTGCGCTTCTGCTTGCACTGCAAAGAATGGCTCGCGGTGCATCATCCGTCAAATTGCCCTTCAAAACCATCATATAATCGAACATTCCTCCCCGAAAATGGGTTATTTTTGCCAACAATTTGATTTATGGACACACCAAAACGCATCCCGACAGCGCTGTACGCTGAAATGACCCCCAATCCTGCTGCAATGAAATTTGTAGCCGATCGACCGCTCATCACTGGCGGTTTGCAAGTGGAGTACCGCACCAAAATGGAGGCGCGCGGTTCGTCCCTTTTGGCCGAGGAATTGTTCAATTTTCCGATGGTCAAATCCGTTTTTATCAGCGGCAACTACGTCACTGTTCTCAAAGATGAATCGTTGGGTTGGGAAATGATTGTGCAGCAATTGCGCGACTACATCCGTGAATGGCTGATGGATAATCCCGTGACCGTGACTGCAGTGCCCGCCCACCTGCTCAATCGCACTCCTGAAGCCCTGCCCGAAGGTGAAACAACCTCGGCATCCAAATCACAAGTCGACTACTCCAACTTTGAGCCGACGGAATACGATGATGTCATTCGCCACTTGTTGGATGAATTTGTGCGGCCTGCCGTAGAGCAAGATGGTGGCGCTATTGACTTCATGGCTTACAACGACAAAAAGGTTTATGTGCAGCTCAAAGGTTCGTGCAGCGGCTGTCCCTCATCGACAGCAACGCTCAAAGGCGGCATTGAAAATCTTCTGAAGGCCAAAATGCCGGATATCGTAGAGGAAGTCATTGCCGAAAACGCATAATGCTCCTATGGTCAAAAAGCACTTGATTCTGCTCCACGGGTTTTTGGAAAATCACCGAATGTGGGACGATATGTTGAGGTTGATCTCCAAAAAGGATTTCATCATTCACACCCCTCATTTGCCCGGACACCACAGCGATGTACCTCTGCTCGGATCGCATGCTACATCGGATTATTGTGCTGCTCTTATGAAGCAAGTCGATGTACAACCCCATGACGAAGTATTTATCATCGGTCACAGCATGGGCGGTTACATCGCCAGTCATCTTATTCATCAATTGCCCGGCAAAATCAAGGGTTTGTGTCTTTTTCACTCCAAGTGCAAGGCGGATGATGCCGATAAAATCGAGCAACGTAAACGCGCCATTCAGGCTGCATACAGTGATTTGACCTTGTATGTGCGAACGATGATCACCAATCAATTTGCCGAAGATCTGCGGGGCGCTTTGTCACAAAAAATAACTGCACAAATTGCTTTTGCCAGCACCTTGGCACCAGAGGTGATCGACGAATGCCAACGGGTCATGATCGAACGACCAGACGGCTTGGAGGCCATGCGCGATCGGTCCTTTCCGCTGTATTATTATTTGGGCCAACACGATCCATCGATTCCTTTGCGCACGGCGTTAGAAGAGGTTGAGGCACTGCCTGGCGCATTGGTGCACGTCGAACACGGCATCGGTCACATGGGGCATTGGGAAAGCACGCGACCCGCTGCCGCCTTTATCAATCGCATTTTGTTTGCTGCCTTTGATGAACAGGATGTTTAAAAACTGAACCGAATAATCATTCAACATATATTCTCCACCGGTTGCGAAAAGACCAAAGCCTCCCGTGCACACCACAAGCTGTGTTCCCTTCTTTCACTTTAAAAATATAGAAAATGATCTCTTAAAAACTCAAAGGTATATATTGACCAAAACCACTTTGGTTTAACCGAACAAACACTCGGTTTTTGATTTGACTCACATGCCCCAATTAAAAATCTTCGACTTATACACCAAGGACCGCGCGTACGTGTGCGCTATTTAGGGGGGCATATATTTCTTCGCGTTCCATCGCATACCGATTACCCTGATCCTGCAAATAATGCGCTATGGGATTCTGATCCACCGTCAAAGGCCATGCAACAGCCTCGCGTATGATGTCAGCCGCATAGTCTTGGTAATTGCCATAGTGCTGCAACGCATAGTTCACCACGTCAAAACCTATGGCGTCAAAAAAGGTAGTGCTGTATATACTGATTTGTATGCGCGCACGCTGCAACAATTCATCCAACGTGTATTCCATATCCACCAGCTCAAAACCCCATTGCCGCACTGCTTGGTACAATTCCTTGCGTGGTTCCAAGGGATGCATTTTCACCACCAATCGCCAACCGGGATACTCCGCAACATATTGTGCCAATCGCTCGAGGTACCTCAAGTAATCTTCGTGCATGAGTTTTTGTGCACACACCAAAATCATATTCTCCTTGGCCAGCGCTGATAAGGTCACCGATGGCTTGCGACTCAAATAATCGCCCGCTACTTCCACTTGACTTTCGCGAAATTCTGAGCCCCGCGACAATACGCGTTTCCAATAAGGGCCATACACCCACAGTCGGTCGGGAAAAAAGGCCAATGGCATGATCGGCTTGAACTGGGCATCGTACACATAATACAAATCATTGGCAGCAATCAATCCGTGCTGCAATTCAATGGTCTCGATGCCCAATAACCGGCAAGCGGCAATCATGCCCTCGTTGTGGTAATGACAAATAAACACTAGCTTTTCTACAGGTTGGCCGTAGAACATGTGATAATAAAATCGAAAATCTTCCCAAAAAATAAACAACGCTGACTCAATGTGATTCAACTCCAAGGTTGAAAATACTCCAGACCGCGCAGCATTTAACCACGCCTGTTGTAAGCTGCGTAATACGTCAATCTCTCGATCGTCCATGCGCGCGTACACCCGCGGAAATGCGTTGAGTACATAATCGGCATCCACGAGCGGCTCGTGCTTTTTTTGTATAATGCTCAGCTGCTCGCGTGGTATTTCGCCGATGATGCGATCCATGTAAATCGAGCGTTTCTTGCCCTCTGCATCGGTGGTCAAGCGCACTGGATCTATACAAACGATGCGCTTCAGCGGTTGATGCCGTTGATTTGACCGATTTTTCCAATACTTCACTTTAGCTCGAAACCGCTGATACCACAAGGGCTTGAGCAAGGTATTGGGAAGGAGTTTTTTGGTGTTGTTGAGTGCCGCATACGTCAGCGCATGTTCGAAGACCTTGAGGAAAGAAAACGAACCAATGGTATATACCGAATGATCATTCAGTTTATTTACCACCAGCGCGTTGAGCTCGGAAAAGGGAACATATTTCACTCCGTTATCGGCCATCTTCTAGGACTTTGCAATTTGAACAACACCTGCTTTCAAACACGCTTCAACAATGGGCTGATACAGTAAGATCGACTCATTGCGGCGCGCGGCAATTTCCAAAAGATCCATGGAGCCATCGGAGAACGACAAAAAATGCATCAATCGATGGATGTAATGGCGGTCCACATTGGGCGCATTCGATGCTGGATACAATCCACGACGTCCCATTTGTGGCTCGCCGTATTGCACCACACACCAATACGTT
Source organism: Flavobacteriales bacterium (assembly GCA_947463065.1). GTDB lineage: Bacteria > Bacteroidota > Bacteroidia > Flavobacteriales_D > Sanyastnellaceae > CANHSF01. The sequence goes on along the minus strand of CANHSF010000042.1, from coordinate 13,387 downwards.
TGATTCATCTCGATGGCTTGCATCACCTCAAAATAGGTTTGGATGGTATCTTCCAAACTCGCAGCATCGACAAAACTCAAATCATCGGCCGAGGTATGGTATTCCTTGTACTGCTGATAAGGCGTGCGCATGATGGATCCGACGGGCAAATTATAACCCGGCGAACAATATTGGCGCTCATCGCTTCCGCCCACTGTAAAGGGAATAACGCGGTGCTGTTTCTCACTAAAGTGCAGAACATGCATCGCGGCACGATCAGCGAGGGTATCGCCGCGTTTGGAAAGTTTGTACGTCAATGGACCACGATCGCCGCATGTTGTAGCCACATACCCGGCCACCATTTTCTCCTTGAGCCGCATGCCTTCTTTGGCCAGAAAAGCAATCACGCCAATGGTTTCTGGTGCAAATAAAAAACGATAGGTAAACCGACGATTTTGCAATGCCGCCAAACGGGTATACAATCCCGCTGTTACAATGGGTCCGCTGAGCTCATTGTTGGCCATACTCGGATGGCACACATAGGTCGAAATCAAGATTTCTTCATCGCTTTCACCGGGCAACACACATTCGCCATAGGTCAAATGGCCTGGCGCCAAATCCGAGTCGATGAGTACGCGATACATGCCTTCACGCGGTTGCTGCGACCATACGTGATGGGACAAACAAAATCCCCAATGCCTGCGGTAATACGAGGTGATGTAGGGAATGACCTCAGGTTGTTCTTCCAAGGTGTAAATATGCCCTTGCAATTGCTCGTAGGTGAATTCGCCTTGAACGGGTTCGCTGTAATTGACGACATGTAAATTGTTGATCGCCATATCGGCAATGACCTCACCGTTGGGGTTGACCAATTGTGCCTTGCGAATATTCCACTCATCGGGTATGGTCCAGTCCAAAACCGCTGTCCCCGAAGGAATCTCGTGGATGGTGAGGGGCAGTATTTCGTTGAGAATGTGCAGCGTTTCGCGTACACCATTGCCGGTGAGGCTGCGGCAAATGGGCCACAGACGCTGCAAGTACGAGTTGATTTGATCTTGGTTCATGCGTGTGATGCCCTCAAAAGTACGTATAAAAGCAAGCTCCAACAACGGAGTTGACCGCGGAATGGTGCGGAAAATTTATTGTGGAAATTGCTTGCGCACCGTGCGTTCAATGTGGATGAGCACAGCCACCAAAGCGATCACAAACACCACAAGACCAAGGGGGATGGTCCATTGCGCCTGTGTTGGAAAGGATAAAGCGAGTGCCGCCCCTACCACATATGCCACACCCAAACGTTGCATCATCCGCGCGGCATACTGTTGCGCAAAGGTCCACGCCTCGGGCGATTGGCGACTTGCTGCGGTGCGGTAACCGTACCACGGGTTGTTCGCTTTGGGTGGGAAGCGCTGCAAAATCCAACCCGACCCCATAAAAATGGCCCCAACCAATAGAAATAAAAATGTCAATTCATTCATGTGATTTCCTGCAATACCCTACTACCATGGATGCTCCATGGATTGCGGTGTATATTTTTTTTCAGAGACGCGATATACGGATTCGCTTGTATTCTTCAGTCGCAAAGCATCCGCCGCTCCAAATATTCGTGACAAAAGCGCAAATGGAAATAAAAACACATAAAACACTATGGTGAGTAAAACGTTGGGCATGATCAACGCCAGCACCTTGGTCAATTGCATCCAAAACCAATCGATTTTTTGGCTCAAATAGGTGCTCAACACGCCCACAAGTCCTACAATGACAGCGGTGCTGAGCATCCATTGGCGGTGCCAAATCAGATACATCACCAAAAAGCCAATGGTGATGGTCAATACCGTTTGTGCTGGATTGGAGCGTTGTGCCTTCATACTTTAGAACAAGGTATAAATGAAAGGTGCGATGGCGCTTCCTCCACCAAAAACAATGACCAATCCCAAAATGAGCAAAATCAAAATCAAGGGTGCCAACCAAAACTTTTTGCGCTCACGCATAAACATCCACAGGTCTTTTAAAAAATCCATTGTCTTAATCCTTTTTAAATTTCACCATCCACTTGTCCTTGTTGGACCAGTCCGGTTGTTGGGTTTTGAGGTATATGTAATCGTTGATCACCAGCACGTCCATATCTGTGCTCATGAAGCAGCGGTAAGCGTCATGCGGAGTGCAAACGATGGGTTCGCCGCGCACATTGAAGCTGGTATTGACCACTAGTCCATATCCTGTTTGTTGTTTGAATGCCGAGATCAATGCATGGTACCGTGGATTGGTTTCCTTGTGCACCGTTTGAATGCGTGCTGAAAAATCCAAATGTGTAATGGATTGCACATCACTGCGCGTGGTGTACAATTTATCCCAAAGCGGTTGATCATGAAAATCCGATGGCAGATTGCTCCGTCTAGAAGGCAATACGGGAGCCACCATCAGCATGTAAGGCGATGGACTGTCTTGCTCAAAATATTCTTGCACATCCTCAGCCAAAACCGATGGAGCAAACGGACGGAAGCCTTCTCGATATTTGATTTTGAGGTTCAATTTTTTTTGCATTTCTGGATTGCGTGCATCGCCCAAAATACTCCGGTTGCCCAAAGCTCTTGGACCAAATTCCATGCGGCCTTGAAACCAGCCTACCACAGCGCCTTGTGCTAAATGTCCCGCCACCTGCTCACAGAGTGCAGCGAAATCCGTGTTTTTCGAAAAAACCGCACGAACGCGCCGATTGAGCAATTCAATTTCTTTGTCTCCGTACGATGGACCCAAATAACTTCCGCTCATGGCATCCATGGCTTGAGCAAGAACACGCGGCTGCTCAAAATATATATGTTGTGCTGCCAAAGCTGCACCCAGCGCTCCTCCTGCATCACCCGCTGCGGGTTGCACATAAATCGCTTTGAAAATTCCCGAACGAAGCAATTTGCCATTGGCCACACAATTGAGCGCCACACCGCCGGCCAAACAAAGCGCATCCGCATTGGTTAATCGCTTGGCCTCCATGGCCATTTTTTCTACGATTTCTTCTGTCACCCGTTGGATGGCAAGGGCAAGGTTACAATGATGCTGTTGCAACTCTGCTTCGTCCTCACGGCGCGGAAATCCAAACAAAGCCTCCCATTTGGGTTCGTTTACCATGCGCAAACCGGTAGCATAATTGAAATACGCCTGATTCAGCCAAATGGATCCATCGGCCTTGATGTCCACGATATGTTTCTTGATTCGATCCGCGAAATCCGCAGTCTGTGTGGCCGTTGGATGACCATAAGGGGCCAATCCCATGAGTTTATACTCGCCACTGTTCACTGTAAAACCTAAATAATACGTGAACGCACTGTACAACAGTCCCACGGAATGCGGAAACTCTAATTCGCGCAGCAATGTGATTGCATTTCCCTGGCCCAAACCGATCGACGCCGTGCACCACTCGCCCACTCCATCGATAGTGAGTATGGCGGCACGTTCAAATGGGGACGGATAAAAGGCGCTCGCCGCATGCGAAAGATGGTGCTCGGGGAACAAGAGCTTCAATCTTTTCTTGTCATAGGCTTCCACTTCCTGCAAACCTTCACGGATCATCTTTTTCAAAAACATTTTTTCGTTGATCCATACGGGAATGGCCTTGAGGAAACTCACGAGCCCTTTGGGCGCAAAGGCATAATAGGTTTGCAACAAACGCTCGAATTTGAGCAATGGCTTATCATAAAAGACCACAGCATCCAACTCATCGATGCTCAACCCGGCTTCGTCCAAGCAATATCGAATGGCCTGTTTAGGGAAATCGGGGGTGTGTTTGTCGCGGGTGAAACGCTCTTCTTGCGCCGCTGCAACGATGCTTCCATCCACCACCAAAGCAGCAGCAGCATCATGGTAAAAACAAGAGATTCCGAGAATTTTCTTCATTTTCTTAGGAGCACCTGCGCCCATTGCATGAGTGAGGTGTACAATTGCTGTTGACCACAGCGGCCGTCAAAAGTAATAAAAAAAGGGGGAGCAACGCTCCCCCTTTGTGTATTCTATAAGCAATTGCTTAGTCTACGCAAATTGTACCATAAAGGTCGATGAATACCAACAAGTCAGCAACTGAAACAATGTTGTCACCGTTGAAGTCACCAGGACAGTTGTCAACTGCTTGGATATCGCAAGAACCGTCGTCGATTGTTGCAGCAGCATCGTAGTTGGAAGCCTGCTCGTAGGTACAGCCTGTGCAGCTTGTGTATTCACACAATGTGCAATCGCTGATACCTGCATCTGGGTTGTAGTTGCAAGCGTGCGGCTCAAGACAGCCAGGCTCACATGTAGCACCTTCGCCTACGGTGAAATCGATACCAGCGGTAACACCACCAGTAACAACACCATTGGCTCCAGTCAACACCCATGATACCTCAAGAGGGAAAGTACCACCACCAACAGAGATGGTGTAGCAACCTGGCTCAAGGCAGAACTCAGCTGTTGCAGATGCACCAGCAGCAATCGTTCCAGTGCCTACAATGGTACCAGTAAGATTGTCAACGATGGTGGCTGTATTGCCGTTCCAACCGTCGCCAAAGCTATCGCTCATAGACAATGTAACACAGTTGTCATAGCAGCAAGTACCTTCGATCAATGCTGTAGCATCGTAGTTGCAAGCCGTGTTGTCCGTACAACCTACGCAAGTTTCGAATTCGCAAGAACCGTCGTCGCTAGTTGCAGCTGGATCGTAGTTACAAGCACCTGCATCGGTACAGCCACAAACACCAGTACCGATGGTGAAGCTAGCGTTGCCAGCAGCACCTGCACCACCTTCTGCGATTACGTTGCCTTCAGCGTCAACAAGTGTCCAAGAAACCTCAGCAAGGAAGAAACCACCGCCAACAGTCATGTTGTAACAGCCATCTTCCAAGCAGAATACATCAAAACCAGCATCTGTACCGTCGCCACAAGCAGCGCCGTCCAAATCACCAGTTGCTACAACGTTTCCGTCAAGATCTGTGATTTCATATTCGTTGTTGTTCCAACCGTCGCCGAAAGAATCTTCCATATTCATTTGAACAGCCAATGAACCTGGACCGCAACCCACACAAGAGAAGTAATCGCAAGAGTTGTCTGCCACGTTGGCATCAGGGTTGAAGTTGCAAGCACAGTCATCGGTGCAACCTTCCACAACTGGCGCGCAGTCGAATGACAATGTGAATCCGCCGTCGAACAAATCGTCCACGAAATCGCCATTGGTATCCAAACCACCTGCAGTGATGTAAACGAAGTAAGTTACGCCGACTTCAGAGATGAATTCTACAGCAGCATTTTCTCCATCGAAGAAACCACATCCTGCGTCAGTATCATCGTCGTCCTCAGATACAACGCATGTGTATGGACCACCGCAAGCAGCAGCAGACACTACCATGATACGGCTATCGATCGTAGAACCGCAAGTGCTCAAGTTAACGAATGAACCGTCACCTACGAATGTGTACCAAACACCAGCATCGCCAGCACCATTTGGACAAACGTTAGGCGCACCTGTATTGGTAGACAATGCAGTTGAACCCGATACTGTAGTGCCACATACCATAACTTCGGCATTTTCGCACAAGTCGTTATCTGGAACCGTGGTGTATTCGCAAGTACCATCATCGATGGTAGCCGCTGGATCGTAGTTGTCGGCTGCAACGTCCGTGCAACCGGCAAAGGCCAAGGTTACGTTCAACACGAAGTTACCGCAGTTGATTGGGTCAGAAGTTGTCAAGCAGAAATAGTAGTTGGTGTTGGGCGTAATTGTAAGACCGAATTCGAACGAATCGAATACAAAACCGTCAAGTGGTGTGCCGTCAAAACCTACACCTCCGATCACTGGGATCAAATCACCGCAGCCATCTACACCGTTGAAGATACCGATACCAACGTCTGTTCCATCTTCAGCATCGGCACCTTCGCCAAGACCGTTCCAGAACTCAACGCTAAACGCATCTGCATCGCCAGAATTGATTACATACCAAATACCGTATTCGGTACCGAAACCAGCCCATTCTGCCATGTCGCCGTCTGGGTTAGAGCAGCAAAGGCTACCTGGGAAGTCAACACCCTGAGGAATTGGCAAAGCATTGGCGCAATCGTCGTTCACTGGTACGTCATCGCATTCAAGACAAGTCATATCAAGTGTAAAAGGAATACCCTGTCCAACACCGAATTCAGAAACGAATACGCGGTAAGCGATACCGTTCTGAGAGGTAAATGTCACAGAAGAAAGGAAACCTGCTGCGCAACCGTCGTCGTTAGAAGCAACACATTGCAAGTTGCCGCATGAACCTGAGAACACATGGATTTTTGTATCGCCAGCGCCTGAGTTACACGTGCTCAAATTTACTTGAGAACCATCACCGATGAAGAAATACCATACACCTGGAGAAGTTACAGTAGTACCTGCACAATCAAATGCTTCTGCATCTACGTTGGCATTTTCTGTTGTACCTTCTACAGATACACCACAAACGATAGCTGCTGCATCAGCGCAATCGTCGTTGACTGGAGGACAAACGCAAGAACCGTCATCTTCTGTAGCAAATGGATTGTAGTTGTTGCAACCTGCATCTGTACAACCAGGAATTACACAACCGGTTTGACCAGCCCAAGTGAAACCAAAGGTATCACCAGCGCCGCCGCTGAACATTACATCGCCGTTGGCATCCAACAACTCCCAAGACACCTCACCAGGGAAACTGCCATTGGTTACTGTTACTTCATAACAGCCAGCTGACAAACACTCTGAGAAAGAGAAAGACGCACCAGCAGTGAACGTTTGTTGAATAGCTATTGTATTGGTTGTTGTATTGGTAATGATCATGTTTGCACCGTTCCAACCGTCGCCGAATGAGTCGAACAAATTACCTGCAATTACCACAGATCCACCAGGACATGCCAAGCACGATCCGTCATCGATTGTAGCAGCAGGATTGTAATTGGTTGCAGTCATATCTGTACAACCCAAGATACAAGTCTGATTCAACGAAGCCACTAAACCTGTTGGGTTTGCTCCACCACCAATCTCACCTTCATCGGAACCGGTCAAAATCCAAGACACCTCATCATCGAAAGCACCATCTAACCAAGTAATCAGGTAGCATCCATCGGGAACACAGAAAGTAGCAACACCTTCTGGGCCAGCACCAATCGTGGCTGATGCAACTACTGACCCGCTCACAGCATCGGTCAATTGGAAGGTATGACCGTTCCAACCGTCGCCGAAGCTATCGAACATCTCGAGGGTCAAACAGTTGTCAAAGCAGCATGAGCCATCATCGTTGGTGGCCGCTGGATCAAAATTACAAGCTGCAGAATCTGTGCAACCATCGGCTGCAAATGCGCACGATGTGCTCAACTCGTAGGTGCCTTCGAAATCAGCAAAACCACCAACACGAACGAGGTAAGTCGTACCTCCGACAGCAGTGAAAGTAACCAAAGAGGTAATGTCTCCTCCGTTATCATCGTTACCCACTAGGCAGGCCAATGCTCCGCATGAACCTTCGTATACGTGAAGCTTGGTATCAAAGTCAGTAGCAGCTCCATTGGTTGTGATGGTTACATCAGCGTCTCCACTTGGCGTAAATGCATACCACTGTTGGCCACCTGTACCCACCGTAGTGTTACAAGTAATCGCACCCGAAGTAGCATTGTCGTTGGCCACACCTGTGGTACCTCCGAAAATTGTCGTGTTACAATCCAACGTCGCTGGAGCGCTACACGTGTTTTGCGCATTGACCTGCATCACCCATGCAAAGGCCAATGCCAAAAACATTGAAAGTCTAGTAAAAGTTTTCATCAAATTGAATTGGTTTTGGTTTGAACTTTAAAAAAGTATTACGGCTAAATTAATTACACATCAACTTTTTCAACCCCCACCTGGTGGCGAAAATTTATGCTTTCAACGATACAATTAAGGATATAATCGAATGGGATTCTCCTGTGCGGAGAAGACGCGTTAATTTCGTTAAGTCAATAATAGGTTTCGCAAAAGTCGGGTGAAAGGTACGCTGTTTATGTGTTTCTCCGAATCTTTTCTCAAAAAAAAAAATTCACATCTCGGAAGGCTAAGCTGCTTTCATGTGTTTAACTCGTTGTCTTTCAAATCATCGACCCCACATCATCTGGTGCCAACTATTTTTGAACGACACCCAACCTTGTGCGGGCCAATCGCCCCATTTTTGAATGGTGGGATCGATCAATTGCGTATCATCGTCGATAATCCCCGCCTTTCGCATGGCCCAAAAATGTGGCACCGTTGTTAGCTTGATCGCATCTGCCTCCCGGTAAATGACGGTTTGCCGCGACATCATGTCCACCTCTCTAGGAGCCGACCATTGTTGGATGAATTGAACGGACTTGTCAATCCCACAACCCGATGCCCCTGCTTTATGCTCGTCAAGAATGACAACCACCACACAATTGTGCAGCACCTCTGCCGTAGCATCCATTTGCGCTCCGTGCGAGGTCCATTGTGCGATAAATGCAGCCATATCTCTTCGCAGTTCCACAACTTCATGCTCGCTTAACAAACGATTGCATTGGTAGACCCAAAGTCGACTTTGGGGCGACATGACAGCTGGCGCTTTCAATTCAAAGGTCATCATGAGGTTTCTTCTAATTTGCGTTGGAATAAGACAATCGGCAATACGAACATGGTTGGGATAAGGCTTTGAAGACCGCCCACCACTTCGCGAGCTACCGCATAGGTTGTATCGCCCAAGCCCACCAACCGACCCATCAAGTAGATGCCAAATGACAAAACAAATGCAATGGCATACCCCCAGGCAAAATGACGAAGGAATGGCTTTGTTTCAGGGAAAGTTCTGAGAATGCTCCTATTGAGGAAGAAAAAAAGCAACACAAAAAAAACGGTCAAGATCCATTTGAGCTTTTTCAATTGTGCGATACTCAAGGCCAGTATCCACCCATTGTTGGTGTGGTTGAAATAATAATCGTAAGGCATGTACGCATGATTGGACTTCAATGCGGCTGCGCGCTGATCAACAGGCAATGCTTCATAATTGGGCACATGCACATGCAAATCCAAGATGTAGTTGATGTCTATTTTCCAATTCTCTTGCCAAGCGCCAGCAATCAGCGCCGCCATGACCCAAGCCAAGCGAACGAGCCACTTTCTCATGCTGCATCGGTTTTTGTGGCAAACTTGGTAATCCACAACCACCAAAGGGCAAATACATAACCGTAGATGGCTATAGTAAATGTATAGTCATGATTAAATGCCAACCAATCGGGGTTCCAGCTCACGATAAGCGCCAAACCCATAATTCGCAAAGCATTGAACAAGTAAATGGTCAGCACACCAGCAAGCATAAACCACCATTTGTGACGCCAAGGCCCTGGAAAAGCACCAACAAAACTCAGAAAAAGGGCTAAGAGGGGTGCACCATCGCACGGGGCGCCTACTGTTACTCCCAAAGAACCCGCCAAACCAATGTGGCTTTTATAGATCAAATCAAGACCCGTGTAGTCGGTCAAAACCACACCAAACATCCCAAAAATCGCTTCTGAAGATCGCACCAATGAATCGATGAGCCACTCATCAAATGCGGTTGAGGGCTTCAAATACAACTCATATAAAAAGTACCAACTGAGGTAAAGCACGGTGCCCCACAGCACAAACCGAAGGGAAGCTCCCAAGGCCGATGACGGCTTCATTGCAATTAGGCGCGGTTTCCTTTTTTCAAATCGTATGCCTTCTTGCCTCCCAAGGCAACACCCGCAGCAATCAAAAGGCTAACACCATCAATTGGACAAGGAGGGCCAAAAGGCTCGCCACATGGCGGCAAACCACCAGCTGGTGGGCCCGGTTGTGCCACGGTATCGTTCGCTGCCAATGATGCAGCCATGATCATAGAACAAATTATCAGTTTACGCATGGAACCATGTGTTTTTAAATTCAAGCCGTAAATATAGAGATAGATCAAGCTGCCCGCAAAATTTTCACAACACGCTAACGAATTTGGCTCTACCCATCGTGTTGAGTTGTGACTATATTTGTCACCCTTACGAAGTGGCATACTATACACCTTATGGCCGAGCAAAAAAGCAATTTCCTAGAAGCGGACGATTTACGTCCCATTATAAAATTTTTCAGCAAAAACTGGATCTACATGGTCCTTTTCTGTGGCGCGGCATTGATCGTGGCAAATTTCGTTACCTACAAAATCCCCAACATCTACGGTGCCAAAGCAGAGATCCTTCTTCGTTCTTCTGAAACATACGACTACCAGAACAAAATGCTCAGCGGCTTGGGTTACTACTCCTTGATGCAAGATATCACCAACCAAAAAAGGGTTTTGCAATCCTATGATTTGGTGGAAAAAGTGCTTCAAAAAGTGGATTTTACCATGAGCCTCTACCTGGTAGGCCGATTTCGTATTGAAGAAACCGAACGTTTTGAATACCTCGACATCATTTGCGACTGGCGACGCATGGACCCCAAGTTGCACGATAAGCCCTTTTCACTCAAAGTGCTTAACATGCAGCAATATGAGGTCAGTTACCTGTTGGACGGCAAAAAAATTACTCAGGTTTTTGATTTTGGAAAACTCAACGAAGATCTCAATTTCTCGCTGCAAATCAACCTCAAACCAAAAGTCGACGAAGTCAATCTAAAAATCCTACAAGAGCAAGACTTTCAATTTGCTGTGCATCACTTGGACGATCTGATCAACCGTTACAAAAGTAAATTGGTTATTGAAAACGTCGAAAAAACAAGTATTCTCGCCTTGCGCATGTCCAGCGAATTACAAAGCAAGGCAAAAACATTTCTAGACACATTGGCCAAGGTCTACATCGACTTCACGCTGAAAAATGAATTCGTCATCAACACCAATACCGAACGTTATATTGACCGACAACTTGATGAGTTGACCGAAATGACCGACTCGCTGGAAAGGGCCATCGAAAACTTTAAGGATGCCCGGCACATTTTGGATTTGGGCAAAGAACAACAAGTGGCCTTTGACGCCCTCACCCAAACCGAAACCAACAAAAGGACGCTGGGCCTGAGAAAAGAGGCCATCGAGTCTTTGGAGTACTATCTTACGATGCAACGCGATCGATCGTCCATTCCACCTATGAACTATTTGGACAAAGAGGACGGAACGCTCCAAGACTTGGTCAATACGCTCTTCGGCCTAAAACAACGCCGCGCCGAATTGCTCATCGACATGACGCCCCTCGACCGCCGTGTGCAAAAAGTAGACAGCACCGTTGCTGCCATTCGCAACAGCATCCTGAGCTATACCACCGACACCAAAAAAGCTATTGAATCGCGTATTCGCGACCTCGACAATGAAATCCGATCGCTCGAATCCAAGTTGACCAATATTCCCAAATCGGAACGCGATCTCTTGAGCATTGAACGAAAACTCTCGGTCAATGAACAACTGTTCTCTTTCCTTTTGCAGAAAAAAGCCAACACGGCAATCGCTCGCGCTGCAATCATTCCGCAAACCAGCATCATTGAAAACGCGCGATCATTGGGTGTAGTGGGACCTGACAAAAAAAGCACTGTCTGGCTATTTGTGGGTATTGGCCTCGGAATCTCCTTCATCATTGGACTGATCCGCGCCATCTTCTTCGAGCGCATTGAAAATACAAGGGAGCTGAAAAGCCTTACCAAAATCTCTGTCATCGGTGGAATCCCCAATTATCTCGATAGCGACATCGATCCCATTGTGATTGCTACCAATCCAAGAAGCAATGTGAGCGAAGCATTCCGCTCCATCCGAACCAACCTGCAGTACCTGCTGCACGGCGAAGGCTCTAAGATCTTGCTCGTCACTTCGCTACACCCCAGTGAAGGTAAAACCTTCTCCGCAACCAACCTCGCCGCGGTGCTCGCCAAAGCCAGCAAAAAAGTCATTCTCGTTGACTTCGATATGCACAAACCCAAGGTCCACAAAACCTTTGGCCTCGAAAACCTCAGCGGTATTTCCTCATTCCTGATTGGAAAATCCGATTTCAAAAACAGCATCCTCACCACGCAAATCGAAAACCTCGACGCCCTCACTGCAGGACCCATTCCGCCCAACGCCTCGGAATTGGTGCTCAACAGCAGAGTAGATATTCTGCTGAAAGAACTCTTGAGCATGTATGATTATGTCATCGTCGATACACCGCCGCTCATGCTCATCTCCGATGCATTGGTGCTGTTGAACAAAGTGCAACTCGGTGTATTCATCATGAATACCGAAAAGGCCACTAAAGCCGGTGTGCGACACATTGAAGACCTGATGCGACAAAACAACATCAATCACGCGTCCATCATCCTCAACAACATCAAACAAGCGCGTTGGAAATACTACTACGGCAAGTATGCGTACCGCTACGGTTACGGCTATGGTTACGGCTACGGCTACGGCAATACCTACGGCAGCTACTTGTACGGCAACTCTTACTATACCGACGACACAGGCGTAAAAAACAGAAGAAAAATCAAAGGCAACGACTAATTCTCTACAGCCCATGGTATCTTTGATTATCACCACCTACAACTATGCTCAATACGTTGAGCGCGCTATTCGCAGTGCTTTGGATCAAAGCTTGTCCAAGGATTTGTATGAAGTCATTGTGGTGAACGACTGCAGCACCGACCACACCCAAGAGGTCTTGTCCAATTATGAAAATCAAGTCAGGGTTTTCAACTTGGAACAAAATCTCGGATTGGCCGGCGCGCGCAATTTCGGTATCAAAAAGGCCAAAGGGCAATTCATCATTTTTCTCGACGCCGACGACTACATGCACCGCGATACCCTGAGGGTGCAAAAACTATTTTTGGAAGAAAACAATGCTCTGGATGCGGTGTCGGTGGATTATTACTTGGTGGATGAACGCGGCAAACACCTGTCTCACGTCAACAGCAATGAACAACCCATCGCCTGCGGCATCATGTTTAGGAAAGATTTTCTCTACAATATCGGGCTCTATGACGAGTCCTTCCGGGCCCGCGAAGAAGAGGATCTGCGCATGCGATGGCAAGAAAAATACAATATTTACAATATCATCCTGCCGCTTTACCGCTACCGCATGCACCAAAACAACTTGACCAAAAATCAAGATGAAATGGACAAGCATCAGGAATTGCTCAACTCAAAACACAGCAAATAATGCGTTTCTTAGAAGGGGATAAAATCTACTTGAGAGCCATTGCCAAAAGCGATGTCAATCAAAATTATCTGAATTGGCTCAACGATAAAGAGACCACAAGGGGTCTGGCCAGTGGATTGTTCCCAAGCACTTTGATTGAATTGGAGCAATTTGTCGATCGTGCAATCCAAAACAAAGACGTGGTGTTTTTCGCCATTTGCGACGCATCCAACGATCGGCATGTGGGCAACATCAAAATCGATCACTTCGACTGGGTGAGCCGCACCTGTGAATTGGGTCTACTCAT
>CANHSF010000041.1 GCA_947463065.1 Flavobacteriales bacterium | reverse complement strand
TGTACGCCTGATTGCCATTGGCCGCTGGGAAATACGGTATGAATTGAGCGGGTCCAGCTCCATCCGGATTGGGATATGCACAACCCGAGAACACATTGCCGTAATCGAATATGTATCCACCAACACCATCGCCATCCGCGTCCAGCCACCACTCGGTACCAGGATTGATATCGATGTCTGCATCGCACTGATCGGTATTGTTGGCAACAAATCCAAGAGGAGCCGTACAGCCTTGTGTTGGCAAACTTGCCGCACTGCCATACCCGTCGCCATCGCCGTCAGGATAATAATTCTGCAACGCATTGAAGGTGATTGACACAGCGTCTGTTGCATTGCTGCATGGTGCTGTGCTATTCGCCGTCAAGGTAAATGTTACTGGTGCAGCACCCACCTCGCTCACGTGGGGGGTGTAACTTGGTGTCAATGTGCTGGCATTGGTCAATGTTCCCAAACCTGAAGTGGTCCACAATACGCCCGTTTGGTTGGCGGCCGCTGCGCCAGAGAAGGTATAGTTGCCCCCGCCACACGAACTTGCATCTGCTCCAGCGTTTGCCTCAGCCGAGGCAACTCCTGTTACAGATACGGATCCAGAATTGGTACATCCATAAGCATTGGTTACAACAACATTGAATACCGATGAGGTCGGAACCAAGGCTGTTGGTGCCGCCAAAGTACTATTCAAGTTGGCAGGTGTAGAAGTCCACGCATACGTATAGTTCATGGTCCCCGAAATGGTTGCGCTATTGATAGCCCACCACCAATCGAATCCTGCTCTGTAATAGAATCGAACATAAACCGTGTTTTGTCCAACATATGCATTCAAACTGATGTTCGATGTTGCAAAGGCCGTTTCTGTGCCCACATTGGACTGATAACTTTGAACATTTGTCCATGTCAATCCGTTGGTGGACACCTGCACGATCGCCGAGTCCGAAGCAGTACCATTGTCTTCGTAATAATGATTCAACGCCAACGATGCCGCCGAGTAACCGCTCAACGAGAAGGCTGGCGAGGTCAAGAAGGTTCGAGCCGATACGCCTGTTCCTGCCGCATCGCTATTGGTCAAATAAAACGCCGATGCATCCGATGTCGTAAAGGTGGTGCTTCCGGCGCCCGAATCCACATAGTTGTAACCGCTGGAGCGCTGCGTCCATGCCGCCGCCGCTGGTGTTGCGCCGCCCGTAGTATTATTGGTTGTTGTCCAACCTGGTGCTGTTCCATTGAACGACTCGGTCAAAATCGTCACGGGGTTGATGGTGCCAGCGCCCAACGTCACTGTGCTTCCGATACACGCAGGAGAAGCAGATGAGGTCACCGTCAAGGTTGGAACAGCTGGAGCTGCCGATATCACTGCATTGGCACTCGAAATACAACCGTTGGCATCCGTACCGATCACAGTGTAGGTCGTACTCAACAATGGTGTAACATTCACCGATGAACCTGCAAGCGATGAAATGTTGTAGTTGGGCGACCACACATAGCTCACTCCTCCGGTTGCGGCCAAGCTCACCGCTGCACCTCCACAACTGGTTGCGCTAGACGGCGTAATTGCAATGGTGGGGGATGGAAATACATTCACCGCTAACACTGCCGTTGTATCAGACAGTCCAGAGAACGAACATGTGGCGATCAACTGATAGTAAAGCGTTGTGGTTCCTGTCGCCAAAATGGATGGATTCGTTTCGCCAATCATGTCGGAGAATGTACCGGGCGTGCCCAATATAGAGTTTTGCCATTGGTAGGTAAAGCCCGTTGCCGATGGCGGTGTTGTCAAAGAAAGTGTCGTGTTGGCGTTGTCACAGAACGGTCCTGGCGCCCTTGAGCTTAAGGTGCTTACACTTGGGGTTCCGGTGCAACGGCTATTGCGCGCTGTCCAGTCCGCAGTCGCTGCAAGACTACCTGTGGTTTGATCCAATGCCGTGCTGTAGGTAATGGTATTGGCAGCCGCAGTTCCTGTTGCGTTCGGCTCTGTCCAAGTCAAACCTCCCCAACGATTGCCCACCATGCTGGTGGTGGAACCGTTAACATCTGCCGCCAAATAGGTGAACGACGGGGAATAACTGTAGGTGCCTGTCGCATCGCTCAGCGAACTCATCCAGTAACGTGAAATGAAATCGGTCACCGAACCATTGTTCGTGGGCGTGTCATCTGTTACCCCCATAAACACAACCCGCGATGCACTATTGGCTGTGAAGTTCAGCGATACAGGACTGTATTCTGATGTTCCGGTAATATCGCCCAAAGGGTAGTTATAGGTGGCTGCACTGGTGCCGACGGTATGTCCCAATCGTCCTGTACCGTTGGTCACCACAAAATTTCCTGTACCCGCGTTGGTAGCCGATACACCTGCTCCGAAAATCAGGTTGTTGTTGCCCAAAGAAAGCGTTCCTGTGTTGAACAACAATCCGCCTGGAGCGTTCAACGTCAGCGGCGAGGACAAACTCACTCCCGCTGCATTGCTAATGCCCAAGTAGTTGGCCGTAGCTGGAACGCCATTGCCGGTTACTTGTGCCAATGTACCATTGAAGGTGTAATTGCATGATGCATTGAATGTGCGTGTGGTGGTTGTTTGCACCGAGCCAGAAGCATTGCCCAAAGCGGTAATACCGTTCACGTTTGCTGTAATCAAATTACCTCCGTTGTTCAACACAAAAGAGGGTCCTGTCAACACAAACGTTTGGAACTCTATTGCACTGCCTGAGGTCACTGTCATGCCAGCAAATGAACCCAAAGCGGCATCGGTTTGCAACTGCAAAAGGGAGTAGGTTGGGCCAGCAGCACCAACAACAAAGGAAATGTTATTGGCAATCACTCCTCCATTTTGGGTGTAGTTCTGCTGCGCAAAGGCCAATGGCGCTCCTACTCTTCTGAAGTTGATTGTGCCTGCGCCTGAGCCATTCTTGGACAATTCCGCGACGCCTGTTCCGGTATCACTCAAGTCAAAGTTGCCGAGCAAATTGATGTTGGCCACGCCCGCACCGCTCGTCAAATTCACTTTGGTATTGATCGCATTTGCTGCGCTGATCACTAAATTACCTCCAACGTTTAGGGTGAAGGCATTTGTTCCTGTTAAGTTGAGCGTCGCGCCAGAACTGCCCGTGCTCAAAAAGCTCAAATTTCCGTTAACCGTGGTTATTGCAGCGCTCAAACCAATGGTACTTGTCTGCGATGGGCAATTCCACGTCAAGTGATGGAAGGCTTGCCCTAAACCTGATGCCGGAGCATTTGCTGTGGTTCCACTGATCAGACAAGTAGAACCCGTCGACCACGTAGCTGTCAACAATCCTCCACCATTCGCATTGTGATCATAAGTACCACTTGTTCCTACAGTTGTTGTTGCTCCGGATTGGGTCAATGATCCTGTTCTTCTGTAGGTGCCATTGATGGCATTAGTCGATCCTGAAGCCAAGGTCAGTGTACCCGCTGTGTTGTGCAATGTTGCATTGGCGTTGACATTCAAGGCAAGGTTCACGGTTAAATTCGATCCTGTTGAAACAGTCGCACTCGTGTTGCTGATGTTCAATGTCGCGAATGTCGCGTTACCAGTAATGGCTTGCGCTGCTGTCCCGTTGAACGCAACCGTACTTCCCGTAACCGTCATTGCCACTCCACCGGTTGTCAAGTTTCCGCAAATGTTGGTGGTTGCGCCCGATGTCCATGTGCGTGCTCCTCCTGAAATCGTGAGGTTGCCATAACTCCAAGCTGGGATGGTGGTAGCTGTTGTGCTTGCAAAGGCCACTGTGCTTCCACAAGCCAGGTTGGCGGTAGCTGTATTGGCGTAAGTCACCGCACCATTGATGGTGAGCGATCCCGTTGCCGCTATGTTCATTACGCCTGTGCCATTCAACGTCAGCGCATTGATGGTGCGGCTGTCGGTCAAATTCACGTTGAATGTCGCCGATGCATCGATCAATACCGCGTCTGCAACTCCGGGCACTCCATTTGGCGACCAGTTGGCTGCATCGGCCCAGTTGGTCGTATTGGCACCGCCCGTCCAAGTGTAGATCACCGTTGGATTGCGACGACCCGTCAATACCAAATCATTTAGCGTGGGGGCAGTGGCTTGTGTTATGGACGCCGATGTTATGACAGGTGAAGCAACAGTTCCAGCACCATATTCGGTCCATACTGTGCCGTTCCAGCCGGATACACGTATGCTATTTTCTGTTCCATTCACATCGCCCGCCAAATTGTAGGTCAATGCCGCAGTGAAGGTGTAGTTTCCTCCTGCTCCACTTTCAAACAAGCGCCAATATTTGCTGTGGTAGTCCACTGCTGCAACGGGATTGTTCATATCGGGATGGGTCGCATCGGTAACGCTAACACCCATTTGACGCGACACAGGATTCACCGTAAAGTTCAACGTGATTGGTGCATAAACACCACCATTGCCGATATGGTAAGTATAACTGCCTGTGGTACTGTGGGTGCGTTTCATGAAGCCGGCTGCTGTCGCGTCGCGCAAGAGATATCCTCCTGTTCGTGTTTGCGTTGCGGAGCCCACCAAAACAAAGTCATTGGCAATGCCCACATTTAAAACACCTGCGGTAAAGGTGACCGTTTCTGATACACTTACCTCGCCAATATTGAATGTTACACCACCCGTGTTGTTAATGATCAATTCGGCAAACTTCGCCGTTGACCCAGATGTAGCGTTTTGGAATACACCTGCGCCACTTACCGTTTGAGCTACTGTGTTGACAACCGTAGTGCCGCCTTGACGAGAGGCAAAGTTCAGTGCCGTTGCATTCGGAGACACTCCAAGTATGGTAAGCGTTCCGTCATTTACAACGTTCCCTTCAACCCATATATCGCTACCACCAGAAATTGTTCTCAGCTCTGATCCGGTATTGATGGTTAGGTTGCCTGCGATATGAAAACCATTGGTAGAAGTCACTGATGAGGACACAAATCGACTTGCTCCACCTCCGCCGTTGATAATAACATGACCCAGACGAAGGTTTGCTGTACCAATGTAAGTGTCTACATTGAATCCATTGGTGGCTGAGCTGCTATTCGTTCCCGTACTTCCGCCAAACTGAATGGTATTGCCCGTCCAGTTTGCATTGTTGGTGGATCCGCTGTAAGCAAAGGCTAAACCGGTTCCTGTAAATGGCGGATCGTTGATCAATATCGTTCCACCTGTTACGGAAGTCGTTGTTCCTGTCGCGGTGATGGCAAAAAGATTGGTACCGCTGGCCACACTAGTGCCCGAAGTGCCATCGTTTCCATCAATCGTAAAATTACCCCCATTCATGTTGAATACCCCTGAAGTCATCACCACGTTTCCGTTGTGATTCAACGTACCGCCGTTGTTGGTCAATGTACCGCCATTCACGGTCAATACCTTATTTCCTCCGCCAGTTGGACCTACTGTTAATGTGTTGGTGTTGTTGGTCAATGTACCCGCTGCAATGGTCAAATTGTTGGTTACCGTGCGGTTGTCGGTGAGCTCCACATTGGTGCCTGCCAAGTTCACCACTACATTGAAAGGAACTCCTGCTCCTGATGTGCCCGGAGCCCATGTTCTGTCGCTGCTGCCCACCACATACGAGCCCCCGGTATTGAAGGACAACGTGGATGAAGACGCGTACGTGACAGGGTTGGTGTTCACAAAACCTCCCGCCAAAACTGTCAAAAACGCATTGCTGCCAATGGTGGTGAGGCCAGATCCAAAGTTCACTCCAGCACTTATCCGCACACCGCCACCTAGAGCCGTAGAAGTTATGGCCAAGGTTCCACCACCAGAACTGGTAACGGTTTTTGTCCCGGTGATGTCGAAAAAGCTCGTTAATGCGTTCACAGTGTTTATGGTGCGCACGCCGCCGCTCACCAGAATATTCCCACCGTTGCCCGACATGGTCAAAATAGTGCTTGCTGCAATAGTCAATGGCCCTGTGCCCAACAATTGTAGCGCGTCGAATGATGTGGCCGTGACACTCGCATTGTTGCTTATAGTAACTCCAGTTGAATTGTTGTTGAGCACGAGATAAGACAAAGTGATAGTGCCTGAGCCCGAGATGGTTTGTGCCAAAGAACCATTCATGAATAGCGCACGGTTATTTGCGGTAAAGGTGCCATTCTGCACAAAGTTACCTGCCACATGCAAATCACCTGATGCTGTATTGAGCGTTGCGCCACCCGTAGTTATGGTGAAGTTTCCGGCACAACCGCGGTTGGTTGTTGGGAAACTTACCGTAGTGGTGTTTTGGATGGTTACGTTTTGTGGAATGCCCAGACCTGCTGTGGTTCCGTTGCCAGTCCATTCGTTGCCCATACCGTATGTACCCGTCGTGTTGTAGATCAGTGTCGATGCTGTACCATAGGTCAAAGCCGCCGTCAAAAACGCGCCACTGTTCAAGGTCAAGTTGTTGTTGACGGTAGGTGACGTGGTTACCGTTAAACCTCCATTGAGCGTCAAATTGAAGAAGGTTGTTGCATTCGTTCCGTTGACCGTTCCAGCTCCGGCATATACTACAGCACCTGCGGCCATGGTCGCTGTGCCATTGTTCGTCAATGTTCCGCCCGCTGCGATCGTAATTGTTCCCGCTGCGCTGGAGGCCAAAGTACCATTGTTAGTAATACTGCTAACGGTGATAGCACCTGCTGCTCCAGAGATAGTGAAAGAACTGGCCGCATTGATGGTCATGCTCGCAGCGGCATTGGCCGCACTGGCCAAGGTCACCACGTGTGCAATGGTCACGTTGTTTGATGCTGGTGGTGCTGCATTGCCCAACCAAGTTGCCGCGGTGGTGTACACGCCGTTGGCTGTGGTGATATAACCCAAATTGGTGTACGTGGCTGCGCTGGTTGCGTTGCCCGCACCATTCTCTGCATAGATCTGACCGCTAAGGTTGATCGCCGTGAACGTTATTGTGGTGGTTGTTTGCGATGCAATGGTGACCGCAGTGCCACCCACTCCGCCGACACGCAATATGGTGACAGAGGCTAAATTGGTACCTGTCACCGTAACAGTTGTTCCAACATATCCGCTCGTTCCCGATCCAGGTGCAGCAACACTAATTCCTGTAATGGTTGGTGGTGCTGCTCCCAAACCGGTATCTCTGCCCAAGCCCAAAGAATACGTCGCTGTTGAAGGTGCTAGGCTTGAACCCGCTGTCACCTCAAACGGCCCTGCTCCAGTCTGTGTAGCAACGACCTGAGACCACGACGTTCCGTTGTACAATCCAACATAGTTCTGTGTTCCTGCTGCCCAGTTCGTCGCATTATTTTCATCACCACTATTGTAAGTCAGTGCTGGAGTGATCACACTGCCACCTGTTGTGCCTTCTGTCAATTCCCAGCGGCGATTGATGGTATAGGTCACATCGTTGGCCGCAGGTAACGCGCCATCGATAACACGCACATTGTGTGTATCGCTGGTGCCGCTATTGGAGAAGGTCAACGGATTGTAGGTCGAATTTCCTACTGGATAGGTGACATTCGTGCCTCCTACCGTTTGAATCAAAGTACCCGCACCATTCGTGCGGATATAACGCGCGGTGGATGCATTGGCGATAGATGCGCCGGCACCCAACGTCAAATTGCTTGTTCCCAATGAAAGCAATCCGCTGCTGAGGGTCAACACCCCTGAGGCATTGATGCTCGCGTTGTTGCTCAAACTCACGCCCGAGCTGTTATTGATCAACAAAAACGCAAAGGCCAAAGTGCCCGTTCCGCTGATGGTTTGTGCCGCCGAACCATTCATGAACAACGCTCTGTTGTTGGGGGTGAAAGTACCGTTGTTGACAAAATTGCCCGCAACATAAAGATCCCCAGATGTGGCATTCAGCGCTGCTGTGCCTGAGCTGATGGTGAAAATTCCGGCACAACCGCGGTTGGTGGTCGGGAAATTCACTGTCGTGGTGTTTTGAATGGTCACGTTTTGGGGAATACCCGTTCCTGCTGTTGTGCCATTGCCTGTCCACTCCGTGCTCACACCGTAGGCTCCACCAGTGTTGTAAACCAAGGTCGAGCTTGCTCCGTAGATCGGCGCATTTCCAGATATATTGCCATTGGCATTAATCTGAAGTGTTCCATTGACCGTCAACAAACCACTGCTCTGGACGTCAAAAGGGCCAGCCAAAGACAAAACACCAGCTACTGTGCGCGATGCTCCCGTCTGCAATTGCACTCCTGGCGCACCCAGCACTGATACATTGAACGGTCCAGAGGTACTTGGCCAAAAGACAGCTGTATTGTTCACGCCATATTGCCCAGCGGTATTGTTAAAAGCCAAAGTACTTGCTCCTCCGTATACGAAATTGCTTCCGCTGGCAAATCCACCTTGATTGATTTGAAAAGTTCCGTTGATGTTGACCGTTCCGCTATTGGTATAGGTAACTCCTGTAACTGCCAACGTACCATTGGCGGTAATGGTGCCGCTGTTGGTAGAGGCGCCATTCACGGTAATGGTGGTGGCGGCGGTAATCGTGAGCGTTTGAGATGCGTTGACCGTCAGTTGCCCCACATTGACCGATCCCGTTGTGCTCGTGACATTGTGAGCAATGGTGACATTGGTTGTGGTGGCATTTGGAGGCACTGCACCACCCAACCAGGTCCCAGCGGTGTTCCAACCGCCCGTGGTAGTGGTGATGTAACCGAGGTTGGTATATGAACTCGAAGATGTGGAGTTTCCTGCACCATTTTGCACATACAATTGTCCGCTTGCGTTGATCGCTGGGAACGTTATTTGTGTATCGCTTACCACTGTAAACGTGCTGACTGTGGTTCCACCAACTCCCCCTACGCGAAGGATGGTCACACCGGTAAATCCTGTACCCGTTATGGTAATGGTATTTCCAACGTATCCACTAGTACCTGAGCCTGGTGCTGCAACACTAAATGAGGTGATGGATGGAGGCGGCAGTGGCTGTTGGCTTACTCTGAAATTGTCCCATTGTCCGGTGTTGGTGGCTCCCGTTGCATGTGACCACAAGAATCCAAAGTTAGGCAAGGCCGTAGAAGTGTAGGTGTTGTCGACAGTTGTCGATCCTCTTTGAGTAGTGACACCTGAAGAAGGATCGACCCACGCTGTGGCCCCATCATCGCGAACAAATAGTTGCCATTGATTTGTAGAAGGATTGTAAACTACACGCACACTTACATAATTATTTGTGCTTGCTATGTCACCCACACCTGACGAACAAATGTCTGTCAATGATCCACCGACCCCATTGGCGAATCTCACAAGTCGAATGGGATCAGGTGTACCCGCGCTGCCATAAACAACAGCATATCCATTTACCCCCGCCCCACTGGCTATGTTTGTTCCCGAGGCCGCTAGAACGGTAGCCTGTCCGAAAGCCCCAGAGGCTGGTGCGGCGGGATTCTTTGCGCTTGATCTGTTCCATCGCATATTGAATGTCCATGTGATGGATGCAGCTCCTGTATTACTTGATAATGTGGTGTTGTAGGAGTTCCCAAACGAACTAGTTGCTCCGTGAACATAACTTATTCCGCCAGCAGTACCCGAAACGATCTCGAGAAAATTACTTCCATTGATCGCTGCCGTTGCCCCAGTTGCTAATACGCTGGTATAACTGAATGTTGGATTGTTACCTGGGTTCAGACTTGAACGGTTGAATGCATCACCGAATGCTGAAACGGTATAAGAAAAATTCGAACCTGAATTATTGTTGAGGTTAAACGTCAATAAATCGGCATTAGACCCGTCTGTAGCGACTCCAGAAGCTGGACCCGTAAAAACATAATAACGCACTGTTGTGCCATTGGTGTTTGCGCCGGATGGAATATCCCCTGTGTAGGTTGTTGTTGAACCAGTCATTGTTACCACTGTACTTGTGGCGAAGTTATCAGTCGAGTAGCGCAGGTAAGGGACTTGACCCGTGCTCAATGCTCCGCTCAAGGTAGCGGTGATGGTTGTTGCAGAACCGCTAATTACAGCATTCTGCGAAACCGCAGTCACGGTCCGCTCCGTCCCTTGAATGACCCAATAATAAAAATTCGTGGCATTGTTGCTTGGGGTCTTGAAGACATACCGGTGTGCTGCATTGGCAACGTTGATGAACCAAGCTCCATTGGTACAAGGGCCTGTATTTCCCGCAGCGATTGAAGCTCCAGCATTCGCAGACACGTTGAGATCACCGCCTGGTGTGCACGTCGCTGATGGCGACATTTCTGTTGTGTTATTGCGAAGTATTCTGAAAAATTGATTCCCAGTTCCTGCTGGTGTGCGAATGGCAATTTGTGTGCCGCCAGCGCTTGCCGTCATCGTTGTAATGTTAGTGGGATTGGTCCATCCTGTAGAGAAGCCGGCACCAATAATTCCACTTTGTGATAGTGCTCCGGTATACAACAACACCATCGCAATCAGAGAAAATACAATTCTTCTCATGTTCTTTCTTTTTGATCAAATAAGGTTTATGAAGCAAGTCAACTCCGTTCGTCAAAACGGGGTAGCTTACAAATGTAATGCACTTGGGCCAAACTTGTATCGTGTTAACAATACACTTAAAATTTCTTTTACCTGTAGGGGCGATTTCGCTCCAATGGTCAGATTTTCAATCGGCTAGGTGCAATAAATCAACATTGGCATAACACCAGTTCTTTGTGGTTTGTTTATTGGTTAGCGGTTCAAAAAAGTGCCCAGACATCTTTTCAAGGTCGCTCGCTTTTTTTCTCTGATTTGGGTCTCTGCCGAATGGGGTTTCTGGGTTAAATTCGCCGCATGAATTTCAAAGCTTCCATTCAAATCATGCCGCTCGAGGCTCTCCTCGATCCTCAAGGCAAAGCAGTTACGGGTTCCATGAAAAATCTTGGACTCAGCGAAATCTCCAACGTCCGAATCGGGAAAAATATCCACTTGCAGGTCGAAGCCAAAGATCAAAAAGAAGCGGAAAGCAAGGTCGAAAGTGCTTGCAAAAAGCTCTTGTGCAACGAAATCATGGAGTCCTACAGCTTCACGGTTACTCCTGTGGCCTAATGCCGCGAAAATGATGGATCAACGGGAGTGGTGCTGCACGGCATAAATGGCTGAGAGTGCCATGTACAGCAGCAATGCCACAACAAGGGTTGTCAAAATCCCAGGCAATATCAGCAATCCCAACACCAAAACAAGGGGCAATAACCCGATGTACGTGTATGCTATGCGGTTGGCAGAAAAGCCACCCGGCTTGAACTTGAACGAAAACATGCGCATCTTGCTTACCATGAGCCAAGAGGTCAACATGGACAAAAAAACCAACAGCACAGACCATTGGGTATAGCCCAAAACGCCGGGCCAATCTTGTTCTTGCAAGGACAACGCCATCGCAGCCCAAAACAAACCATGCGCCGGTGAAGGCATGCCCAAAAAATCGGTTGTTTGATCGGTACTGATATTGAAACGCGCCAACCGATAGGCCGCTGCGCATACATGAAGCAACGAAATCCAGCGCAATGCCAACCACTCTGCCGGCAATGAGGCCTCCAAAAATCGATACACCAAAAATGTAGGAACAAGGCCAAAGCTGATCACATCGGCCAACGAATCCAACTGCTTGCCCATTTCGCCTGAAACTCCCAATGCCCGTGCAATAGCGCCGTCCAAAAGATCAAAAAAAGCCGCCAAAAACAACAAGCCCGGCACATACCCCATGGCCTCCACCGGCCGATCGGTCAGCAGGATCAGGGCCACAACTCCACACACCAAATTGCACATGGTGAGCAAATTGGGAATATGCCTTTTCATGGTTGTTGACTATAGGGTTTGTTTCACCTCTACCTCTTCGAACGATTCGATTTGGTCGCCTTCTTTCAAGTCGTTGAAGCGATCGATGTTCAATCCACACTCGTATCCGCGGGCCACTTCTTTCACATCGTCTTTGAAACGTTTGAGTGAGCCCAATTCGCCGGTGTAAATTACGATGCCATCGCGGATGAGGCGGATCTTGTTGCCGCGCAACAATTTGCCATCCAATACATAACATCCTGCGACTGTACCGACCTTGGTGATTTTGAATACCTCGCGGATCTCGGCGGTTCCGACAATCTGTTCTTCGATTTTGGCCGACAACATGCCCTCCATCGCTTCGCGAACATCCTCGATCGCCTTGTAGATAATGCTGTATAGCTTGATCTGAATCTCCTCTGTCTCTGCCAATTTGCGCGCACTGCCGCTGGGTCGAACTTGGAATCCAATGATGATCGCATCGGATGCGCTGGCCAACAACACATCGCTTTCGCTGATTTGTCCAACTCCTTTGTGAATGATGCGAACTTGTATTTTTTCGGTGGATAGTTTTTGCAACGAATCGGTCAAAGCTTCCACTGAACCATCCACGTCGCCTTTTACAATCAAATTCAACTCCTTGAAATCGCCCAATGCAATACGACGACCAATCTCCTCGATGGTGAGGTGCTTCTTGGTGCGCATGCTCTGCTCGCGCTGCAACTGCTGGCGCTTCACCGCAATGGCCCGTGCTTCGCGCTCGTCTTCCATCACATTGAATTTATCGCCCGCATTGGGTGCACCCTCAAATCCCAAAAGCGATACGGGCGTAGCCGGACCGGCCTCTTCCACTTTTAAGCCGCGTTCGTTGAACATGGCTTTAACACGGCCGCTGTATTGTCCTGCAATGATGGCATCGCCAACACGCAAGGTTCCTCCGGATACCAATACCGTGGTCACATAACCGCGGCCTTTGTCCAACGAAGACTCGATAACTGTTCCAACCGCTCGTTTCTTCGCATTGGCTTTCAACTCCAACAAATCTGCTTCCAGCAATACCTTTTCCAAAAGTGAATCTACGTTCATCCCTTTCTTGGCTGAAATCTCTTGGCTTTGGTATTTTCCTCCCCACTCTTCCACCAAAATATTCATGGCCGAGAGTTGCTCGCGAATGCGATCGGGTTGGGCTTCGGGTTTATCCACCTTGTTGATGGCAAATACCATCGGAACACCTGCCGCCTGTGCGTGCGAGATGGCTTCTTTGGTTTGTGGCATCACGCTGTCGTCTGCAGCAATCACAATGATAGCCATATCGGTGACTTGCGCTCCGCGTGCACGCATCGCTGTAAACGCTTCGTGACCTGGAGTGTCCAAGAAAGTAATCTTTCGACCGCTGCCTAGGGTCACACTGTAAGCCCCAATGTGCTGTGTAATACCGCCAGACTCTCCGGCAATCACATTGGTCTTGCGCACAAAGTCAAGCAACGATGTTTTACCATGGTCCACGTGTCCCATTACCGTAATCACCGGCGGACGAGTGGTCAAATCATCGGCTTCGTCTTCTTCCTCTGCAATGGCTTCGGAAACTTCCGCGCTTACAAACTCCAACTCATATCCAAATTCCTCGCAAATGATCTTGATCGTTTCTGCATCCAATCGCTGATTGAGCGATGCAAAAATGCCCAACTGCATGCAGACCTTGATGATCTCCGTCGGTTGACGGTCCATCATATTGGCCAACTCACTTACGGTTACGAACTCGGTCAACTTCAACACGGCGTTCTCAGCCTGTTGACGCATCATTTCTTCCTCGGCGCGTTTCGCATTGAAATCGCGTTTATCTCTTCTAAATTTCGATGATTTCGATTTACCCTGCGACCCCAATCGGGCCAAGGTATCGCGCACCTGCTTTTGAATTTCTGCTTCGTTCAGGTCGCTCTTCGGCGCATCTGCAGGCTTTGGTGTGAATCGCTGTTGTCGCTTGTCGATTTCTTGCTGCTTCTGCACATCCACTTTGCCCACGCGCTTGCGTTTTTTCTTGTCGTTGGCATTGGCTGC
Organism: Flavobacteriales bacterium; assembly: GCA_947463065.1. Taxonomy (GTDB): domain Bacteria; phylum Bacteroidota; class Bacteroidia; order Flavobacteriales_D; family Sanyastnellaceae; genus CANHSF01. The sequence goes on along the minus strand of CANHSF010000041.1, from coordinate 4,002 downwards.
CGCTTGGGCTTGTGGACTCTTTTTCTCGGGTGCAGTCGGTAGGATGATCTTGTTGATCACCTTGGGGCCGGTGAGCTTTTCCACATTCACACGGATCAACTCCTTCTCCACAGGCGCTGGAGCTGCTGCGGGGACCACTGGAGGCGTCACGACAACCGGAGGGGTTTCGGCCACAACTGCGGGCGCAGGCTCTTCTGCTGGCTCATCCTTTTTCTTACGTCCTTTTGTTTTGGGCTTTTCCAGGCTGGATAGGTCAATTTTGCCCACCACTTTGACTTCCGATTTTTTCTCGTCCTCCGAAACTTCCTCCACGGGTGCTTCTTCGGGGACAACAGGTTCTGGTGTTATGTCAGCAGGCACAACAGGTTCCGGTTTGGGCTCTGGATCTTTTTTCTTGGCCACTACCGGCTTCTCCTCTACAGTACGCTTGAATCGTGAATAATCGATTTCGCGCTCTTCTTCTTCTACGGTATCGCCTTTCTTCTTTTTGGTATCCTGCAATGTGATGGTAGCACGCGATTCACGTGTGGTCTTTGCTGCAGCCACTGTTTTCTCCTTGGCAGCCGCATCGCTGGCAAATTCCGATACGATAAGATCTACCGCACGCTCGTCCAACTTGGCCATTGGATCGTTGTTGACAGCTATTCCTTGCTTGCCCAAAAACTCCACGATGGTGTCTTTACTTACACCCAAGGTGGTAGCAGCTTTTCCAAGTCTCTGTGCTCCTTTTAATTCCGACATAAATGTGATGGTGGTCAGTCAAAAACAACAAACCTCACAACAGACAAGTGAACCGATGCTATATGTGGGCAACTGCTTACTGTTTCATGTGTGCGTGTGTGTTTAAGACAGACTAAAAATAGTTATAAAATTATTTCTTTGGCAAAAAACACGAGCCAAAGCGCGTGCAAGTTACAACCTTCTGTCCGACTTTGCAAATACTTGCGTCGTGTTCGCCTCCTCGCAACTTTGAATTTGGGCTCATATCCGCCTCATATTCCATAAAAAAAAGGAGCACTGGGCTCCTCTTTTTGTATCGTATTGTGGTTTGATTTATCGCATCACATGGAAGGATCCTTCGATCTCCGTTTGGCGGCCATACGGCAACTTCATTGTATAGAAGTACACTCCGTCTGTCAAATCCGTAGGTTGGAAGTTGTTGTCGTAGTTGCTTGTTTCATAGACCACCTTGCCCCAGCGGTTGAAGATTTGCAATTCCACATTTTCGTATTTCTCCAAACCAAGAATGTAGAAAGTATCGTTTTTGTTATCGCTATTGGGCGATACCACATTGGGGATAGTAATGGCACATGCATCGGGCAACAATTGAAATGTGGCTTGATCGCTGCCGCATCCGTTGGCTGCTGTTCCGGTCATTACAATGGTCGATCCCAAGCAGGATACGGGCACATTATCCGCGCAAAAAGCGGCGTTGTCGCCTCCGTTGGTGATGGAGTAGCCATTGCAATTGCTCGTCCATGAATAAGTAATGTTTTCGCCAATAGCTCCCAAATTCAAGGTCTCGCATTCTCCCGGACACAATTCCATCACGTCATTGCTGCCTGCTCCATTCACTTGCGGCGCTTGACTGATGTCTACTGTGCTGCATCCTGTTTCTGTGAGGTCACAACCGGCGTTGTCTTCAACCGTCCAACAATACTCTCCGTCCTCGGTTACCAACAAGGTGCTGCTGCCGGGCTGATTGTTCCAACTAAAGGTGTAATTGTTCGGATTTGAAACGGTTACACTTAGGGTAACATCATCGTCCGAACATTCCAAAATCACAGGATCTGAGGAATCGGTGACGTTGGGAGCTACTGCCTGCGTTACATCTACATCCACAGTCACTGGGTTGCTGCAATCGTTGTCTACCGTCACCGTGTACGATCCTTCACCCGCCGTGATGGTGGATGACTGCTGTCCGCCTGGTGTCCACAAATACGTGATAGCAGGGTTGTCTTGCGCAGTGGGTATGGGATCCAATAGCACCGTGCCGCCTGGGCAAACCAAGGCATTGGTCAATGATGGAACAGCTACCTGCGGCTGGTACGTTACATCAAAAGTGTCGCTATCCGAACCGCACCCATTGGATGCTGTAACCGTAACCGCTGTATTGACATAGGCATTGCCAAAAGGTCCTACCGTTGCGCTCAAACCGTCGCTAGACGCTACTACGCCTTGTCCCGTCCAAGACACCGTAGATGTTCCCACAGGGTCAGTCAAAAATGCGGTTGCCGTTACTGTTTCTTGATTGCACAACAACACATCGTTTTGGGCTGTAGAAATACTTGGTGTAGATGTATAGATCAAATCATAGCAATTGTCCGTGCTGCAATCGGGAGCACTAAAGCACAACTCGTATACCCCGTAATCGCCCGGTGTAAAGGTGCCGTCGTAAAATCCATTGTTGTTAAATGTCCATCCCGCAGGTCCTGTCACGGTCCAAGTGCCCATCAACGGCTCACTGGTACAGGTCGACAACTCGCTGAATACAACTCCCGTTGTCAATGGTGCGTCGATGATGGTGGGATTGTTCTGGCCACAATTGATGACCCAAAGTGAGTTGCCTTGGAAATTGTTGCCGTTGGCGAAATACTCCACCACAATGCTATCGCCTACCCCGATCAAAATATCGTCAAACAACGTAAAGGTATTGAACGTGGTAAGGAAGGTAGTCTCTGGTGCGCCTCCGCCTGCAGGGAAAATCGTAACATTGATATATGATCCTTGCCAACCTGCAGAGTTAGTGCTCAGACCATAAATCACCAAATTGTCAGCCGGTGGATTGCTGTATCCGCCTGCGAATGTCACTGGAGTCAATTCGTCGCAGTAGCTGCCGTTGTTGGCCTCGTTGCTTTCATCGATAAAGTTGTTGACCACTTGAACCAACTGAATGTTGCGTCCCTCGCAGCCGTTTTCATCGGTCACCACGACCAAATAGTTCCCTTGTACGGAGCCCGTTACTTCTGCGCAATCTTCGTCGGTTGGACTACCCGGTACAAATTCGCCATCATATCCTGGGAAGATCGACCACTCGATCTGCTGCCAATCGCCCAAAACACAGAACGACGTTGTTTCGCCCGGACACAATACGATGGGTTCGTTGTCGGTACTCAACGCTGGAATGAATGGCGGCGTTTCCTCCAATACGACCGTGGCGACTGATTCGCAACCATTGGCAAACCCGATGACCGTAATCTCACCGCCATCGTCAATCGACGCTTCACTGTCCGTCTCGCCATTGGTCCAGAGATAAGAGTCAAATCCCGGCGTCGCCGTGAGTATCGTCTCTCCTCCTGCACAAAATGCTGTAGCTCCCGATATTTCTATCGGTTCTGCCACATTGGCCGTGACGACAAATACATAGGAGATCGTTGTTGTTGCATTCGGTGTTCCATTGTCAACGCCGGTAAGGGTTACCACATTTGTTCCGATGTTGCCTGGACCTGCGGTGAACGTAGCATCCACCAGTTGCGCGCTATTGGTCAAACTCTGCACTGTGCTGCTAAATCCAGATCCCACGACACTCGACGTAAGGGTGACGTTCTGGGTGCTTTCGGGCGCTGTATAGGCAAAGTCAAATTCGACAAACTCCCCTTGACACAAAAATGTCGTATCGCAGAGTGTTGCATCTTCGATCGGCACCGGTGGGATATTGTTGCTCAAGTTGCTAATGGACGTGTTGAAGGTGATGATGCGGCCATCCAACCAATCCACTCCATCTTGTTGGTTGGCATTGATACCAAAAGGCCCATTGAACACATCGTTGTCCAAGTTATACCGTCCAAAGGTGTAGCCTGCATTGCCGCTTACTCGGTCAGCACCCACGATGGCCATATTGGCATTGGCGTTGAATCCGCCAACTGCTCCGCTGATTTGGCTATTGGCCCATTGCATATCCAAATAAACGAATTGCACGTTGTTGCCGTCGGGCAAAACGCCACTGCCGTCTGCGCAAATGATAATTTGGAAGCTATTGGTTTTATCGCCTTGAACGGGCCA
>CANHSF010000040.1 GCA_947463065.1 Flavobacteriales bacterium | reverse complement strand
CGAAGAGGTAGGGAAGGGGGTCTTTTTTGGTTTTTTCGTTGAGGGTATACCCTTCGGCTTTGTAGAGGCACTTTTCGTATTTCTCATCTACGAACAAGGTCAATAAATCCTCATAGTCATTGTCGGTTTGGGCAAATGTGTTGAGGCTGTAAAGGCCCAAAAAGCAAAGAAGTACAAGTAACTTTTTCATTTTCTGATTTGAATTTTTAGGGCGAATTTCAAAAACGAGGCCAAAAATTAGAATCCTTGCAGATTGGTGTTTTGGTGTTTTGGTTTCGCATGCAGCGGACGAAGATAGTTAATCTGCTCAAAATACGTATTCTTTGGTGCCATAAAATTGGCTGGCCGCGTTGGCTGATCCATCGCTCCTGTATGGATCTTGGCAACGAGCACGCTATTATACAGCCAATCGCTGGAGTTGTTTTGTTTGTGCCGGCTCAGTTATTTTTGTGGCATGAAGCCAAGGACAAAAAGCGTGAGGCAGATGCCATCCGGGCATGCAGTCCTTGAACAGTGCAGGTTGTGGATGTTGGAGCGCAATTGGGTGCCCGCTCCTTTTCAAATGGACGCGTGGCAAGCATTGGTGCAGCGCCATCAAGGCATTGTCAATGCTCCCACAGGAAGCGGTAAAACCTATGCATTGCTCTTGCCTTTTTTGCAGCAACAGCAACAAACATCCAATGGTCTGCGGTTGATATGGGTAACTCCCATTCGCGCCTTGGCCAAAGAAATTGAGCTGGCCGCCCGCAGGGTCATCGATTCCACGGGCTCCACGATTACGGTGGCCATTCGCACCGGCGATAGCGATCAAGAGACCAAAGACCGAATCTATCACACCCCTCCCGATATCCTCATCACCACCCCCGAAAGTTTGCATCTATTTCTTGCTCGCAAAGGCCACCCGCGTTTTTTTGCCCAATTGCAACTGGTGGTTGCAGACGAGTGGCACGAGCTTATGGGCAGCAAACGCGGTGTTATGATGGAACTCGCATTGTCGAGGCTACGCACGCTGGCACCAGACATGCTGACCTGGGGAATCAGCGCCACCATTGGCAATATGGCTCAGGCCATGGATGTGCTGCTCGGTCCCGGTTCCAGTGCGCTTGGCCAATGGATCAGAAGCCCTTACAAAAAGGAATTGGAAGTGGTGTCGATTCTTCCCGAAACCGTCGAAAAGCTCCCTTGGGCGGGGCATTTGGGTATTCGATTGACCGATGAGATTGTGCCCTTGATCCTCAAAAGTTCATCCACGTTGATCTTTACAAATACCAGAGGACAATGCGAGATTTGGTATAAAAAACTGCTGGAGGCTTGTCCAGAACTTGCAGGACTCTTGGCCATGCATCACGGCAGTGTGAGCAAAGAAATTCGCCATTGGGTAGAAGATGCTTTGTATGATGGGCGATTGAAGGCGGTGGTGTGCACCGGTAGCTTGGACTTGGGTGTTGATTTTGCACCTGTCGAACAAATCATCCAAATCGGTGGACCCAAAGGTGTTGCACGGTTTTTACAGCGCGCAGGCCGCAGCGGTCACCGGCCGGGCGAAAAAAGTCGGATTTATTTTCTGCCCACGCACTCCTTGGAGCTCATTGAGGCCAGTGCTCTGCGGTATGCGGCGGATCAGCAGTTGATCGAGGACCGCATTCATCCGCAATTGACGTTTGATGTATTGTGCCAATATGTGGTGACGCTCGCATTGGGCGAGGGTTTTCGCGAGGAGCAGGTGTTGTCGGAAATCCGAAGTACCTATAGTTTTCAGGCCATTTTGGAGTCGGAATGGAAGTGGGTGATGCAATTTGTTTCCAGCGGAGGTTCGGGGTTGAGCAAGTATTCGGAGTTTCAAAAAATCATGCGCAAAGACGATTTGTGGAAGGTGAGCAATCAGCGCATTGCCCGCCGCCATCGCTTGAGTATCGGTGCCATTGTGAGCGACACCATGATGCAGGTCAAGCAACAGCGCGGCGGTTTCGTGGGCCATGTGGAGGAGACATTCATTTCGTCCATGAAGGTGGGCGATGTGTTTTGGTTGTCGGGACAGAGTTGGGAATTGATCCGGGTGAAGGAGTTGACGGCGACCGTGCGCAAATCCAAGTCCGACAAGGGGAGGGTGCCGGCGTGGTTGGGCGGGCGATTACCGTTGTCGCACAAAATGTCGGAGTTGATTCGGCACAAACTCGAACGTGCGCGGGAAATGGTGGAGGGTGAGGTGTTGGACAGCTTGGAAGAACCCGAGCTGGTGCACATCGCAAGTTTGATGCATTTGCAGCATGAGCGATCCCATTTGCCGCGGCAGGAGGAGTTGCTGATCGAACAATTTCAGACCGATGATGGCCACCATGTGTTGGTGTATCCATTCGAAGGTCGTTTTGTGCACCAGGGCTTGGCCAGTCTTTTTGCCTATCGCATAGCGCAGTTGATTCCCATTACGTTTTCACTGGCTTACAACGATTACGGTTTTGAGTTGTTGAGCGATCAGCCCATTCCGTTGGAAATGGCCTTGGGCAGCGGTTTGACCGATTCCATCGGATTGGAGCGTGATCTGTTGGCGGGGCTCAATGCCACAGAATTGGCCAAGCGCAAATTCAAGGAAGTGGCCTCGATTGCCGGACTGGTATTCAAGGGTTTTCCGGGTGCTCCCATTCGCGAGCGCCATTTGATGGCATCGGCGGGTTTGATTTTCGACGTCCTGCAAGACTACGATCCGCACAATTTGCTGTTGCGGCAATCGTACGACGAGGTGCTTCATTTTGAGCTTGAGATTCCTAGAATGCGCGCTGCTTTGGACCGCATCAATGGGCAGCACATTGTGCTCCGGCAACCCGAACGCCCCACACCCTTCGCTTTTCCGATCATGGTGGATCGTTTGCGCGAGAGAATGTCGAGTGAAACCATGGCCCAGCGCATTGCCAAGATGACCATCGATTGGGGCTAGCGCGTCGGCTCATCTTCAAAAAAAGAAGTCGAAACTGTAAAAAATCGACGCATTTGGCCCAGTGACGGTGTGTGCCACAAGGTTGAATGTTGTACATTCGCACACCTCATGCCGATGCGGTATGAAACCATGCTATTATGAAATCAATTTTTCGTTCTTGCCTTGTGCTTTTCCTGTGGGCCTTGTTTGCACAATCGGCCATTGCTCAAGGTTCCATTAAGGGTTTTGTCAAAGATGCCTCAACGGGTGAGCCCATGCTGTTTTTGACTGTAGGGTTGGAGAATACCACCTACGGTACTCAAACCGACGAAAACGGATACTATTCGCTGACCAAAATTCCCAAAGGAACATACACCGTACTGGTCAATTTGCTGGGTTTTGAGACGTTTCGCGAAGAGGTGGCGGTGGCCGACGATGGCATATACACCGTCAACGTGCTTTTGCAAAAAGGGGATGTGGAGTTGAAGGAGATTGTGATCAGTGAGGAGCAGAGCACTAAGCGCAACAATGTCAATATTTCGGTAGAAACGATTCGCCCCAAGGACATCAAACGTGTGCCAGGCGTGGGCGGTCAAGCCGATTTGGCTCAGATGCTGACAACCTTGCCCGGTTTCATTTCTACGGGCGACCAAGGCGGTCAAATCTATGTGCGCGGCGGATCTCCGGTGCAGAACAAGGTGTTGCTCGACGGTATGATCGTGTACAATGCATTTCACTCCATCGGTCTCTACAGCGTGTTCGATACCGACATCATTGCCAACGCAGATGTCTATTCAGGAGGGTTCAGCGCCCAATATGGTGGTCGCATTTCATCGGTGATGGACATCAGCACGCGCGACGGCAATAAGGTCAAACACAATGGCAACTTGGGCCTGTCGCCTTTTGGTGCAAAGCTGCAGTTGGATGGCCCCATCAAAAAACTCAACGAACGCGGCGGTGGTATTTCTTACGTGGTTTCTGCGAAGCACTCTTATTTGGATCGCACCTCGACAACGCTTTACCCTTACGTCAATGAAGGTGAAGGTCTGCCCTTCAACTTTACGGATCTCTATGGTAAAATTTCGTTTGGCGGTGGCAATGGTTCGAAAATGAATCTTTTTGGATTTACCTTCAACGATGCGGTGACCAGTTACCAGAACTTATCCGATTTGAGCTGGAACAGCAATGGTTTCGGTGGAAATTTTGTGGTCGTGCCTTCATCCTCTCCGGTGTTGATCAACGGTGTTTTTGCATTTAGCAACTACAAAGTGAACCTGAGCGAGGAAACCTTGCCCGACCGATTTAGCGGAATTTCGTCCTTCAACGTGGGCTTGGATTTCAAATACAACATCAAAAAAGATGTTTTGCGCTATGGCATCGAAGCGGTGGGTTTCACCACAGATTTCTCGACCTTCTCCATTCTCAATCCGCAAGAAAAGGTGGAATTGACACAAAGCACGAGCGAACTCAATGCATTTGTGGATTACAAATTCAACCGCGAGAGATTTGTGATTGAACCGAGTTTGCGTTTGCAATACTATGGATCGTTGTCGGTGTTTTCGCCCGAGCCGCGCATAGGCGTGAAGTACAAATGGAACGAGCGACTCCGTCTGAAGGGAGCGGCAGGTGTCTATTCCCAGAATTTGATGGCCACCAACAGCGACCGCGATGTGGTGAATTTGTTCTATGGTTTTTTGGCTGGACCGGAAGAATTGCCATCGTCCTATATCGATGCCAACATACGCGGCGACAAGGAAAAGCGGGAGACGCGGGATGCGCTGCAGAAGGCGATCCACTATGTCCTTGGATTCGAGTTGGACATCACTGAAAAAATGAACTTGAACGTTGAGGGATATTTCAAAGATTTCCGTCAATTGACCAATATCAACCGCAATAAGATTTACAACAACACTCCCGAGAATGCCGATAAACCGGACTTCTTTAAGCAGGATTTTGTGATCGAAACGGGTTGGGCTGCCGGTTGTGATATGGTGTTGAAGTACGAAGAAAAGCGCCTTTACCTCTGGTTGGTGTATTCCATAGGAAAGGTGGATCGTTGGAACGGCAACGATGCCTTTTACAGTCCAGTATTCGATCGCCGCCACAATGTCAACGTGGTGAGTTCATACAAGTTGGGCAAGGACCGCAATTACGAGGTGAGTGTGCGTTGGAATATGGGCAGTGGATTGCCGTTTACCCAAACCCAAGGCTACTACCAAGCGCAAGGTGTGAATGGCGGTATCAGCATGGATTACGTGGGCAGCAATAGCGACTTTTTGGCTGTGCAGTTTGCAGGGCTCAACGAAGGACGCTTGCCGTATTATCATCGCTTGGATTTGAATGCTAAACGCACGATAAAATTGAAGAAGTCGATGGAATTGGACATCAACGTAGGTGTCACCAACGCTTATGACCGCCGAAATGTATTCTATATTGATCGCGTAACAGGTCAGCGTGTTGATCAGTTGCCAATCCTTCCGAGTGTTGGTATTGATTGGAAGTTTTAATCGAAGAAAGCATACGCCTTGATCGTATATGCAGCCAATGCGGTGTGGTGTTGTTTTGAATTAACGACGCTCATCGAAAGGTGACTATTGAAGTGTCTACAAAATCAATGGGAGAACAACATCTTTTCCTTAGCATATGAAGCTCTAGCTGTGCATTTTTTTATTTCATGCTCCCATGTAGCATCGTACTTCAAAGATAATGCATTCTGGAGTGCGCTGGTGTGTTGGGTGATCTGGTGTACCCCAGGCCTTGAAGGGAGTAGATTGGGGTAGGAGATTATTTTTCGCATGGATGCTATCAGCGACCGCGAATGATCTTTTCTGAAGAGCCGTTCGTGGCTTAGCCGTGACGCCATATGTGACGCTATGGCGTTGTCAAGCCTGGCTTAAGTGAAGCTATGCTTTGCATAAGCGATGCTATGCTTTGCTTTAGCGGCGCCGAGGTTTGCTTCAGCGACACCAGGCGTGGCTGTTTGTGCGACGCCAGGCGTGGCTCTGAAGCGACGCTATGCGTGGTTCTAAAGCGACGCTATGTGTGGCTCTAAAGCGACGCCAGCGTGGCGTCGATACGAGGTTCTGACAAAAAAAAACGACCGAAAGATTCGCTTTCGGTCGTTTTATTCTATTGATGTTCTTCGGTTAGCGTGCTACTCCAACCGCGCGTTTTTCGCGGATGACGGTGACACGGACTTGACCGGGGTAGGTCATTTCGGTTTCGATGCGCGAAGCCAAACTGATGGCCAATGCATCGGCTTGATCGTCGGTTACCTTTTCGGCTTCTACCATTACACGGAGTTCGCGGCCCGCTTGGATAGCAAAGGCTTTGGATACTCCGTTGTTTTCGAGGGCCATGTTTTCCAAATCGCGGAGGCGCTGGATATAGGCTTCCACGACTTCACGGCGTGCACCTGGACGCGCTCCCGAAATGGCATCGCAAATCTGAATGATCGGCGAGAGCAAGGTGGTCATCTCGATTTCGTCGTGGTGAGCTCCAATGGCGTTGCAGATATCTGGTTTTTCGCCGTATTTCTCTGCGAGTTTCATCCCCAAAATAGCATGCGGCAATTCGCTCTCGTCATCTGGAACTTTTCCGATATCGTGCAACAATCCTGCGCGCTTCGCCGCTTTTGGATTAAGACCCAATTCGCTGGCCATGGTCGCACACAAATTGGCTACTTCACGCGAGTGTTGCAACAAGTTCTGTCCATACGATGAACGGTATTTCATGCGGCCGACCATGCGAATGAGTTCGCTGTGTAGTCCATGGATGCCGAGGTCGATGCACGTGCGTTTTCCAATTTCAACAATTTCGTCGTTGATGTTTTTGGTCACCTTCGCCACCACTTCTTCGATGCGTTGTGGATTGATGCGGCCGTCGGTCACCAGCTGGTGGAGTGACAGGCGCGCAATTTCGCGGCGTACGGGATCGAAGCACGAAAGAACAATGGCTTCTGGCGTATCGTCAACGATGATCTCTACACCCGTTGCGGCTTCGAGCGAGCGGATGTTGCGTCCTTCGCGCCCGATGATGCGGCCTTTGACTTCGTCATTTTCAATGTTGAATACCGATACGCTGTTTTCTACGGCGTGCTCAACGGCTGTGCGCTGAATGGTTTGGATGACGATGCGTTTGGCGTCTTGGTTGGCTTTGAGTTTGGCTTCGTCTACGATGCGCTGGATTTGGCCTGCAGCAGCATTGCGCGCATCCTCTTTGAGCTGATCCATCAACTTGGACTTGGCTTCTTCGGCGGTCATCTTGGCGGTGTCTTGCAACAAGCCAACTGCTTTCTGAATGTTCTTGTCGAGTTCCGCTTGCTTGCGCTGCGTGGTCTCTTGTTGTTTGGTCAGGTTTTCGCGCTGATTTTCGATTTCTTTTTCTTTGCGCTTGTAGTTTTCGATTTGCTGAGCGAGGTCGCGGTCGCGGCTCTTCAACTTGTCTTCGGTTTGTTGAATGCGCTTATTCTTTTCACGGGTTTCATTTTCATGCTGCGCTTTCATTTCGAGGAAACGTTCTTTGGCCTCAAGGATTTTTTTCTCCTTGATGGTTTCCCCTTCTTTCATTGCTTCTGCCAGAATGCCGTCGCGTTTGGTTTTGAGCACATTGCTCAGTACGAACCACGTGATTCCACCGCCTACGGCTACACCGGCAAACGCTGCGATCAATACGGTAGTTGTATCTCCCATTGTTTGTGTGTAAAAAATTTATATAACATTAATTGACCAGCGACACTTCGCCGGCGTTTGAGAGAATCTGAAGTTCGAAAGGAACTTCTAAAAAGAGAAGACCTTAGGCCGATTTCGAGGACAGATAGGTATCCAATTCAGCTTCCAGTTCGGACAAATCCGCGCTATTGTCCACCACGATTTCTTTTTCGACCGTAACGGTTTCTACAACAGTTTCCACAACGGTTTCGATGACTTTTTCGGGTGTTGATGGTGTGCTTGCAAGAATCTGCAAGGCAGCCATGGCCAATAAATCTTGTTTGTCTTTGACGGCGTATGCTTCCTGGAATGAAAGGATGGTGCTCTCTAACTTTTTTTCGATGGTCCTGATACGAGGTTCGTCGGCGGCAGCTATCGTGAGCGGATAGGTGCGACCCGCGATGGTTACTTTGATGGAAATTTCGCTCATATCAGATATATTTAAGTGTTGAGGAGCGTTATACAATCATCGATCTCTTTTACCAATTCGCTGATTCTCTCTTTGGTGCGCACGCGCATATCATCTTGCACATTACCCACCAGCGATTGGCGCATTTCCAACTCGGCTCTTTTGTCATTGAGCTCGTCGATTCGCAATTGAAGCTCAGCATTGATTTTATACAGGGAATCGCACTCGTTGCGAAGTCGTTCTACTTGAGCCTCGAGTTCGATCTTCGATTGGCCCAAACGAGCAATTTTTTCGCGGACACGAAGGAGTTGTTCGTTGTTCAATGCAGTGCTGTCCTGTGTTTCCAAAATCTGTCTAAAATGCTTTAATTCAAATCGATGGGATTTGGGTGTGAGGCAAATCCCAATGATGTAGTTGGTTTGGTCAAATGTAAGGCAAATTTCGTAAAAGTCACCTCCGGGTTATTCGTGTCGCGCTGTTGATATCAATTCGACAGGGCTTTGGCGGAATAATTGCATTTCGTCAAATTCGTTAATTGCTTTTATACCTGTCTGTTATGGTGAATTTGCCTTTTTTGTGTCGTGTTCTCGCTCTGTTGAGCCTAGTGGTGGGTTGTGCCTGGGGCGCAATCGCCCAAGCTGCCCCTGCTTCCAAATATCCACAGGATTACTTCGGCTCTCCGCTCGATATTCCATTGAATCTCAGCGGAAATTTCGGTGAACTGCGCACCAATCATTTTCATGCGGGTTTGGACATCAAAACCAATCAGCAAGAGGGATTGAAACTTTACGCCGTGGCCGATGGGTACGTCAGTCGGATCAAGGTCTCGCCCTTTGGCTATGGATATGCACTCTACATTACGCATCCCAACGGCTACACTTCGGTCTATGGCCACATGAAGAAATATGCGGATAAAATCGACGTGTATGTCAAATCGAAACAATACGAGTTGCAGTCGTTCAGTGTGGATCTTTATCCGGATAGCAGCCTGTTGCCAGTCAAGAAGGGCGAAATCATTGGGCTGAGCGGAAACAGCGGTGGCAGCGGTGGTCCGCATTTGCATTTCGAAATCCGAGAATCCGTAAGTGAAAAAGTGATCAATCCGCTTTTGTTCGGCTACAAAATCAAGGACAGAATCATGCCGTCGGTGGCGGGGATTTGGATCTTGCCGCTAGGAGATGAAAGCCTTATCAACGGCAAACACATTCCTTTGAACCTGACCACCAAAGTGGGCGCTGGAAAATGTGCGCTCAAACCTGCGGCGGTGCCTGTGGTGCACGGTGAAATTGGATTTGCTGTGCATACGACCGACGCCTACGACAGCAATAGCAACCGATGCGGTATCTATCGCGTGGAATTGCGCGTCGATAGTCAATTGGTCTTCGCGCAACGCCTGGATAGACTGGATTTTACTACCAATCGCGCCATGAATGCCCACACGATTTACGAAAAGTTCAAACAACACCGCAGCAGCATTCACTCTTCGTATCGTTTGCCGGGCAATCCGCTGGATATTTACGAAACACTCATTCGCGACGGGGTGTTGGAGTTCACCGACGATCGTTTGCACACGTGCGAATACACGGTGTATGACTTTGAAGGCAACAAAAGTGTATTGCCGTTTAAAGTTCAGGGGAGCGCCAAAGCAGGAGTTCCTGCTACAGGACCAGCGCCTTTGGCTGTTTGGGATTGGGAAAAAGACAATGCGTATACCGACGAGCGCGTGCGTATTGCGATGCCTGCGCATACCTTGTACGACAATTTGGATTTGACCATTACGCCAACGCAGAAAATACAAAACACCTGCGGTCCGACCTACCTCATCGGATCCAATTATACTCCGGTGCACAATGCCTTCGACCTGTGTTTGCGTGCCGATAAAGTCCCCAGCCAACATCTGAACAAAGCGGTGGTGGTGCGTTTTGATCCCGACAAAAACAAAATCAATGCGGAGGTGACCAAGGTTGAAAATGGCTGGTTGTGCGCCAAAACAATGTATTTGGGGTATTACAGCATTCAAATCGATACGATCGCGCCTGCCATTTCGGTGATCGACTTTGCTCCAAACATGAAAGGCCGCGGTCAATTTAGTATGCGCATCAGTGATGGGTTGAGCGGAGTAGATCAGATCATTCCCAAGATCGACGGTCAATGGGTGTTGATGGAATACGATGCCAAAACCAGTCGATTGACCTATTATTTTGACAGCACCCGTCTGACACGAGGGAAGCATCAATTTGAATTGACGATCATCGACGCAGTGGGTAACAAAAAGGTGTATAGTTCAGCGTTCGAGTGGTAGGGGAAATATTGAGTCGGTGCGAATTGCACTCCCTGTCGGTGCGAATTGCACTCCCTGTCGGTGCGAATTGCAATTCGCACCGACGGGGAGCATCATTTCAAATTCAAATCAATGTTCGATTTTTTTCATCCGTTTTTGTTCGGAAGCGATACACCGTATTCCATTGATTTTTGCTTTTGAGCACCTCCACGCGCATGCCCATTGTGCGGCCCATGTGTTGGATTCGTTTTATCTGCTCGGCGGTGTGGTTGGTGTTCCAGAGGACGCAGCCTGATGGGGTGAGACGTTGGAAGGTGATGCGCCAAAAGTCTTCCTCTTGCAAGAACTCAGGCATGAGGTGGTCGCAAAAGAGATCAATCACGATGAGGTCAAACTTCCTTCGGGTGCTGCGCACAAAGCGGTTGGCATCGGCTTGCATGGTTTGGACATGGGGGCATTCGGATAAGCCAAATTCCTTGGATGCGATGCGAATGATGACGGGGTCGATATCGACGCCATAAATTTTTCCTTGGTCTTGTTGATCCCGTATGCGCCAAATGACGTTGCCCGCACCAATGCCCAGCACTAGGCTTTGATTGAAGGTGGGGATTTTAAATCGTTGAAATACTTCTTGCCACAATGCGTCTAAACTTCCATACCCAAAGTTGGTATGCGCAGTGTCCAATACTTTTTTGCCTTGAATACTTCGTAGTTCAAGTTGGCCGTTGTATTCAGAATGAAACGTTTTGCGCATGATGCCAATTACTTCACCCGACTGTTCAAATCATCTGCTCCTGTTCGACGATTGGTTTTTTTCATGAACTGATTGCCGAAATTGTAGCCAAACGAAATGCGGAATTGACGACTTTCCCAACCGCCACGTGCGCGCATATCGATGCCATTGCTATTGGATCGGCTGCTCCAACGGTTGGTGTAAAAGACATCGCCCAACGCCAAGCGCAAGTTGGCCGCTCCGTTCCAAAATTCTTTTTTAGCGGCAATGTCCATGCTACCCATCGCGCGATTGACGAACGTAGCACCCCAAACACTGGGACCACTGTACCATCCGCTCGCTTCTACCGTAACGGAACGAGGCAGGTTGTAGGTCAATTGTCCAAATCCACTGTACGACCATATTTCCACTCCCACTTGTCGTCCACCATCCAATGTGCCTTCGATATTTTTATAACCGGCATTGAGGTTGACAAAGAGATTGAGTTTTTTGCCCAAGGGGATGGGTGAGCTCAGATTGATGCCAACCCAAGTCTCATGGCCCATGTTGCGCATGGTGATGAACGAGGCTTGGGTATTCGCGGTGTCCAATACATTGGTCATGTAATCTTTGGTATAACTGTACGTCAACGAGGCATTCATGGCGTACATATACGTATAGGTCAACTCCAAAACATTGCCGTATTGCGGTTGCAAAAACGGATTGCCTGCTTGGTAACTCAACTCATCCAATTTGTATTCAAAAGGGTTGAGATCTTGGTACGATGGACGATCGATACGGCGGCTATAGGTGAGGGTGAATTGATTCGTGTCGTTGACGTTATAAGTCATGGCAGCGCTCGGGAAGAAATTGAGATAAGAACGCGTCACATTGCGGCGATCTTCGTCGCTCAGCACCACATAACTGATCAAATTGCCTTCGCTCGTGGTTTGCTCGGCGCGAAGACCGGTTTGCATTCCGATGCGGGCAAATTGTTTTTTGTAATTGATATAACCCGCATAAATCGCTTCGTTGTAATCGAATAGATTGCTTCTCAAACTGTCTAATGTTTGTGTGTTTTGGTTGCGGTTGAAGAAGGCATAATCGTTTTTGGTTCCCACTTGGCTCCATTTGAACCCCGCTCCCAATTTGCCTTTCCACAGGTTCTGTTCATAGTCTCCTTTGATCGAAGCAATGTCGATATCGACCTGTGTAGTATTGATATAATCGATTTGTGAGGGTGAGCTATCGGAGTTGTACCTATAGGTATTGTATTGGTCCGAATGGTTGCCAATGGCATAAACGCCGTAGTCCAAATCCATCGTGAAACTATGACCTGTAGTATCGCTGAATTGGTAATTGATGTTGGCGTTGATGTTGTCGCGATCGGATCGATTGAAGTTGTCGGCAATCAACTCGCTATCCCAAATCGTACTGCCGATGGGAGTGATCTGTGTGTTGCTGTTGTTGTCGGATTTGCCAATGCCATAATTGCCAGAGACCATTACGCCAATGGTGTTTTTGTCATTGATGTAATGATCTACTCCGGCTTTGAAGTTGTGATCGTTGTTGGTATTGTAGTTGTTGGTGCGTTGGTCATAACGGTTGCCCACTTGCAAGCGATCGAGGTCCATCCAATTCCACGTTTTTCCTTGGAAATTGCTGTACATGCCAAAGAAATTAAATTTTTCATTGCGTTTATTGATGTTGAAGCTGCCGTTGTATTTGCCGAATTTTTGGATGGCATATCCCAACTGAACGTTGCCATTGGTGCCGTGGTTTTTATTCTTTTTTAATTTGATATTGATGATTCCTGCACTTCCAGCTGCATCGTATTTGGCTGATGGGTTGGTTATGATTTCGATGCTTTCGATGTTGTTGCTCTGCATGCCCTTGAGCATGGCGGCCAAGCCTGCTTCGTCGAGTGGAGTAAGTTTGCCATCGATATACACTTGGATGCCAGTGCGCCCTTTGACACTGATGTTGTTGTTGTTGTCGACCATCACACCCGGCGCTTTTCGCAATAGCTCTAGCGCGTCGAGGCCCGCACTGTTGATGGTGCCATCGACATTAAAAATGGTCTTGTCCGCTTCGACCTGCACCAATGGTTTTTTGTACACTACTTCAACAGCATTCATTTCGTTGGCCGCGCTGCGAAGGATCAATGGATCCAGCGTCAGTGAGGCGCCTGCTTGCAATTGGAAATGAGCCGAAGTCGTATCGACAAGTCCGATAAATGAAGCCAGTACATAGTATTTTCCTGTAGCGATGCCCTCGAAGGTGTATTTGCCGCTTTCATTGGTAGCCGCTGCTTTGGTCATGACGCTGTCGGAACTTCGAAAAAGAACAACATTGACAAATTCCAAGGGCTGTTGAGCTGCATCGGTAATGGTGCCTGTGATGGAGGATTGTGCGGTCAAAAGACCGCAAAGGCTGATGAGCCAAATGGTGAGGTGTGTTTTCATGCTATACAACAAGGGGTGCAAAGATCATTTAACTCAAGCCACCTGCCAAGCCTTGGAGTATGGGCGGTAGATAGAATGGAGGTGCGGATGTACGTTGGCGATTTGGATACCGCGTAGCTGGTGGATTAGAGGGGTATGTTAAAAAATCAATAAAACGATCGAGGTCGGTGTTGGGCGGACTTTATCTCAGTTTTTTGCACTTGATGGTGATGCCCGAAGTTCGGAAAAAACATCTTTTGACTATCCCTTTGGCGTTGCTTTCAAATGTAACTGTGGCCTCGGCCTCACTGGAATAAAATGTGGTAGCGTCTTTGCGAATCAACAGCGATTTCTGTGCAACACACGATCCATCGCCCTCCTCCAGAAACAGACAATGCGCGCCAGCTTCGGTCACCAACATTTTTCCCAAAGGAATGAATCCAAACAATTTGGCGCGATACAGTCCTGTGTAAATGGAGGTTGCAGGTTGGCTTACTGCTGCGGTTTGTTCAGGAGTTTTGAAGACGAATGGTTTGTTGTAATAGGCCGACAAGACATGAATGATGATGTCGTTGATTTCGACATACGTGCCATTGGTGACAATCGCTAGATGCAAGCTGTCTTCGGGTATAGTCAATACCACAGCGCTAAATTCATCGATACGACCCGAATGCATCCAACTGGTTTTTTTGTTGAATTGGCCCTTGAAGATGCCGTGTCCAGTCGAACGATCGTTCAGTTTTTGCATCACGCGCATGGCTGAATCGCTGATCAATTGATGGTTGAACAACGCATGAAAGGTGGCGCAAAGATCTTTGGGAGTCGATACCAAAGCACCAGCAGCATGCGGAAGTGATGCGTCGGAGTCTACATCGGGAAACCACTTTTCACCATCGTACAGATACGATGATTCTCTTTTGGGGTGCGGCACACCTGAAGTTTCGAAGTAGGTGCTGGTCAATGACGCAGGTTGTGCGATCTGTTCGTCGATGAGTTGTGCGAAGGGTTTTTTCGTTAGATCTTCGGCGATATAGCCCAGCAAAATGAAATTGGTGTTGCTGTACGTGCAGTCTTTGCCCGGTTTAAACTCGGGTTTTTGTTTGCGTACGATATCGATGAACTCCTGTCGGCTATACTGTTTGGTGCGGGTGCCGTAATATGATTCCCATTCGGTGATGTTGTATAAACCGCTCGTGTGGCCGAGCATCTGCTGGATGGTGATCTTGTCGGCGTGGGGTAGATTCGGAAAAAATTGACTGAGTTTGGTGTCGAGTTGAAGCAGCCCTTTTTCGATGAGCTGATAAATGATAATGGCGGTATAGACCTTGGTGACGGAACCTACCTTGTACACCCCACTGCCATTGGAGAGGTGATCGGCGGTTGCACTACACACCAGTTCCTTGTTTTTGTAGCAAGCAATGGATCCTGAAAAAATGCGCTGGGTGTTGAGCGCTTGGAGAAGACTGTCCGTTTTGCGTTGCACTTCGGCATGTTGCGCTGTGAGGTGCAGGGACATGGTGCACGCCAACAATAGGCTGGAGAATAGTTTTGTCATGGTCGGTAGGGTAAGCCTGTATAACAGCTCAATGGACTTAAAAGTTCACAGTGCAAAATCTTCTTTGCTCAGCTTCAACCAATCCAGAGTGGAGTTGCAGAAAATATCGTCGACGATGGATTTATCGAGGCCCATTTCTTCGATGAATTTGCCTACTTCCAAGTCGCCGAGCGGGAAGGGGTAATCGGTGCCCAAGGTGATTTTTTTCGAGCCTTGCATCTCCAATACATAACGGAACAGTTGATCGTCATGGGTAGCGCTATCAACCCAAAAACGGCCGATGTAATCGCGTGGATTGATGGGGTTGTCGATGGCTACAAGATCGGGTCTGCAGTGAAAACCATGTTCAATGCGGCCGATGGTGGGCAAGAACGAACCGCCCGCGTGGGCAAAGTTGAATCGGATTTTTGGAAACCGCTCCATTACACCAGCGAAGATGAGCGAACAGATGGCGCGTGCCGTTTCGGCGGGCATTCCCACCAGCCAAGGCAGCCAATATTTGCGCATTTCCTCTTGCCCCATCATTTCCCAAGGGTGCACCAAAACAGCCATGTCCAAATCTTCTATGGCGGCCCACAGTGGATTGAAAAGGGGTTCGCTGAGATTCTTTTGATTGATGTTGCTGCCAATTTGAATGCCTTTCATGCCGATGGATTTACAGCGCTCCAATTCTGCGATGCTCAAATCGATGTCTTGCATGGGCAAAGTTCCGAGGCCCACATAATGTTTGGGCATGCGAGCCACGAGGTCGGCGATGTGGTCGTTGAGAAATTGCGCCATCTCGAGTCCATCTTTTGGTTGAGCCGAATAACCAAACAACACAGGAATGGTGCACACGACTTGGACTTGGGTATTGTAGCGTTGGTATTCGTCGATGCGCAATTGTGGGTCCCAGCAGTTGGCTTCGATTTCGCGGAAGAACTTGTCGCCTTGCATCATCCGTGCATACCCAGGGCGATGATGATCCAAATGGATAAAATGACCATATCCGAATTTCACCGACCAATCGGGAAGGTGCTTTGGGATAATGTGGGTGTGCATGTCGATTTTTAGCATGGCATCGAAAAAAAATGGCCCCATTCAAGAGGCCATGGTATTGGTGAGTAATGTAATTTAACCGATCACTTCTTTGACTTTAGCCCCGATCTGTGCAGGGCTATCTACCACGTGAATGCCGCACTCGCGCATGATGGCTTTTTTGGCCGAGGCGCTTTCGTTTTCGCCGCTGACAATGGCTCCTGCATGTCCCATGGTGCGGCCTTTTGGTGCGGTTTCTCCGGCGATAAATCCAATGACTGGTTTTTTATTGCCATTTTCTTTGATCCATCGCGCGGCCTTGGGTTCAAACTCACCGCCGATTTCTCCAATCATCACAATGGCGTCGGTGTCCTTGTCTTCCATCAACAATTTTACGGCATCCAAGGTCGGTGTTCCAATGATCGGGTCGCCACCGATTCCAATGGCTGTGGATACGCCGAGTCCTACTTTGGCCACTTGGTCGGCTGCTTCGTAGGTCAAAGTACCCGATTTGGATACAATACCGATGCGGCCTGGTTTGAACACAAATCCGGGCATGATGCCCACTTTGGCTTCGCCTGCGGTAATGACACCGGGGCAGTTGGGGCCAATCAATGTGCAGTGGCGATCGGCGATGTATGCCTTCGCCTTGACCATGTCGGCAACGGGAATGCCTTCGGTGATGGTGATGATGACCTTGATGCCAGCTTCGGCGGCTTCCATGATGGCATCGGCTGCAAATGCGGGTGGAACAAATATGATGCTCACATCGGCGCCAGTGGTTGCAACGGCATCCGATACGGTGTTGAATACAGGGCGATCGAGGTGGGTCGTGCCGCCTTTTCCAGGGGTTACGCCGCCCACGACTTGGGTGCCGTATTCGATCATTTGACTCGCATGAAATGTTCCTTCGCTACCGGTGAAACCTTGAACGATGATTTTTGAATTTTTGCCGACTAAAACACCCATATTCTTTTGCTATTTATAGTATTGTCTTTGATGCAGCAAAATCATTTTTGCCGCTTACGGCTGCGAAGGTATTTTAACCCAACCGCATAAAAAAACTAATTTTGAAAAATAATCCGACCTTGTTTTGAAGCCTTGTGCGCCGATCACAATTCCTCGTGCGGGTCGAAATGGTCGTCGGGTCGCTGCCGAACCACCTTGATGCGAGCACCAAATACGGTGTTCACCAAGCTGATGAAGATGGACAAGAGAAATGCCGACATGAAGCTATCGATTTGAAAACCATCGACCAAATGGTCTGTCAACACCAGCATGATGGCATTGATGAACAGCAAAAACAACCCCAGCGTAAACAGGGTGACGGGAATCGTAAGCAAAATGAGCAATGGCCTCAAAAAGGTATTCAAAAGCCCCAGTATGATGGCTGTAATGATGGCCACCCAAGGTTCTTGAAACCGAACGGAATCCATGAGATAATCCCCAACCAATAAGGCAATGGCGGTGATCATCATTTGCAGCAAACTTTTCTTCAAGCGTTCTTCCATGATGCAAATATGAAAGGAAAAACGTCCGATTGGCAGCATTGCGCTGCAAATGTGTTTTTTTTCCAAATCCTCGCGCTTGCCCGCGCCTGTTTGGGTTGTGAGCAAGATGTGAAAACTGTGTTTCGGGCCGTCTTTGCTCACGCTGTATTTTTGTACACCAAAACACAGTCTACATGAAATTTTTTATCGATACCGCGAATCTGGATCAAATTCGTGAAGCCAATGCCCTCGGGGTTTTGG
>CANHSF010000039.1 GCA_947463065.1 Flavobacteriales bacterium | reverse complement strand
GGATAAACCTGCAGCTCAGTGCTCAACTCGTCAATACTATTGAATGAGACATTAAAGGTATGGGTCTTTGTATCGACACAGCCTGCGCCATTGTCCACCGTTAAGGTCACAGTCAGCTCAGATACTGTAGACAAGAAATCATAGGTGTAGGTATGCGAAGGCAATTCAGCTGTGCTGGTGTTGCCGTCTCCAAAATCCCAAACATATGTTTCAGCACCCTCAGACACGTTCACAAAAGCGATGGTAACATCCTCGTTGGCGGCATACACAATGGCCGGGAAATCCACAAAATCGGCCAAAACAACATCGGTCATATCCGCCATGTACCTCGGCCAAATGGTATAACCGCTATCGTAAGGGATTCCATTGTTGTCCTGTTGTGCACCAATTCCCACGAGTGAAAAATGACCTTCAGGTGCGTTTTCACCAAACAACTCCATGTTAAGATCAATATGCACAACAAATGTGTTTACACCATCGGTCACATCTACGTCAAATCCGCTGCCGAGATTGGTCCATTGCGTCAAGTCCACCAATTCCACACACTCAATTTTAACCATTCGCGATTCGAATTCTTCCGACATACTTTGGATCACCACAGGCGTTTCCAATGGATGGCCACCGTTCAAATAAATCACAGTATCGGGATAAAACTCTGTCATACCCAAGAATTCAACCACCTGACCGCGCACCGCAACGCTGTCGCCTTCGGTTACGGTATAGTTGTAGTTTTCGTCGGTGTCAAAAACCTTGATGCCCGCATCATCACCAATCAAATGAAAATGCGTTCCAGCAGGATTAAAGTTAATTCCGTGCACAATACCGCGCAATTCGCAGAATACCCCAAGACTGTCCGGCATGCCATTGACATCGTTTGTCGTCACCGTGGCAATGCTATATAGCGGATACTGCTGGTCGCTGGGCTCAACAGAAATCACATGAATTTCATTGATAAATGTCACTGCATCCGTATTTACCGTCATGCCCAGTGCGATGAACTCATAATCGTCTTCTTCAATGGCGTCGTTGATAATCGGCACCTCAATGGTGTAAGAACTGGATAGGCCGTCCACATTGATTGTGAAGGGAAATACGTTCTCAAAATCTTCGCCTGCGATCATGGTGCTCTCGGTGATGTCCACCACCAATTCGAAAGGAGTGCTCACATTGCTCACTTGAACAATGACTTGAGCAATACCCGCCGATTCACTGATTTGTTGTCCTGTAGTTGAAAAACTCAGATAGGCATTGTCTCCGCAAGCAAAAGCTTCGTGGGTGCCAAGTCCCGTGTAATCGTTGCCTGGAGCCGCTAGCCATTGGGTTGCGCACAAGCCCCAAATGGTAGTGGGTTGATTGACTGTGGGTTTGCGGATAAGTGAAAAGTTTTGAGTGCTTCCTTCGCCTGTGGTCCAACCATTGTTGGGCGCCTCTCCAATCACGCCTATGCCATCAATCGCGTTTTCGCCATTGAACAAAACCAGCGCATCGTCACCATTAAAATTGGCCACGCCGCCTGTGACGTCGGCCTGATCCAAAATCGCTTGATCCGCATTAGGATTGGCAATCACATAGGTAGCTCCTGGTGCAAGAATTCCAGACAAAGGCAACAAAGATGTTTCTGTCAGCGAACCATTGTTGTAAGCACGCAAGATGTAATTGGTCAAGTCCACATCAAATGGGGTTGGATTATACAACTCAACCGCTTTATTGCTTCCGCTTGTTCCTTCAATGTATTGCGAAATGTAGATTTCATCGCAGCCAGGTCCAATTTCGCAATCGAACACATGCACCTCGATGGTGTTGAACGACAGCGAGACACATTCACCATTGATGGCGCCAATATCTTCCAAACTATCGCCCTGTTCCACAGTAGTCAAGTCCAAAGCACCGATAAAGCTCAAACCGTTCACCATGTAATTTCCAGGAGTTAGGGTGTTGAAATCGAATTGTCCATTGGAGAAAACGGTCACGATACTTGAGTCTGCATTGGATATTACGTAGGTGTAAGTCAAGGGATCTCCCAAAGTAGTCGCGCTAAAGGAATAGCTGTCCGCTTGATCGTCTGCGCAGATGCCTATCACGTTAGTTTCTGGAAAAGCGACAATGGTACCGCCATCGCAAACGGGCAAGGTACAATCGAGTTTCGTTGCCGTTACGAAATTGGATGAAAATGCAAAACATGCATCGCCGCTAATTGCTGTTGCCGCGAGGCCGGGCGCAAGTGTGGCTTCATCCAAAACACCGGTATGGCTCACAGACCACAAATGATAAACTCCGTCCACTTGCGCTGAAAAGTCAATGGTCGCGGAAGTTGAAGTGGCGATAATGACATCGCTCGCATCAGTCAAAACAAATAACAAACCATCGCCCGTTTGGTCCGCAAGCGTCAACGTAACAAATTGGTCTACTTCATTCGAGCAAACGATCACCTCTGTGGTATTGTCCGTTGTTGAGAGTGATCCACCTGAGCAAGCAGGAACATTGGTTGCTCCAGGCGTTGGATTCTGGGCAACCACGGTAGTTACATCCAAAGCCACACCACCATCGGGTACACGAGACAAACTGTGACCAGTACTATTTTCATTAGCTCCTTCATTCAATTGTCCACCGATTGGTGCCAACGCGGCCAACAACTCAGGATCATCGGCATCGTTGGTGTCATATACCATGGCGTCAACAATATTGTTAGAGTTCACTGGGGTTCCGATGGGCCACTCGGCAATAGAACCGGTATAAATCACCACTGCATCTGGGCCATTTTGGAGCGTATTCCCATCAAAGATAATTTGAGCACCATTGACACCCGTATTTCCAAGAACGAAAAATCCATTGGCATCGAGCGCAAACCCAGCTAAGTCATATGCGGCATAACTTACGTCCGATGAACCATTAAAAAACACCACCACCAATCCATCCAAGGGTGCGTTGGGCTCCCCGTACAATTCTACAAACTCGGCAGCATCCGTTTGAAATTGATCGCAGTCCAACTCGTTAATGACCACATTGGAAGTGCCGGTAGATTGCTCGGCCCATTGATCCGCGCCTGACGCATTTCCATTGCCGATATACTCAAAAGGTCCATCACCTGTTAGGAACGTATTCGCGCTCCACAAACCTGCGGCTATGGCCACATTTTCGCGCCCTTGGCCGCTTGCGCCCCATTCTACGAAGTCCACCATACTGGAGGCCGCAGAAAAAGAACCGGAAGGCAAGTAAAGACCCATGTCGTCAGCAACGGCAGTAAAGCCATTGCCGGCATCTGTCCAAGAGAAATAGACCTCTTCGTTGGTGGCCAAATTGAAGTCGCCGGCCAAAATGTTCACGCCCGTTTGATTGAGGGTCTTGTAAATGAAGCTACTGCACAAGCGATAGGTTGAAATATCCACCGCCATGGCGCCATAGTTTTTGACCTTCAATTCCTTTAATGCAGGATCGAGATAAGTCAATTTGATTTGCGCCTGTGCCATAAAAGGGACCAAAAAGGCCAGAATCAGTAAATTTCTTTTCATGTAGTTTAGAATTGCTGTATTGGGAGCGAAAGTACTTCTTGCGGCTCAATTAATTCACTATTTTCAACATTTATTGGCTCAATTTTCACACAGGATTAATTGTACATTTACGGCAGAAAAAAACCCGCATTGACTTTTCATACTATGGAAAACTCTGTTAAAAAGTGTTGATTGGGCATTCATCGAAAAGGCAGAAACCTATCGCAATTTGTGCTCGTACAATACGTTATGCCAAACAGGGGGTATAGGACTGCAACTTATTACCATCTCGGCACCAAGTTTTCAACAGAAACACAACCTAATCAGCAAGGAAGAAACCCATGAAAAAAGCAACCACATTTTCTCTTCTCGCCCTTCTCCTGTTTGCCACTACGCACATTACAGCGGGTCACAAGGACACGTTGTCGCCGAGTTTGCCCGCATTCACTGTGGCCGAACAAAACGCTGAAATTGCCGAAATCGACCGCATTTTGGTCAATTCATACCTCAATCACTATTGTTTTTCGACCAACCAAGAGGTACTCAACGCATACGGCTATGCACCCGAGCAAGTACCTGCTTTTAGTCCGGATATTGTTCAAGCCCGCATGAAGGCCTTGGACAAAGAAACCCCTTTTGACCTGATCTACAACAGTACCGTTCAAGGATTCATCGATTTATACGCCGTTCGACGCCGCGACATCAGCTCCAAGGTTTTGGGCATGTCGCAGTTGTATTTTCCGATGATCGAGGAAGCACTCGCTCGACACGGCATTCCTCTGGAAATGAAATACCTTGCCATCGTGGAGTCCGCTCTCAACCCAACCGCTATTAGCAGCGCCGGTGCAGGTGGATTGTGGCAGTTCATGGTTGGCACAGGCAAGCAATACAACCTCAACGTAACCAGCTACCAAGACGACCGTTTTGATGCGTACAAAAGCACAGAGGCCGCTTGCAAATACTTGAAGTTTCTTTACAACACATTTGGCGATTGGCAATTGGCTTTGGCGGCCTACAACAGCGGCCCAGGCAACGTCAACAAAGCGATTCGTCGTTCCGGGGGAGCCAAAGATTTTTGGTCCATTAAGCCATACCTACCCAAAGAGACACAAGGATATGTGCCTGCTTTCATCGCGGTCAATTACGTCATGAACCACGCAGCAGAATACAACCTTTATCCCAAAAAACCTTTGATCACTTGCTTTGAAATTGATACCGTCGGCACCACGTCGCGCGTTGATTTCACAGTGCTTAGTCAAGTATTGAATATTCCCAAAGAAGACATCGCTTACCTCAACCCATGCTACAAGTTGAAGGAGATTCCAGACAATGGCCGCAGACATTACCTCGTATTGCCCATTGATAAACTGGGATTGTTCATGGCCAATGAGCAATTGGTTTATGAGCAAAGCAAGATCAAACAACCCGAGCCTGAGCCCATGTTGGCCGCAGCCGATCCTGCACCCAGCAAGAGCTCCGATAACAAAACCACCACAGTGGTGTGGGAAAACGATTGGAAATCGCACAAGGTAAAACGCGGCGAATCATTGGGCGGCATTGCCGACAAATACAATGTTTCGCTAGCTGAACTCAAAAAGTGGAACAAAATCAAAGGCTCGAAAATTGTCCCTGGACAAAGCCTAAAAATTCAAACCAAGGTTAAAAAAACCATCCACGTTGAGGGTGAGAAAAAAGAAGATACGTTGGCTGAAAACAAAGGCATTGACACAAAAACAGAAGCAATTTCAGAAGCCAATGAGGAGGAAAACTACCAACAATCGACCGCTTCAAAAACGCCTGTGGTAGAAAAAAAGCAAGAGCCGAAAAAGCCGAGCTATAAATACTATACCGTTCAGCGAGGCGACACGCTCTACAAAATTGCGAGCGCCAAAGGAGTTTCTGTCGATCAAATCAAAAAGTTGAACTCCGGTCTTAAAGAAAATCGACTCGCCGTCGGACAAAAAATCAAAATCAAACAAATTTGATAATAAAACCCCGAAAGGGGTTTTTTTGTGCTCCGGATCAACCTTTTCGGCCTTTCTTTGCACAAAAAAAACATGCCCATTGCCCACGGTGATACCGTAACTCTCCACTACACCCTCCGCGCCGACAATGCCGAAGGAGAAATCATAGAAGTCACAACCGTAGAAGAACCCATGGTATTTGTTCATGGCACGGATCCTTTGCTGCCAAAGTTTCTCGAAGCTTTAGTGGGTAAAAATCAAGGCGAAAAAGTCCAAGTATCCATTGCCGCATCCGATGCCTATGGTGAAGAAGAAGAAAGCCTATTCGTAGAATACCCAAAATCGACCTTCTTGGTAGATGGCGAGTTGGACGAAGAAGCCATTCAAGAGGGCGAAGTGATTCCCATGAATACACCAGATGGCG
Organism: Flavobacteriales bacterium; assembly: GCA_947463065.1. Taxonomy (GTDB): domain Bacteria; phylum Bacteroidota; class Bacteroidia; order Flavobacteriales_D; family Sanyastnellaceae; genus CANHSF01. Next base: position 12,122 of record CANHSF010000039.1, on the reverse strand, counting down.
AGGTCGTCTATGGCGTGGTTGCCGAAGTCAATTTAAATTCGATTGTGTTGGACTTCAATCACCCGTTGGCAGGAACGGACCTGTTCTTCGACATCGACATCGTACAAGTCAACGGCTAAAACACACAGGGTTCAACACTTTGTGCTGTTGAAAAGCCATTTTCGAATGTATTGACTTAGCTCTCCGCAAGTCATTATTTCGTCGTGCATCAAATTGTCCATTATGGCGAAGTCCAAATCGTTATTCAAAACCTCAGCAGGATCCATATCCTCATTTTCGTCGGTGGTGGGCATCACATTGTCGTTGACCATAGTTGGTGTTTTGTATGTTTTCATTTTGGTGTCACAAGCCGTCAAGTCTCACTTTTCGGAACAAATCACCATCCAATTGATGCTCCAAGACGATGCCCCCGAGGCGCAAATCTTGGCGTTGCGCAAAAAACTAGAAGCTCAACCGTTTACTTTCCAAGTCAATTACATTTCCAAAGAAGAGGCAGCGCAAATCATGCAGGAAGAGTTGGGCGAGGATTTCGTCGCCTTCTTGGGCTTCAATCCGTTGCCTGCCTCTCTCGATGTAAAAGTGCGCGCGGAATTCGCAGGATCCCAGGAAATTCAAGACTTGGAAAATCAAATGAACAACGACCCGCTTGTTCGAGAAGTTGTGTTTGAAAAAGCACTTTTGCAAAACGTCAACGAAAACATTGGTAAGTGGGGCACCGGCCTTTTTATTCTCGGTTGCTTATTCATCATCATTGCCGTTGTGCTGATTGCCAATACCATCGAGCTTGCCATTTTTTCGCAACGCTTTCTCATTAAAAGCATGCAGCTCGTGGGCGCCACGCATTGGTTCATCCAAAAGCCATTCCTCAAACGCGGTCTTTGGTACGGCTTCCTGTCGTCCATTTTGGCCTTGCTCATTTTGGTCAGTGTACTTTATGGGTTTCGCACAGAACTCAAAGATGTGATCGACATTCTGCGTGAGGAAGGCCGTTTGCTGTGGTTGATTCTCGCCGTTTTCACCACAGGAATGATCGTGGCACTGGGCGCTACGCTGTACGCCGTGCGCAGATTTGTCCGCTTAGAAACCGCACAACTGTATTGATTGCGCACAAGGCGTAAGGCCATTTCATCCTGCAACAACGGCCATGGGATTATCCTGCAGCCTCCTTATCAAGCGAACATTTGAATTGCCTCGTTGTTGCAGTATTTGCTCATCATCATTCCACTTCATACCTTTGAACAGTGAATAAAAAAACAGCCGTACTACTTGTCAATTTAGGTTCACCCGATAGCCCCAAGCCTCGTGATGTTTACCGCTATCTCACTCAGTTTTTGAATGACCGTCGCGTCATCGATATCAACTGGCTCGGTCGATTCATTCTTGTCAACGGTATCATTGTGCCCTTTCGCCACCGCAAAAGTGCAGCAGTTTATAAAAAGCTATGGACACCAGAAGGCGCGCCGCTTATCACCCATGGCAAAAAGGTGAGAGAGCTGTTGGAAGCCAAACTCAACGAAAACGCCCAAGGCACCTACAAATGTTTTTTGGCCATGCGCTACCGCCAACCCAGCATCGAAAATGCACTGGTTGACATTCAAGACTATGGGCCCGACGAGCTCATTGTTCTCCCAATGTTTCCGCAGTATGCCAGCGCTTCGACCGGATCGGTGATTGACAAGGTCATGCGCATCATGCGGGACATGTATGTGTTTCCCAAAACCACCTTCATTCATCAGTTCTACGATCACCCTCTTTATATCAAAGCCTTTGTAGAAAACGGCAAGCGCCATCGTCCTGAGGAATACGATCACGTGATCTTCAGCTACCATGGATTGCCCGAACGTCAAGTGGATAAGGTGTATAAGGACCGAAAATGCCGCAATCACAGTTGCGAGCATGAAATCAACGAAGAAAACAAATTGTGCTATAAAGCAGCCTGTTATGCCACGTCCCGCCTGATTGCGGCCGGTTTGGGTTTAAAGCAAGAGGACTATACCGTTGCATTCCAGTCGCGCTTGGGCAAAGGTTGGATCGAACCGTTCAGCGATGTGGTGATTGAGCAATTGGCGAAATCGGGCAAGTCCAAAATTCTAGTGTACTCTCCCGCGTTTGTAGCCGATTGTTTGGAAACCACCATCGAAATCGGTGAGGAATACCAGGAGTTATTCGAAAAACACGGCGGTCACCACGTGCAATTGGTAGAAAGCTTAAATAGCCAACCCATGTGGATCGATGCGCTAGCGGATATCGTGCATACCAAATACGGCCATTGATCACGCACGGTCTTCTTCTTCCTTGAACCAGCCTGCATACATGACATAATTGTCGGCAATGCGGTTGATTTCACCATCGATCAGGGTCGCATCAATCTGCTTAATTTTCTTGGCTGGCACTCCAGCGTACAAGCTGTAAGGCTCTACCACCGTGCCTTCTGTAACTACTGCGCCTGCCGCAATGATACTGTGATGGCCGATCACGCAATGGTCCATCACAATGCTGCCCATACCAATTAAAACATGATCTTCAATCGTGCATCCATGCACCATGGCACGATGACCAATCGAAACGCAATTGCCAATTTTTGTCGCCGCCTTCTGATAGGTACAATGGATAATAGCACCGTCCTGAACGTTCACCTTATTGCCCATCGCAATCGAATTCACGTCGCCACGTATGACTGCGGTAAACCAAACACTGCACTCCTCGCCCATATGCACATCGCCCACGATGGTGGCATTATCAGCAACAAAACAACTGGATGGAATATGAGGGAATTGGCCTCTTACTTTTTTGATGACTGCCATAACTCTATTTAAGGGGGAATACTCCCGGTGTATTCAATGCACGGAATATTGTTCCAAAAGCACTTATCTGGACGGACGATTTCTACAATGTGCGACGAATCCGCTTCAACATGAAAAACTAACTCAGGAGTTTGCATCCAGCGACGCAAGCACAGTGTATCGATTTCCCCATATGGTGGTTTTGCTTTAGCGTATTCCTCTTTCCATCGTGCATACTGCGTCCAGTCCTGTTTATCATCAAAAACCAACAGATAGTCGCCCGGTTTGAGATTGACAAAGGCCAATCCTTCCTCATCGGTGATGGAAGAACAAACGGCTGGTGCAGAAGGATCGTTGACCGTACCTGCTTTGATATAAAATTGCGTTGACGCCAGCGGCGAAGTTTTTTCGAGCTCCAGAAGCATTTGGTCGCTGGGCCGTGCACCGCCACAATACACACCCTTTTTGGAGATATGAAATTCAACCAAGGCCTCCTTTTTGGAAGACTTGAATGTTGAGGCACAAGACCACATCATGGCCCCACAAATCCACGCGATCGATAAAACAAAGATGATTCTCATTGCAAGTGCCAAGGTAGTTCAATCGGACCGAGCAAGCCAATTATTCTTTCACTCCAACTCATTTCATTGACATGGCAAAACCTGTGATTATTTCATAGAAATTTTCGCGGTGCACGATCGTTAAGTCTGTTTCACCATAAATCGTGGAGAAGCTTTTGGTGAGGCGTACTTTCTTTTCCGGATTCCATTTGATTTCAAAGGGATGTAGCCGGTTGTTTTTTTCAACGATGAGATCTATCTCGCGTTGATCCACATTCCTCCAGAAATGGAAACGAGCAAAGGTTTGGCTGTATTCGTTTTGTTTGCGCAGCTCATTGATGACATAATTTTCGAATAGTGCTCCCGCATCGTTTCGAATTTCGATGGGTCGAAAATCGTTGATGATGGCATTCCGAATTCCGAGATCGTTGAAGTAAATTTTTTTCGACTTCTTCAATTCCGTTCGCTGATTGGTATGGTAGGCGGGAAGTTTATAGATGACAAATGCCTGTTCCAGCATTGTGATGTAACTATCGATGGTTTGATTGTCTATTTTGAGCGTTTTTGAAAGTTCATGTGAGTTGACCTCACTGCCCAACTGCCAGGCAAGAAGTCGCAGCAGATCCAGCATTTTCTCCGGTTTCTTGAGGCCTTTGAAAAGGAAAATGTCTTTGTACAAATAGCTATCAGATAGAAAGCGAAGCAGTCGCTCGGCCTCCTGTGGATGTGTGACGATTTCCGGGTAGTAGCCATACACTAGTCGATGAGGCAGCGCACGCATCTCTTCTAGGAGATTGGTATGCTCGGCCATTTCCACAAAGGAAATAGGATAAAGATTGTATTCGAATTTTCTACCTGTGAGGGGCTCGTTGAGCGAGTTCCGAAGCTCGAATGCGCTCGAACCACTGGCAATGACCTGTATTTCCTTTAGGTAATCTGCGAAGAGTTTGAGCACCGAGCCGATTCCATTTATTTTTTGAGCCTCGTCAATGACGACTATTTCATGCCCTTCACAGAGTTGTTTCAACCGAGAAGCTGTCGCATGATCGAGAAGCTGCCGAACATCCGCATTTTCACCATCGAGCCAAAGCGTTTTGCGCACTCGACAAGAAGGCAGTATGCCGATGAGGGTGCTTTTTCCCACCTGTCGCGCCCCCAAAAGCACGATGACCTTTCCTCGGAAAAAGTCGTTTTCGATGATTGGTTCTAATTGCCTGCGCATGGACATTTATCTATAAATTCAGAGTCTAATCGCAAAAATAGTACTTATTTTGAGGATACAGTCATAAAATTCTTGTTTTTATCCCGTTTCTGCCATCTCGCTATGTTAAGCGATTTGTTGGCTGGTAGGTGACAATTGTATTTCATCCACCCTTGATCATTTGTTCGCTGAACACTCCATAAAATGGGTCACCAAAGCACGCTGCACTGGGTGAAGCATTAAGAGAAAACGTTTCTTGCCAAGTTATATCAAAGGACCGATCCCGCATCGGTCCTTTTGTTTTTTTGGGGGATATTTCGGTGGAGAGGGGTGGTGTGTTTACCCTCTCGTTTCTTCAAAAACCAACCCTCGATAACCAAAAAATAACACACAAAAGTCGTGTGATGTTTTTTTTATTGATTTAGAGATATATTCGGGGCCTTAAAACCTAAGCTAAGAATGAGCTGGCATTTATTGGAAACAGAACATGCTCAGTTCTCATTCTTTCTATACTCAAGTGCCAAAATGAAAACGAAACAACACAATGCCATCCATTGGTTAAAAGGATGGATGCTCCTCAGTTTGACTTTGTTCACGCTAACCACGATTCAATCCCAAGTTCCCTCGTATGTACCGTCCGATGGACTGGTCGGCTGGTGGCCGTTCAATGGGAATGCGAATGATGAGAGTGGGAATGGGAATAGTGGGGTGGTGAACGGAGCTACATTGAGCGTGGATAGATTCGGCAATAGTTCGGCTGCTTTTGACTTTAATGGGTCATCAGATTTTATTGAAGTTCCCAATTCTACTAGTTTGTCAACTATGCAGGCCCTAACAATTTCTGTTTGGTTTAAAGTAGATGGTTACTACTACGTAAGCGATTTTTTTCAAACTTTTCCCATTTTATCTAAATCAAATCAGTCGTTTCAATGGGGTAATTTTGATTTGAACTTGTGGGCGCAAGGTAATTTAATTCAAACTCATTTGCTCACCAAGGAGACTTCCTGTGGATACGACGTAGATGAGAATAACTGGAATCATTTAATTTGCTCCATTGATGCCGATTCATCCTTCTTTTACTTAAACGGTGAGTTGATTTGCAGCGGAGTTGCGGGTAGCTTCCCGCAAGTTTCAGAGACAGATATGCCAATGTACATAGGAAGAAATGTACAAGGTGGGGCAAATGAAATAGCCAACGGCAAAATAGACGACATCGCCATCTACAACCGCGTGCTTACTCAAGCCCAGATCACCGCGCTATACACCGGCACAGCAACCAACATGGGTGGTGGCACAACCTCCACATCTCCCGCCCCACCCGGCATCCCCTACCAAGCCGAGGTGCGCAACCAAAACGGCGAAGTATTGGCCAATTCAAACGTGAACGTACGTTTCACGCTGCACGAACTCACGGCCAACGGTACTTTAACCTATCAGGAAACACATGCTGTTACCACCAACGAGCTTGGCTTATTCGCAACTAACATTGGCGGCGGCGCACCCACACAAGGCACCTTCACTGGTATCAACTGGTCGCAAACCACCAAGTTTTTGCAAGTGGAAGTGGATGCCGGAAACGGCTACATCACCATGGGCAATCAGCAGTTGATGAGTGTGCCGTTTGCGTTGTATGCGGCGAATGGGCCAGCGGGGCCGCAGGGGCCGATAGGTGCGCAGGGACCAGCGGGTGAGGCAGGGCCGGCGGGACCGCAGGGGCCACCTGGAGCGCCAAGCCCTGCAAGTTTCAATCATTATATTGGCGAATATTTCGGCGGTGGAATTATCTACCATCTATGGAAAGATGCAACCGGAACGGAACACGGATTGATCGTTGATTTAACTGACATTGGGACCTCCCCCCCCGCACCATACTTTGCTTGGAGCAATGTACTTGAAGTAGTAGGTATTTCCGCTCAAAGTCCTTGGAATGGCCTCAACAATAGCCTGGCCATAGTGGCACAATCGGGACATACGAATAGTGCCGCAGCACTGTGCTTGAACTCGGAGCGCGGCGGACAAAATGATTGGTATTTACCAGCGATTCAAGAGCTCACAACTCTTTGGAATAATCTCGATGTCGTATCTAGAGCACTTAGTCAGATACCAGGTGCCGCTGAATTAAGAGCTAAGGTATACTGGAGCAGCACAGAATTTATCAGTGCTTTCCACTTATTAGGTGAAGATCCGATTATTTTTTCACTTACTCAAGATGATATTTTTGCACGTAACTTAAGCTTTATCACGGGTGAACCTGAATTTTTAGCTTCAGACAAGCGCATGTTATGCTTTATACGAGCCGTTCGTGCTTTTTAAAATGTCATTACAACGATCTATTAAAAGACAATCCTGAATCGATGAAACGCCACTTTTCAAAAATGTTTGATTCACCAATACTCTAAACAATATGAGTTTGGAAGACCAAAATGAAATAAAAGTTTGTGATTCATTGCAACTCAATATGCCAAAATGAAAATGAAACAACAAAATGCCGTCCATTGCTTAAAAGGATGGATGCTCCTCAGTTTGACTTTGTTCACGCTAACCACGATTCAATCCCAAGTTCCCTCGTATGTGCCGTCCGATGGACTGGTCGGCTGGTGGCCGTTCAATGGGAATGCCAATGATGAGAGTGGGAATGGGAATGATGGGGCCGTGAATGGCGCTGTGCTTACGACTGACAGATTTGGTAATAACAATAGCTGCTACCAATTCAATGGGATTAATAGTAGTATTTCCACTCTAAGCGGTGGGCCATTAAACCAAAGTCCGCGGTCATTTTCGCTTTGGTTAAGAACTAACAAAACTGGTGAAAACTATTTGATCCAATACGGTAATCCAACTGGAGCCGGAGACTACTTCGGCATAGCAATGAATAATTACTGCAGTGGTATTGGAATTGACATTTCGAATGGGGTAGCCATGTGGGGTCCAAATTCCCTTACCAACAACAATTGGCATCATTGTGTCATTGTGTTTGACCCGACGGTTGGTTCCACGTTAGTTGATCCAATCGTATATGTAGATGGTGTTCTTCAATCGAGTTTAAATTGTTCATTGAGCTTAAATAATAATACTCAAATCAATACTCAAGAATTGTATCCTTTTCTAATTGGAGGTGGAGCAACAACTCCAAGCTCCAGGCATTTTCAAGGCGATTTGGATGACATTGGTATTTATAATCGCGCTCTCACCCCAGCTGAGGTGACAGCCCTTTACACCTCGCCAACATCTGGCACTTCCGGCGACACAACCTCCACATCTCCCGCCCCACCTGGCATCCCATACCAAGCCGAGGTTCGCAATGATAGCGGTGAAGTACTAGCCAACACGAACGTGAATGTGCGCTTCACCCTGCATGAAGCAACGGCGAATGGCACGGTCAGTTATCAGGAAACGCACGCCCTCAACACCAACGAACTCGGTTTGTTTGCCGCCACCATCGGCGCAGGCACGGCCACGCAAGGCACCTTCGCCGGCATCAACTGGTCGCAAACCACCAAGTTTCTGCAGGTCGAAATAGATTCCGGTAATGGGTACATCACCATGGGAAATCAGCAACTCATGAGCGTACCTTATGCACTGTATGCAGCAAATGGGCCGGCGGGGCCGCAGGGACCGATAGGTGCGCAGGGACCAGCGGGTGAGGTAGGACCGCAGGGTCCACCTGGAGCGTCAAGCACTGCAAGTTTCAGTCATTATATTGGCGAATACTTCGGCGGTGGAGTTATCTACCAACTATGGAAAGATTCAAACGGCACCGAACACGGATTGATAGTTGATTTAACTGATTTAGGGACAATTGAAGAACCTTGCTTTACTTGGAGCAATATTTTTGAAGGCGAGATTGGTATTTCAGCCCAAAGTTCTTGGGATGGCCTCAACAATAGCTTGGCCATAGTAGCACAATCGGGACATGTGAATAGTGCCGCGTCATTGTGCTTGAACTCTGAACGCGGAGGACTGAGCGATTGGTATTTACCGTCAATTCAAGAGCTCACTGCACTTTGGGATAATCTCAACGTTGTATCTCGGACGCTGGCACAGATACCAGGTGCAACCGAACTTAGACCATGGTACTACTGGAGCAGCACCGAGCTCTACCAGGGTGGGTCTTTCTCAGCAACTCACGTCAATTTTAACTACGGTTCTGCATATCAAACCACACAGCAGTTCCCGTTCAAGTCTGAATGTCAATTTGTCCGCGCCATTCGTGCCTTTTGATAAACGAGTTAAAAAGATAGAAATATACCAAACTAACGCCCAGCCTGTTCAAAAAAACACATTTATTGCGACACACCCTATCCAAACAACAATAAAATCGGATGATACCTCACAGCTTACATTCAAGAATTACACGATTTAATCACACTCGTATCGCACTGGTTTTTACTTATCTTCTTTTTGCGAACAGCTTGCAATTTCTCGCCCAATCACCACCCGGTATCCCCTACCAGGCCATTGCGAGAACAACCACGGGTGAACCTTACGCCAGCGGTGCACTCCAATCGCGCTTCAGTTTGCACGAGCAAACTGCTACGGGCACCGTGAGCTATGCGGAAACACATAGCCTGCAGACCGATGAATTCGGTTTGTTCTCGACCACGTTTGGTGCGGGCGCACCTGTCACGGGAACCTTCGCCGCCATCAACTGGGGACTAACAACGAAGTACCTGCAGGTAGAAATCGACTTGGGCAACGGTTGGATAGACATGGGCACTCAGCAATTGATGAGCGTGCCGTATGCGATGTATGCGGGGAGTACCGTTCAAAATTCCGGACGACCATGCAATGTTTCATGTCCAAGTGAATATTTTATCGCACCAACTAACATGACAGTTAATGCCGCTTGTCAATATTGTGCAACACTTCAACAGGGCGGAAGAAATGACTGGCGACTTCCTGAATTATGGGAATATGAGTATTTATTAGAAACAACAGAAAATTTCCCTTATGGCTTGTTTTTGACTAAAGCATACGAAATTATAGGAGGGTCATATTATGCAGTATGCGGCGATCGACAAGTCAGAAATACAATCTTTAATCCCACGCCTACTTTTCCAATAATGTGCATCAGATAATTAATGAGATGAGAAAAATACTATTCATACTATGCTCGATTGCATTTGCATTTCCTTCCCTCGCCCAAACCCTCACCCCACGCGTCATCTGCTCGGGGTATGGTTCCGGACAAGGCGGTGGGATTAAACTCAATTATACCATTGGGGAAACGTTTGTGACTACTCTGCGCAGCGGGAACACCATCCTCACGCAAGGGTTTCACCAGCCGGAAATCGACATCTGTCATCTGACGTTGGACCTAGCGAGCACAGACACAATCAATATCTGCCTTGGCGATAGCATTAGCGCTCCCTTAGGTTATGAAACGTATAGCTGGAACACGGGCGCGCAAACACAATCTATCATACCAATTTCGGAAGGTTGGTACTCGTGCAACGTTACACAGCTCAACTGCCAAGCAACGGATAGTGTTTTTGTTATATTCCTAACTCCTGTCACCTACTACGCCGACTCAGACGGCGATGGCTTTGGTAACTTCGAAATGCCAATTACCACATGCAACGGTATGCCTGAGGGCTATGTAATGGATAATACAGATTGCAACGACGGCGATGCGTCGATATTCATTTCAGCACCTTGCAACGACAACGATCCATGCACTGTAAATGACACCATCCTCGCCGACTGCTCATGTGCGGGTACATACCTTGACACCGACAACGACGGCCCCTGCGATGCGGATGATCTATGTGATGGTCCAGAAGCGGGTTCACCTTGTGATGATGGTTTTATCTTCAACGGTAGCAGCGATGTGATTGGCACAGATTGTCAATGCGGAGACTTCACTTATCTCGGGAATATGACGAACACCCAAACGGTAGTTTTGTGCTCAAACATCGGGCTTAATGGTCTTCCTGATTTTTCCGTATTCACAGACTTAAGTGTGGTCAGCTTCCAATGGTACTACACGAATGGAATACAGACCATTGATGCTGCAACAAATCCGACCGAATGGAATGTCATTCCGGGAGCAACTTCTTCCACTTATACTCCTGAGCATTTCTACGCGGGCTCTCGCTCATACGCCTGCTACTTGACGGTGAATCTAAATGGTCAGTTGCAACAAGGTTGGGCAAACGGAACATCTAGCTTACTCTATGATTTTACTTCTTGCCTCGATGCGTATGGTACAGATCAATTTTACGGATTTGTAGAAGCATTTCAAATCTTGAGATGCCCTGAAAGTTACAGTGGTGAAAATGCCGATTTGGGGTTCAGTTACATTTTCCCGAATCAACAAGTTGATTATTCTGGATATAAAGTGGAATGGTACTCGAAAGAAGGAAGCCATCCCGTACCTTCTGTTAATTCAACTGAAGGATGGACGTTGGTGACAAATCCCAATTTCGAACTTCTGTTTGATTATGGGTTCAATACATTCCTCCCAGAACTTCATGAAAGTGGTACCGTATCTTACCATGCCTGGGTGATACCACCGGCAGAATATGGGCTAGAACCTGCTTGGGCAAGTGTTGCACAAACACTCCACACTCCATCGTTTCCGAATCAAGTCAGTTCAGTGACCATCGATCCTGAATTTACTGTAATCGGTGAACTCGAGGCGTTTGCTGGGCTGGAATACACCTACTCCATACCACAAGAACTGACTTCGCCATTGAATTGGTATGTGTTCGGTGGTACAATTATCAACGGACAGGGCACAAACTCTATTGTTGTCGTGTGGGATTCTAACCTCCAAGTGGTGCCGCAGATATTATTAATTGAAGATGATTTAGCATCGCACCCGAGGGGAGTATTCGTAGATGGATGTCGACGCCTAGCGATAGTGAATATAACTCTGTGCTCAAACGTAGCTTATGCTGATTTGGACAATGATGGATTTGGTAACCCTTCGGACAGCGCTTTTTATTGTACAACCATTCCAAATGGTTACGTGCTAAATACGCTGGATTGCGATGATTCCATTGCCACTGTTTTTCAGGGTTCTATTTGCGATGATAACAACGCATGCACCACAGGCGATGTAATCCTAGCTGACTGTTCGTGCGCTGGAACCATTGCAGATGCAGACAACGACGGCACTTGCGACGCAGAAGATTTGTGTGAAGGTCCAGAAGCGGGTTCGCCATGCAACGACAACAACCCTTGCACTATCAACGATATCATACTTGCCGACTGTTCGTGTGCAGGAACTGTTGCAGATTCAGACAACGACGGAACTTGCGATGCAGAAGATCTGTGCGCTGGTCCGGAAGCAGGAGCTGCATGTGATGACAACAACCCTTGCACAGTAAACGACATCGTACTTGCTGACTGCTCTTGTGCTGGAACCATTGCAGATTCAGACAACGACGGAACCTGTGATGCAGAAGATTTGTGTGCAGGTCCGGAAGCGGGTTCTCCATGCGATGACAACGACCCTTGCACAGTAAACGACATCGTACTTGACGACTGTTCATGTGCTGGTACCATTGCAGATTCAGACAGCGATGGAACATGCGATGCAGAAGATCTGTGTGCAGGTCCAGAAGCGGGCTC
>CANHSF010000038.1 GCA_947463065.1 Flavobacteriales bacterium | reverse complement strand
CGTATGGGATGTCTCCATAATCGTGAACTTCTTTGTCAACGGTAATCATTGGACCGCTAACCACTTCATTTTGAGCGAATACACATACGAAAGAACTCAAAACAAGGCTTAAAGAGAATACTACTTTTTTCATTTTTTATAGGTATAATTTGATTAAAATCGTTTGCCGCAGCTTGTCAAAAATGAGGCCAAAAATAAAGCTTATCGGTCTTTAACAGAGCTTTAACATGACTTCCTTTTTACCACACCGCAATAATACGATGAAACGACCACAAAGGTTCAATATTAACGCCCCGTTAAGGCTAGACCATTCCAACAAAGAGGGTCCATCCCCAATGCAATTGTGAATTGGCTCATTCGATGAGCACCTTACTCATTTGCGATAATCACAGCAGTAGAGCGCTCCATTCGATCGCCGGCCTGCTTCAATTGGTAAACCCCATCAGCCAGCATAGACCAATCCACGCGGTATTGACCACCATTTACTAGACCACTGGACCACACCAATCGACCAGTAGCGTCAAAGAGCATAAACTCAGTTTGTCCATTGCCCATCCATTCAATCATGGCCGAACGATTGACAGGATTGGGGAAAACACCAGCCCCTGGCATGTGCAATTCGGACAAATTCAGCACAGAAGCTTCATCGCTGGAAATGCAGCCTTCAGGCGTTTGACCAACGACAGTCCAAAGACCAACTTCGTCATCGAATGGACCAGGCCCAACGAATTGCGTGTCGCCAAAATACCATGTGATGGTTTCAAAATCGCTTGGATTAGCGCACACCACCTGTTGGGATACATTGTTCCAATACACATCGATATCCACCGGTTCGCCTGCCACGATATCAATAGATGCCGTTGAAACTTCTTGACCATCGCCGCAAGTGAGCAGTGCCGTGTAATTTCCTGGCAAAGCATATACATGTTGTATCTGCCCAGTGAAATTTGCATTTCCTGTCTCGTCACCAAATTGAATATTGCACACCAAATTGGAAATCTCAGTGGTCAAGTTGGTAAAGTTGACTCCGAGCGGGGCACAACCCTCCAAGACATCTGCTGCCAAATTTGCCAAAAAAACAGTCGTTTCATTGCTATTGCTAAAGCACCCTTGCTCATTGGTGACTTGCAAGGAATAGTTTCCGTTTTGGTAAGTTGTGCCATCAAAATAGAACAACGTATCGTTGCTTTGGCCCTGCAATTCCATATCGCTTTCGTACCAAACGATATCGTTTTCACCGCAATTCAAACAAACCACGGCATCCGATAGATTATCGATGACAATTGGCGAAGAAGGCGTTTCGAGCACGGTCACCGTCACAGTGTAGGACGATGAAAATTCACCCGCGGTATGGTTGTAGGTTATATCGTAGGTTCCCGGTTCGTTGAATGGATACTCGAAGTTTTCGAGGCATGTAGAGGCGATGACATTGCCATTGACCGTGTATGTGCAAACACTGTTGGGTTGCAAAACGGTTTGATTGGTGATAAGCGCGTTGAGTGGCGCACACCCTGAAGATACATTGGTTTGGAAGAAAGCCGTGATATAAAAACAAGAGCCATTGTCAACGTTAGCTTCGGGATCAAAGTTTGCTGCTTCAGGATCAATACAACCCAGGTATTGGCAATTGCCATTGTCGTATGTCGCAAAAGGGTTGAAGTTGTCGGCCAATGGATCTTGACAGCCACCGATGATGCATGAACCGTCATCCCAATTGGCGGAGGGATCGTAATTATCCGCATCAGCATGAGCGCATCCTGGATAGCGGCAGGTGCCGTCTTCAATGGTTGCATTTGGGTTGTAATTGACTGCGTCGGGTTTGTCACAACCGGGAATATCCGTGCTGCTGAACAGATGTAACCGCACAACCGGAGTATTTGAAAAGTACAACATAGAGTTGGCCTCTGGGTAGCGCAATATGGATGTTGCCTCTGGGCTCACACCACTGCGGCAAATTGCAAACTCTTGCTCTGCGGTAATCGCGCCCACCATAGGAATATAAAGCGAATCATTGAATGTGGTGATGGGGGTAACCAAAGGGAGAACTACTATTTTTTCTTCGCCAATTTGATTGATTTCCGCATAATTCACAGTGTGAATTTCGGTCTCCCCCCAAATGGACTCAAATTCGTCCTTGTAAATGGTTGCTTTGATTTGAGTTCCTGGAGGAGTGCCCTCGCCGATGGCAACACCCACGGCGTGAATCACCCGACCAAATCCGCGGGATTGAAAATAATTTCCTGCTTCATAGCGAAAACCATCAAACATTTCGAGACCATTAAAGATCGAAGCGCACGGACCTTCATCGCGGGCATAGGTATACGTTGAAATGGTATAGTCCAAAGTATCCAGATTGTTGACGGGATTTTCATCTACCTCGAATTGATCGATGGTGTAAATGATATCGTGATCACCAAGAACAGCAGGACTCTGATAAGGTGCAGCAATCGTTAGATTGCTTGTGGCCCCTGCTGCAATAGTAGTTCCAGAGCTATTTTGGTTGTAGATCTGGGTAAGCCCATCGCGCACAATCCTGCAATTGAGGCTGCACTCGCTTTGGTTGAAGGCTCCAATATTCGATACATTGCTGGAAAAATTGAATGCTGGAATCATGATCAATGGATACTGATCGTATTCCAAATCATTGAAAGGTAAAGGGCCATTCAAGCCTTGGTTATTGGTATATTTAACAGTGTTGATGCGCAAATCGTTGTTGTTGGGGATATAGAAAGCAATATCGTCCAGCAACCACCAATAGTACAACCCGGTATACCGGAAGCGCACGATCACATTGTTGCTACCGCCCGCAATGGTCGACAAATTGATGTTGACCCATTCCACGTTACCGGATTGGCTTCCCACGTTCATGAATGCGGTAGACCAGTTGTTACCACCATCTGTACTTACCTCCACCAAGTTGCTGTCGAGATAATGCCGAAATTGCTGTTGAAAAGTGAGTATAACACCTTCGTATGGTGAAAGATCCAGCGGGGGAAGTTGCAAATACGCGTCGTGTGGAGCAGGATCCACACCGGTACCGAGGCCTCCGCAAACATTCCCGTCGTCGTCCCAATAATTGCTATCAAAAATGACAAAACCGTTGGTTTGGGTGATTGAAGCCATAGGTTGCGCAAGCAATGCGCAGGTTCCGCGTGCACCTGTATTGAAATCGGGCGTGGTGTTGGGACCCCTGTACTCCCACTGGCTAATGCCAGATTCGCTGTATGTAATCCAATCGTTTGGAATACCGTTCGCAAAGTCGCATTGATAAACAACAGGACCCAATACCTGGGCTACTGCATTAAAACCCCAGATACCAATGAAAAAGAAGCAGATTACAAGTCTTTTCATGCCAATAGGATGATGAAAATTTTAGTTAAACCAAAAAAGCTTGGCGAATATACATCCCAAGAGCATAAAAACCCTCACTTCAATGGATTGGAAAAAAGTTGAGCCAAACGGTTATTTGACCTTGTGTTTGAGGGTTCTTTTGCTCTCCCAGCGTTGAAAGATGTCCAGAATGATACCATCGCCAAGGCCGATCTTGGGCACCATGATTTTTTTGGAATCGCCGTAGGCCATTATTCTTTGGTAGATGATGCAGGCGGGGACGATGACATCGGCGCGGTCGGGTTTGAGTTTGAATTCAAAAATGCGCTGTTCCATAGAGCGCTCTTGCAATCGCTCCAGCCATAGATCAATTTCGTTGGCCGAGAGCATTTCGTTGGTTTTTTTGCCTTGCAATTTGAACAACGTATTGATATTGCCGCCGGTTCCGATGCTTACGACATCCGTGCTACCTTCTATACCCGATTCCACCCAACGCTTGATCTTGGCCCAGATGCTGCGATCCACTGAACCCGCCAGCATTCGCACTGTGCCCACTTCAAAGCTTTTGGATTTGATTTTTATGCCCTGTTTGATAATGGTAAGTTCTGTACTGCCACCACCAACATCGATGTAGAGGTAATTGCCCATCTTAGGGAGTGACTGATTGAAATAATTTTCAAAAATGAGAGCAGCCTCTTCGTCACCGCTGAGAATTTCGATTTTGACATTGGCCTCCTGCTCGACCTTTTGAACCACCTGCTTGCGGTTGGACGCTTCGCGCATGGCACTCGTGGCGCAGGCTCTAAAAATCTCTACGCTATGCACATCCATGAGGTACCAGAACGCCTTCATGGTTTTGACCAATTGATTGATTTTATCCTTGGACAATTTGCCCTTGGTGAACACTTCATCCCCCAGTCGTAGCGGGACCCGGGTAAGACTCACCTTTTCGACATAATACTTATTGTCCTGTGCGCGCACCTCTTCGATGAGCAAACGGATAGCATTGGAACCGATATCAATAGCGGCAATTTTCACGAGATTCTGTTTGGATCAACATTAAATCTCGGTGAAATAAATCATTTTAGCTTGCTTTTCAATACCGCCAGAAAGGCCAATTGAGCGTCAAGATTCTTGAAACCTTTGCCAGGCTTGACATATTCGTTTTTCAGCATTTTATCAACAACCCTGGACTTGGCGATGTGCGACCACTGCATATCGAGATAGCGAAGGATTTCGGCCTTGCAACTTTCATCCAAAATGGGCACTGCAACTTCTACACGATGATCCAAATTGCGGGTCATCCAGTCCGCACTTCCGATGAATACCAGCGGTTGACCATTGTTGTGAAAAGCCATTACCCGCGCATGTTCCAGAAAACGACCCACGATGCTAATGACTTCAACATTTTCACTCAACCCTTTCACCCCAGGTACCAAGGAGGAAATGCCGCGCACAATCAATTTGACTTTGACTCCATGTTGAGACGCTTCATAGAGTTTGCGAATCATGCTGGTGTCCACCAAATTGTTGATTTTTATGGTAATCCCAGCAGGAAGGCCTTTTGCGGCATTGTCCATTTCATCGTTGATCATATCCATAAAGCGCCTTCGGGCATTGAATGGCGACACCAATAACTGACGGAAAGAGCTGCGTTGATAATTGCTATCGAAGAAATCAAAAATCTTCTTGACCTCGTTGCAAATTTCCTCTTTGCAAGTGAGCAAAGAAATATCGCCGTAGAGTTTGGCGGTTTGTTCATTGAAATTGCCTGTACCGATGTGCACCAAACGCTGGGTTAAGTTGCCTTCGCGGCGAGATATCAGGATGAGTTTGCTGTGGACCTTGAGTCCCTGCACGCCCGGAATTACGCGCACACCAGCGTCCTGAAGCTGTCGCGTGACTCGAATATTGTTCTCTTCGTCAAAGCGAGCTTGCAACTCGATGATGATAATGACCCGTTTGCCATTTTTGGCTGCATTGATCAACGCATTGACCACGTGCGAATTGTTCGCCACACGGTAGAGATTGACCCGGATCGTGCGGACTTTGGGATCAATGGCAGCCTCGCGCAGGATGTCGATCACCGAACTGAAGCTGTGGTAGGGGAAAAACAACAACACATCCTTTTTCTGTATGGCCTTGAAATACGACTGCTGACCGCGAAGATCTGGATGGATGCTCGATTGAAAAGACGGATAACACAGGTCTAAACGGCCAAAATCAGGAAACTTCAGCAAGTCCTTTTTGTTGTGGTACCGCCCCCCGGGGATGATGTTGCCTTGATCCTTCATTTTGATCTTTTTCAGAATGAAATTGAGCAAATTGGGCGGCATGCTGGAATCGTAATTGAAGCGTACATACAATCCCTTTTTGCGCTGGCTCAAGCCTCTGGCCATTTTCTCGAGCACGCCGCGGCTCACGTCGTCATCAATATCCAATTCAGCATCACGGGTAAATTTAATGCTGTAGCACTCGGAACGATCGAATTCAAAAACGTGGAATATGCGGCGAATGCGGTACCGGATCACATCGTCCAAAAACATCACACAACGCCGCCCTGTTTTGCCTGGCAATTGAACAAATCGGGGCAGCACCTCGGGCAATTCGATCAAAGCAAATTGGTTGGCTTCAGGCCGCTCCTTGTAACCCAAGACAATGGCCAAATAGATTCGGCTGTCGTTGAGCTGTGGAAAAGGAGCCTTATGGCTCAGCATGAGTGGCACCAAATGCGGTCGGACGTGCGTTTCAAAATAATCCTCAACAAACAACTTTTGTGCATTGTCCAGTTGATCTTCGTTGACAAAATGAACGCCCTCTTTGACCAATAATTTTTTGACCTCCAAAAAAGTTTTTTCGAAGCGTCTTTGGAGTTTGAGCACAGCCTCTTGGATTTGATCCAAGGTCATTTTGGGGTCAAAATCCATGGGATCGATGTTCCTGCTTTTTAGACTGATGGCACGGCGCAAACTGGCCACGCGCACCTTAAAAAACTCGTCCAAATTACTGGAGAAAATCCCTAAAAAACGCATGCGCTCGATCAATGGAACGGTGGAATCCTCAGCCTCTTGCATCACCCGCTCATTGAAACTCAACCATGCCAATTCGCGGTTGACAAATTCTGAACTTCCCTTTTTTACAACTGCCTTCATGATTTCAAAAATGCAGCAATCGCATGCAAGCCAATGTTATGATTGTGTAAAGTATCCAATCTCCAATGTGCAAAAACCAAAAAAGCAGATGCATCAACGCTCTCAACGGGATCTGCTCGCACAATTAAACTTCGAAATATGCCAGATTGAAACCAGGACATCGGCTTACCGCTTAAATGAAATTACGTTTTGGCTATATGGTGCATTTGGGACTGCGCTTGTGCTGCATCCTCTACCATAGCCTGGCTTCCTCGATTCTACACAATGTCCAAAACCATTGTATGGGCCAATACTTTTATTGATCTACCTCAATGCTACTCCCTTTGCAGCGCTGGACAAACGCTTATCCCGCAAAAATTCCAGCCAATTCCAATAGCTGCAATGCACTTGTGTGTCCGCGTTCATCCTCCAGCCGATAAATGAGAAATACCCTACTCGTTCGAAATCGCATGCTCTGTTGAGCAAAAAATCCAAAATATTTGAGCGAATTGTGCTCGATTCATTTGCCTCTGTTGGCCAATTTGCTGAACTTTGTCGTCGGCTGACTTGGTCACCACTATATGACTGCACAACACCACATACAAAGACACGAAGGCCGATTTCGGTGGTTTACGGTTTTTTTATTGGTCGTTGTACTTATGGGATTGTTATACATCCCTTGTCTGACGTATTCGGTATGGCGCCATCAACACCGCATGCATTTCAAAGAAGAGGCTGCAAAAATGTACCACCAGCGCCCCGAATTGTTTGCAACCTTTGTTTGCGATGACTCATTCATCAATGAAATCGAAATGCTCAAGCCTGGAAAAGAATTTCGGCGATCGGAGAAAAAATACGACATCATTGACACCCTCTATCAAGAAGGCCAAAAGGTATGGGTTTGCATCCAAGACGAATACGAAATGGCTCTTGAAATGCTGATCAAAGACCGCAGCAATCAGGAAGAAGATCAAAACACAGGCACATCGGGATCGGATTGGATCAAAACATTCAAGAGCCCACCTGCTGTTCTGCACGGGCTCAATACACCTTTTTCCGCAGCACTAGAGACTGCTTTTCCCTTCTGGTCGAACCATTATCAATCGCCCTTCACGAAGCGCGATTACCAACCACCCCAAGGCCGGACAATTGCTCATTTCTGAAATGTTCTTGGCGTGCTCAATTGCAAGAATGTCACTACCCAATTTAGGATTGGTCGCCATGCGATCATTGTGCATTATTCTGCAAACTGAACATACACGGGCAAGCGGCAGTATGTAACTAGCTATCAAGTTTGGTTGGATCATCCTTTGTCCACATTGCACAAGAACCGCGGATTACGGAGAAAACAATTTCGATATGCACATCCAAAAAAACAGGATATAATGTAGTCCTGTGCATACAAAATTTTATCACGCAGCCTAACAAAAGGCTGCATAACCTTTATTTTATGAAAATTAGATTTATATTATATCTTATACTTTTGATTCCTGCCTCATTGATCTGGGGGCAACAAGTAACGGTAAAAGATGCCGTGACATTGGAAACATTGCCCGGTGCTATCATTACCAACACTGCCCATTCGGTTGTCACCAACGAACGCGGCGTCGCCGATATCAGCGCGATGAAAGGCGACCAAGCCATTCAGTTTTTGCTCATTGGCTATGAGAAATATTCTTTCACGTGGGACCAACTGGCCGCTTCCAACTTTGAGATCTATCTTTATACCAGCGGACTCTATGCCAACGAAGTGGTGGTGAGCGCATCCAAGTTTGAGGAAAAATCAGAAGATGTTGCCCAACAAGTCTTGGTGATTGATCGCAAGAACCTGCAATATCAATCGCAACAAACCTCGGCCGATGTGCTGCAACAGAGCGGTATGGTGCATGTCCAGAAAAGTCAACAAGGCGGAGGAAGCCCGGTAATCCGAGGCTTTGAGGCGAACAAAGTGCTGATTGTCGTTGATGGAGTGCGCATGAACAACGCGATATACCGCGGCGGTCATTTGCAAGATGTAATCACCATCGACAACACCATGCTGGACAAAGTCGAAGTATCGTTCGGTCCAGGTTCTGTCATTTATGGTAGCGATGCCTTGGGTGGGGTGATGCATTTTTACACCCGAGCTCCCAAATTCAGCAGCACAGACAAGAGCCTATTTGAGGGCAACTGGATGGGACGTTACTCCACAGCCAACAATGAAATGACCACCAACTTGAATTTTAATTTGGGCAGTAAAAAATGGTCGTATTTGTTCAACGCCACCGGAAGTTCGTTCGGTGATTTGCGTCAAGGCGAAACCCCGATGTGGGCCGACACGCTTTATGGCGGCTGGCAACGCACCGAATACGTGGAGCGACAAAACAATAGCGATGTAGTGGTCAAAAACGACGATCCATCGCTGCAAGTAGGCAGTGCTTACAATCAATTTGACATGTTGCACAAATTGGCGTTCAAGCAAAACGAAAACACCATTCATACGTTGAGTTTTCAGAGCAGTACCAGCAACAATGTACCCCGTTATGACCGCTTGACCCAATACCGCAATGGTGCCTTGCGATTTGCGGAGTGGTATTACGGGCCACAACGCCGCAACCAATTGACCTATGCATTGCAATTGAACGGCGTTACCCAAATGTATGATCAAGCTCGAATCACTTTGGCGTATCAGGCTATCGAACAAAGTCGTCATAGTCGAGGGTTGGGACGAACCAATCTCACTTCGCAAGTAGAAGATGTGATGGTATTGTCAGCCAATGCCGACTTCAGCAAAACCTTCAAAGGCGGCAGTGAAATACGGTATGGTGTTGAAGCCTACACGAATGATGTGACCAGCACCGCGAAAGCCACCAATATCGTTACCGGCGACATCACACCAGCGGCGACACGATATGCCGATGGAGGCGCCACGTTTAACGGCTTAGCAGCCTATGTGACCCACAGTTGGGAAATTTCAGAGAAGTTGGTATTGACCGATGGCATACGTTTCAATCATGTGCGTTTACAAGCCACCTTCAACGATACCACATTTTTTCCGTTTCCGTTTCAAACAGTTGATCAAAACAACATCGCCACAACCGGTAGCATTGGGCTTGTTGCGCGTCCCAATGAAACGTGGAAACTCTCATTATTGGGCAGTACTGGTTTTCGCGCACCCAATGTGGATGACCTTTCCAAGGTATTTGAATCGACCACAGCATCGCGCGACGAGAATGGTCAATTGCAAGAGTTGGGCACTTTGATTGTTCCCAATCCCAATTTGAAACCGGAGTTTACCTATAACCTTGATGCGGGAGTGAGCAAAACCATTGCTAAAAAAGCAACGGTGACATTGAACGGGTTTTATACGATTTACCGCGATGCGTTGACTACGGATTTCAGCACGCTCAACGGTGAAGCCATCACCCAATTCAATGGTGACTCGGCGTATGTCGTGACGACGGTTAACAAAACCAAAGCCTATTTGTATGGTGGTTTTGCGCAAGTGGTGTATCAGATCAACAAATTTTTGGAGTTCAACACCACAGCGACGTATACCATTGGGCGCATCCAACAGGAGAATGAGGATACCCCATTGGATCACATTCCTCCCATGTTTGGACGCACTGGACTGCAATATCAGCGCAACAAAATGCGCATCGAGTTTTGGTCATTGTACAACGCGAAAAAACCACTGAAAGAATATCGACTCGGCACCGAAGACAACGAGGCCTTTGCCACCGAAGACGGAATGCCATCATGGTATACGTTGAATATTCGCGGTTCATACCAGATCAACAAACATTTCCGCGTTCAATTGTCGGTAGAAAACATCATGGATGTGAATTACCGTCAATTCGCCAGCAACATCAGCGCACCGGGTCGCAACATCATGTTGACTTTGCGCGCAGGTTTATAAAACCGACTGCAAACATCTACTCCATGGGAATCTCACCCGTGGAGTGCATGGCCGTGCAGGTAAAATGATTTATTGGGTTTACTTGGTTTATTCGTGATTTTGCAGCACTGTGCTGGGATAATCCCACACAGTGCCTGCAATTTTATGCTGGTTCTGACTGGAAAAAAAAGCCAATTTTTCGATGCTAACCGAATCGTTGTTCAAACCCCATTCTTGTATTTTTTTCAAATAAAATCAAACACATGACATATGTAAAATTCAACATAGCACTCGCCCTTTTATTTTTTATTACACTTACCGCATACGGCCAGGAACACCGCTGTGGTTCTGACCACATGCATTACCTGCTGCAACAAAGAGACCCCAATTATCTCGGACGCAAGGCGGCACATGAGGCTGATCTTGCCCGTTATCTTGAAGAAATGGCAGGTCATCGCTCCGATGTCGTTTACACCATTCCCGTCGTATTTCATATCATCCATAACAATGGGGAGGAAAACATCAGTGATGCAGCGATATTGGAAGCTGTTCAGATTCTCAATCGAGATTTTCGAAAAACCAATGCCGACACAAGCCTGATTGTCTCGTCCTTTCAGAGTATTGCTGCAGATACGCGCATTGAGTTTCGTTTGGCCAAAATTGACCCTTTCGGCAATTGCACCAATGGCATAGACCGTATCCAAAGTTTAGAAACCTATATTGGCGATGATGGAGCGAAGTTGAATCCATGGCCTCGGCACAAATACCTCAACATATGGGTGGTGAACAACATGGCCAATGGCGTTGCCGGATATGCCTATTATCCCGAAGCTACCCAAGGTTTTGCGATGGCCGCCGTGGATGGCATCATTTTGCGATACGATTATTTTGGGACACAGGCACCAAGTACTGCAAGTCGATCGCGCGCCTTGACCCACGAAGTCGGCCATTACCTCAACTTGGCGCATCCTTGGGGCGACACCAACAATCCGGGCGTGAGCTGCGGCGACGATTGGGTCGATGATACACCTGTTACAAAGGGATTCACCGATTGCGACCTGAATACAGACGAATGCACGCCAGGAGTGATTGAAAATGCCCAGAACTATATGGATTACTCCTATTGTTCGGTCATGTTCACGGCGGGACAACGCGAGCGTATGCGTGCTACATTGGTGAGCAATGTGGCGTTTCGCAACAATCTATGGAGTGAGTCCAATCTGATCGCCACAGGCATAATCGACAACGCAGAAGTACAATGTGCACCCCGATCAGATTTTTATGCAGATAAAACGATGATCTGCATCGGCAATACGACGACCTTGCATAGCAATATACATAACGCCCCAGCCGACACCTATTTGTGGGATGTGGACGGCGGCAATGCCAGCAGTTTAACATCGGCCACGACACAGGTCACTTGGGACACGCCCGGTTGGAAAACCATATCGCTTACGGTGAGCAATAATGCCGGTTCGGATACCTACACCGCTTACCAAAGCGTTTATGTCAGTCCCAGTTGGAGTATTGTTTCCGGATTGTATCAAGAGGATTTCGAGCAGCCAGAAACGGCCAATGACTTCATCGTATTCAACTACAACAACAATGCAACCGACTGGCATCGTATCGAAGGCGCAGGGTACAATAGCAACCACTGCATGGTGTTGGACAATTTTAATAACGAACCCACCATCACCGATGACAATGATGATGATGTGGATGCCTTGATCACGCCATCTATGGATCTTTCGATGCTTACTGATGGTCAATTGACATTTCGATATGCCATGGCAACCGGATCAACATTGCAAAGTGAAATCACAGATCGCTTGCTTATTTACAGCTCCAAAGATTGCGGGAAAACATGGACGCTTCGGAAGACGATCGATGAATTGGAATTGATCACTGCGGGAGTTTGGAGCAGCGCATTCGTACCCACGCAAACCTCTGAATGGGCCGAAGGCGTTTACAACATACCTTCAACACTGGAAGATGACAATGTCCGTTTCAAATTTGAATTCGAAAGCGGCTCCTTTGCCAACAACCTGTATATCGACAACATCAATATATCGGGCACAGTCGGCATAACTACAACCCATGCATCAAACCAAGTCAAAGTCTATCCCAATCCCGCACAGGAAGTCTTGGTGGTAGAATGGGCGCCAACAGAGCGTACAAATACCTTGATTTGCATGCACGACATTGCGGGTCAAGAAGTGCGTCAGCTGCGCATAGATCA
Source organism: Flavobacteriales bacterium (assembly GCA_947463065.1). Lineage (GTDB taxonomy): Bacteria > Bacteroidota > Bacteroidia > Flavobacteriales_D > Sanyastnellaceae > CANHSF01. Next base: position 5,509 of record CANHSF010000038.1, on the reverse strand, counting down.
AGCCCATCGCATCGAATTGAATGTACATGATCTGGCCCCAGGACTTTATTTTGTTACAGTGCATAATGGCCAAGGCCGTATGCAATGCAAGATCCTAGTTCAATAAAAAAGGCCAATTCCATCGCATCATGTAACTAGCAGATCAACAAGGACGAATTCCCCTTGTGCACTAAGGAGGAATTTCCATACAGCAAGCCTTTATGGTTCAATTGACAACAACAGGAGGTTTGCGGTTAAGGCACTGGGCCAGGCTCAGTGCCTTTTTCATTTTGATCCAAAAATGGGTCAATGCCACCACCCCGCATCCATTGCAATAGAGAGAAATGAAAGCACCGACACCCGGAGGACAAACCTCATCGGTAAACTGCACCAATACAGCTTGATCGAAATGCACAGTTCTTTGATCGCAGAAGCCACGCTTCAGCCTTTCGATCAGCATTTCATTTGCCTAAATGCATTGCAAAATTCAATGGAGCGCCATGATCAAAGATCAACATCGCCGATGCAACCGAAAGATTTAATTCTTAAGCTATTCAGCACCATTAAAACACCCAGTCTTGCCGCGTTGAGCAAATGATAAACTTATCAATATGTATTTGCGCTTTGCATTCGACATAGCAAACAAAGTCTGTAAATTTGCGCGTATTGAAAGAGTCATCCCTATAAGACCCACACCCTATGACACATGCACGACAATGCGTCACATGTTGAGAAGGGGAGATAAATTTAATATGCATAACTATGGACATCACCCTCAATACCCCCGCCTTGTTGTTTCCGGCCATCAGCTTGATTATGTTGGCGTATACGAATCGCTTTTTGGCTTTGGCCAATGTAATTCGCAACCTTCATGACCGCTATAAAAACCAAGACGGCAGCACGAATCCACTGATCCATGCGCAAATCAAAAATTTGAAAACCCGTATTCGGCTGATAAAGAACATGCAGATATTTGGAGTGATGAGCATCCTTGCTGCGATCATAGCCATGTATTTGATATATATTTCATCGATGTATACCGCCCGTTTATTTTTTGCTGCTTCATTGCTTTTCTTTATGGTCTCATTGGTTTTTTCGTTGGTGGAACTGATCCTGAGCACAAAGTCATTGGAGATCGAACTGAGCGATGTCAATGAAGACGATTGATTTTAACAGCATCTGCTCCGCCTGATATTCCAATCGAAACATGAACGCAGAATAATGCGATTGCCCGATATCGAATGAACGCCTCATTGCGCAGCGAAACCCATATAAATTCCGTTCATGAACAAAATCCTCTCTTACTTTTTAAAAACGCCTAAAAAAATATTCCTCATTGATAGCCTCGGCGCCATGATGAGTTCCTTCGGCATGTTTATGATTTGCAATTTTTTTCAATCACACATTGGTTTATCGGGCGATATCTTATTCGCGCTCGCGTTAGTCGGTGTCATGTACAGTCTATATTCCATGGGTTGTTATTTGTTACTCAACAGCCCTTCAAGGCCTTTTATCCTCGCTATTGCCTTTGCCAATGGGCTATATGTTATCACCATAATGAGTTTAACTTATACACACTTTCATTCCATAACGACCTTGGGACTTGCCTATATGGTAGTCGAATCGTCTCTGATAACACTAATCGCCATCGTTGAATACCAAATCGCGCTGCACATGCATAGGAATCTTCATAACAAATCAAAGCAAATTCACAATTGAGTTCAATAGGAAGCACACAACACGAATAAAACATACCGCTGAGCATCCCAGCATTGGAACCGCTTTGAGGTGGCATTGTCAAAAAGCATTATTCGCATAGCAGCAGCGACGTGACATTAACTTGTCCAATCCTTTGCCTTAGATTAACACAAGACAAACAAATCAATAATGCATCGGACGATTGAATCAAAATGAAACACACTTGCTAACGTCCTGACTGACAAGGGCAATAAGAAGACCCCTTTCCAAACAATGGAAAACACACCCCATTTCTAACAACGCATCTCACCGTAGCATTGGCTTAACACCTACTCAAAACGCAGATCAAATTAAAGCATCAATTCTTCATCGATCCATAATATCATAGCGAAAAAGCCGAAAGATGGAGCAAGTAAGTTTGCGCCGCTATGAAACACCTAAACATTCTATTTCTATGTGTTGCGTTGCCTTTGCTTACAAAGGCACAAGAGGGACTAGAGGGCATATATGTAGAAACATACTATATTACCAATGCCTCTGATTCACAAGACACAATTCACACTGGCAATTTACCTGCGGGAAGTATCACCTATCGAATTTTTGTCGATCTAGAGCCCGGGTATACTTTTCAAGCCGGATATGGCACGCCAGAAGCACCATTGATTTTTCGCAGCACAGAGAAAATCTATAACCACATCGAAAGCGGGCAAGCCAAAGCGAACATTGTGCCCATGCGTTCGATTCGAAAAAACACACTCCTTCTCGACTCTTGGTTGAGCGCTGGTGGGGCCAGCGAAGAACACATTGGAGTGCCCAAGTTTTTGGATCCAGACGGAGTGGATAGCACGTTAAGCCTTTCTGCATCCTTTCTGAATAATTCCAACAAAAAACTAATCTCGTTGAAGGAGTCAGATGGTCTTGTAGCTGTCGACAGTATTCCATTTGCGCAGTTCTTTCAAATTCAGGAAGCAGAAAAAGTACTTGGCAGTGCGATCAATGGTCAAGAAGCAAAGATCAGCAACGGGGCATGGGCCTGTTTGGGGAAAGGAGCGTCGGGCTGGGACCCACAAGGTGAAAACTATGTTTTGATCGCACAGATAACGACAGCGGGCAAATTGGAATACATGCTCAATATCATGATTGGCACACCAGACGGCCGCAGCATTAAATACAGCTACAAGCCAAGTGACAGCAACATTCTCCCTCACCCTTCATTGACCGGAATTGCAAAACGCAGTAAAAATCAATCTTTAAAAAAGCACAAGCTTCGCAAAAAGAAAGAACAAAAGCCAAAGCATAAAGACCTAATGCCATGAGAATAGCCCTTCACTTTATCGCGCTCCTTAGCCTGCTATGGGCCGCCACAACCAATGCACAAGGTGTGTTGCGCGGCCATATCACTGAGGTCAGTGGAGAGCCCATCATTGGGGTTGTAGTGCGCGTTGTTGGCAATGATAATTTGGGAGCATTGACCGACTTTGATGGCTATTTCAATTTGTCTCTGCCAGAATCCAAAACGTATGAAATTTTAATTGCGTACATTGGATTTGAGGACTTGCGCGACACCGTTACCTTGCGCAACAACGCCAAGATAGAGAAAGAATACATGATGGTCGAGAAGTCACTCACCACAGGGGTTGTAGATGTGGTAGGTAAATTATCCAAGTCCAATGACAACTACATGGAACGAATCAAGATCAATAGCGTAGTGAGCTTGGATTATATTTCGTCGGAAACCATAAAGCGAACAGGCGATGCCAACGTATTCAATGCCATAAGTCGTGTCTCTGGAGTTTCGACAAACGGAGGACTTATCACAGTGCGTGGTATTGGCGACCGCTATGTAAAAACCACGATGAATGGATCGCGCATCCCAACCCTTGATCCATTAACCAACAACATCAAGCTCGACATTTTTCCGAATTCACTGATTGACAACATCATCATAACCAAGACCTACAGCCCTGATTTGCCGGCCGATTGGTCCGGTGCTTACATCTCCGTTGAAACCAAAGATTATCCAGAAAAGCTAACCGTTCAATTGGAGACCCAATGGGGTTACAATACCCAAACCACCTTCAGGGACATGCTGTCTTCCCAGCGCAGCTCTACGGATTGGTTGGGATATGACAACGGATTTCGCAATCGAGACGACGAGACCATAGTAGCCCCAAACCTGAATCCTACAGCATATCAAGAAATGGTTGCCTTGGGATTGGGCAGTTATTATAACAATCAGGGAATATATGGATGGACACAAGGAAACGCACAGGCATCCTTGTATTTTCGTATGGGCTTGGTTCAATTGGGCTTGCTTGGAGATGCTCTTATCAATGACGCCTCGGCAGTAGACGCCGCCACGGCCTTGTACAATGAACAATACAAAAGGCAAGCCTTTCAAATTCTGAATCCAGAAGGCACCAACTACAGCAATAAATTCAACAACAGTTGGAATCCCATTTATCGCCGCGCACCCCTCAATACATCCCAAAACATCAGTATTGGCAATGAGATTCCATTCTTCCGCAAAACGCTCGGATTCATGATTGGTTTTCGTTATGCTTCGAGCAATCGATATGACCCCAATGGCATTTCTCAGCGCGTAGGGGATGAAGCGCTTGGCTTCCCGATGGAGATTCAAGAGAATGCACTCATAAGCAGAGAAACCAATGCTTGGAGTGCGATGGTATCAGCTACCCTTAAGCTCAACGAATTCAACAATATCCGCTTTCTCTTTATGCCCAATATCATTGGTGTCAATGATATTGCCAGTTATGAAAGCAAGCGCCTGCCCATCGGATTGCAAGACATTGACGTAACCAACAACATCTTCTACGAACAGCGTCGACAACTCATTTATCAGGTAGGTACTTCTCATTACATTCCTTCCAAAAAAATCAAAATTGAGTTCAATGCTTCTTATACCGACGGACAAAGTGCGGCACCCGACTTCAAAGCATACACTTATCAATACACTGCCGGTATAGCCGTCGATCGATATCAATTTTCTCCGGCATCAGGTGAAGGCATCCGCCGCTACTACAGGTATTTGGACGAAAATGCTCTTGACAGTCGATTATCCGTGGAAATACCCCTTACAAACACACAAAAAAAATCGCTCAACAGAAACATCAAAATTGGAGTCGGTCGATTTCACAACTATCGAAAAATAGACAACGATGAATACCGTGTGATGCTGGGGAATAGCAATGCCATTCCATCCCTCCTTAATACTGATATCGATACCTATATGAGTGACGAACGCTTTACCATGAGAAATGGAAGCGTTGATTTCACTTATCTCGATTTCTATGCAGACCGCAACCACAGCTTTGGGTATACCAATGTAAATTCTGTGTTTATCATGACCGAATACGGCATAACCAAAAAATTGAAATTCGCAGGTGGATTTCGAGGAGAGTACACCGACATATTTACCGACGCCGATGCCTATTATCAATTGAACTATGGCAAAGACGATCCACGTCGTCTTAACGTGGGAGGCTTTCCTTTTGTGAATGCTGCGATGATAGAACAATTCGATATTCTACCGAGCTTAAACATGATCTATACGCACATCAACAAAAAAGAAGTTCTCACCAATGTGCGATTGAGTTACAGCCAAAACCTCGCACGCCCTAGCATACGCGAATTAAGCGATGCCGCAATATTTGATAACGAATTCCGGACGTTGATTTATGGCAACTCCGACTTAAAAATTGCACAAATCAAAAACTATGATTTCCGCGTAGAAAGCTATTTCAACAGCGACGACAACATTTCCTTCAGTGCCTTTTACAAAGACTTTCACAATCACATCGAAATGGGCTTT
>CANHSF010000037.1 GCA_947463065.1 Flavobacteriales bacterium | reverse complement strand
GTCATTGGCTCTCGTGGTATCGTATTCATCTCGGGCATTGACATTCTTTACGACTTCTGCGAGCGAGGTTTCAACACCCATGCTTTTTAGTTCATCAAATCTTCTTTGAGCACGCACTTTGGCATCCGCCGTCATAAAGAATTTCAAGTCCGCATCGGGTAGGACGACGGTACCGATATCGCGTCCATCCATCACGACACCTTTGGCTTCTGCCATTCGCTTTTGCAAGCGCACCAATTTGGCGCGTACCTCTTTGATGTTGCTGATGGGGCTCACATTGTTGCTTACTTGCAATGTTCTGATTTCTCGCTCTACGTTGACACCGTTGAGGAAGGTTTCGTACTGACCCAACTCGGTGTTGTATTTGAAGGTGATTAAAACCAATTGCAGCGCTTGAATCAAGGCCGGCTCATCGATGGTTCCATCTGATTTGATGTAATTGTGCTGCAAAGCATAAAGCGCCATAGCCCTATACATTGCTCCTGTGTCGATGTACACATAATTCAATTCGCGGGCGATGCTTTTGGCGATGGTGCTTTTACCGCAGGAACTGTATCCATCGATGGCGATATTCAACTTCGGTTTCAAGGTCTTAGAATGGATTAAGAATACACACTTGTGATGCTCAAAGATAGTACGAATCCGAGGTGCGAACCAATTCTGCAAATAAAAAAAGTAAAGCCTCGGCGTAGAGCGAGCGATCAAAACGCCCCACTAACACTATTCGAAAAGAATTCCACGCTGGGGTTATTTGATTTTGGCGCCCCCTAGAAGTGCGTGTATAAAACAAGGCCGGCCGCTCCTTCGTAGCGGCCGGCCATCATCCACGAATGGACAAAACACTTATTTTTTCTCTGTAGCTGCAGGCTTTGCAGGAGCAGGAGCCTTGCCGTTGCCTGGCTTTCCGCCGTTGGCTTTGATTTCAGCAGCCTTCTTTTCAGCAGCCTTCTTTGCTTCCTCCTTGCGCTTTTCTGCGTCTTCTTGAGCCTTCTTTTTCAACTCTTCTACCTTCTTCTCGTTTTCGGCTTTCTTGTCTCCAGCTTTGTCTTTCGGTGCTGGTGCAGCACTTGGACCAGCAGGTGCAGGAGTTACCGCGGGAGTTGTTGGAGCTTGCTCAGCAGCAGGAGCTGGCTGTGGCTTTGGCTTCTTGGTAGCAAATTTCAATTCGTCGATGATGTTTTTACCGCCCATCAATTTTTCAACGGTGAACAACACATAACGAATATCGACAGAAATGGTACGCTGCAATTCGGGTTCGAATGCGATATCACCGCTCATTGCTTCCCAGTTTCCGTCGAATGCGATACCAATCAAATTTCCATCGCCATCGATGACTGGACTACCACTGTTGCCACCGGTAATGTCCAAGTTGCCGATGAAGCAAGTGACCAATTCGCCTTTTTTGTTGCCATAGCGTCCAAAATCTTTCTTCTCGATCAACTCAGCCAACTTATCTGGCACGACAAACTCAGGATTCGAATTATCGCGCTTTTCCATGATACCATTCGCCGTGGTGTAATAATCGTAGTGCACAGCATCGGCTGCTTTGTAATCGTCGATCACACCGTAGGTCAAACGCAAGGTGCTGTTGGCGTCAGGAGCATATTGTTTTTTAGAACCACTCATTTCACGCAATCCTGCAGTGAACAAGCGATAGCCTTTTGTCATTTTTTCGCGAGGATTTTTCGCATTGAACGCGCTAGCGTGCTGGTATGCGCTCATCGCAGTGGTGTAAGCCATATCTTTTTGGAGGGTCTTCAAACTTGGTTTTGCGAGGAAAGCAAGCAATTTCGCTTTATCCACAAAAACCGATGTTTCAAACATTTTCTTGGCATACATGTCCGCTGAACCTTTGAATTTGCCATCCAACGTCTGATGCCATGTCGGAAGCTTATCCTTGGCTACATTTTGACGGTGCAAATTGGTGAGGTTCACAAATACCAAGCGGTCTACATTGGTATTGTATTCCTTGAAATGCGCTTCTACCGCTGGCTTCAATTCCTCCAACATTTTGGTGCGTTTTGCTTCATCGGTTTCTTTCAATGCCGCTTCGATTTCGCCACCCAATTCGATCGCGAAATACATGAATTCAGCACCACCTACACCCGCAAGGTTGCTGTAGGTTGCATCCTTCACTTCGGCATCCCAAACTTTGTGGTAATCTGCAATCAAGGTCAACGCCTCACCATACTTGGCTTTGCGGTCAGCATTCTCCCCTACCCATTTGTTGAAGTCCTGTTCGATTTTCAATTTTTCACCAGCTACATTCAAACGCTTTAGTCCTTTGTTTTGACCGATGTAGTATTTCCATGAATTGGCCGTGCTAGCATATTTCGCGGCATACATCAAATCGATAGCAGGATCGCGATCCATGATGCTTTTCCAACTTTCCAATTTAGTACCGAAACATTCGATCAAAATGGGGTTGCGGATTTCAGTAGCCTGATTCACACCAAATGAAGTAAGGAAACGGTTGGTTCGACCTGGGAATCCCAATACCATGTGGTAATCGCCTTCTTCTACTCCACCGATATTCACGGGCAAGAAGTGCTTGGGTTTGTAAGGAACATTTTCAGTGCTGTAGTCAGCGGGTTCGTTGGATTTGTTTGCATAAATGCGCAACATCGAGAAGTCGCCCGTGTGACGAGGCCACATCCAGTTGTCGGTATCACCACCGAATTTACCTACGCTTTCGGGAGGATTGCCCACCAAACGAATGTCGCGGAAGGTCTGATACACCATCATATAAAACTCGTTGCCGTGGAAAAATGATTTCACCTCGACCTCATACTTTCCGCCTTCGCTAGCCGCATTGCTCAATTCTTTGTTTTTAGCACCAATCGCTTTGTCGCGGTCAAATTCAGACATGCCGTCATTGACAACAGCCAATACATCTTTCGTGACATTGTCAATACGAACGAGGAATTGGATTTTAAAATCTGGAATAGGCAATTCTTCTGCAATGGATTTGGCACAAAAACCATTGACCAAAAGGTTATTTTGAACAGTGCTCAGCGTTTGAATCGCGTCGTAAGCGCAGTGGTGATTGGTAAAGATCAAACCTTTGTCGCTCACTACTTCCCCTGTGCACATGCCGTAGTTTAGACGGACGATAGCATCCTTCAAACTCGCTTGGTTGATGCTGTAGATCTCCTCAGGTGTGAGATTCAAACCGAGTCCTTTCATTTCGGCCTCGTTCATTTTGTTGAGCAAACTGATGAGCCACATGCCCTCATTTGCTTTGACGAGCGTTGGAATCATCATCGCGATAATCACCAAGCCTTTCATCCACTTTTTCATTGCTTTTTGGTTTTATATGATACTTGTAATTGTTTACTTTTTTTCTTCTGCCACCTGCTCCCATTTGGATGCGGCAATGGTGGCATCCAACAAGGCGTAAAGGTCATTCAATTCGCGTGGTCCTCTGTATCGATTGACCACTTGATGTTCTTTGCTGCCCTGACGAATGCGCGTAATTACAGATGGCAAATCAGTGACATGCGCATGGTCGTATTGCTCCTTGAAGCCAAAATAACCGATTTGATCGCACATCGCATAAATCTTTTGAAGAGCGGTCGGATCCATGTTTGTTTGGAACGTACCGATGCGGTCTACAAAATTGCGCCCCTCATACCAGGCCACATTGTTGCTGAGTATAACACACTTAAAAATGGGGCACATCCCAAAACAAGCTGTTCGCTCGTAATACACTAAAGTATCCACTGGAGCGACCGCTAGCACCGAATCCTTAACAACAGCAGTAGGCGTTTCAACCACACTATTCTTTGTCTTGCGACAACCGATCATTGCCACAAGCCCACAAAGAATGAAGAGGCTGTTTCGAATCATCCCTTTTGCTGTTTCTTCACTTGTTCCAACTTTGCACGCTGCGCCTTTTGCGCCTCCTCCAAACGCTGCATGAAGCTCGATTTGGATTTCGGTTTCTTCTTGTTGTCGTCAATTTTAGAACGAATCGCAGCCTCATCGATGAAGTATTTTTTGATCACCCACATCTGCCCGATGCTCGTCATATTGGCAATAAAATAATACAACGCTAGACCTGAAGCTTGATTATTGAAGAAGAAAAGCATCATGACGGTGAACAGATTCATCATGACTTTCATATTGGGCATACCCGGCTGTTGGGCCATTTGCGGCTGAGAGCCCATGCTCATCTGCGAGTACAAATAAGTCGAAATACACATCAGGATCGTGAAGCCAGAAATATGATTGCCGTAGATGTCGCTTAAGATGGGAATATTCGTCTGCCAAGAGAAAATGCTATCGTATGCGGCCAAGTCATCCGCCCACAAAAATGTTTTACCTCGCAATACAATTTCCGCAGGGAAGAATCGGAACATGGCGTAAAGAATAGGCATTTGCAGCAACACGGGGATACATCCAGCAAAAGGATTTACACCAGTCTGACGGTACAAGGCCATAGTGGCCTGTTGTTTTTCGATCGGATCTTTGCCTTCGTACTTCTTATTGATCTCGTCGATCTCCGGTTTTAGAACACGCATTTTTGCGCTACTCAAAAGGTTTTTCCAAGTGATGGGGAAAAGAACGGTTTTGATGGTGAGCGTAACCAAAAGGATAATCAGGCCCCACGATCCAATAAAGCTTTGAAAAAACCAGAACAATGGACGGATGCAATACCTGTTCACCGTTCCGATAATGCTCCAGCCGTAATCGATGATCCGATCAAATTCCTCGGCATTGGTGGAAGACAACTCCTTATAATCGTTTGGTCCGAGATAAAACTGCAAATCTGAAGAAGAAGCGGAACCGGGCGTAACGGGAAGGATCAAATTGGCAAAATAATTTTTCGTGGATGTTGAATCCGTAGGCACGCCAACCTGCATGTAGCTGCCCGTTTTGAATCCTGCAGGTGCAATAACCGCAGCCGAGAAATAATCTTGTTTGAAGGCCATCCAGTTGAGGTCCTTTTCTGTTTTCAACTCGTCGGAGGAAGTCTCGCTCAAGTAGTCGCGGTCTTCGCCATTTTCACGATAAAAAACGCTGCATTTTTGTCGTTCTGCGCTCAAACCTTTTTCATTCGGAATACCCATTACAAACCATTCCAAAGCGACCGGTTTTGAGGACAATTCCATCTCTCGATCCAATCCGACGATATTGACTTTGCAATTCACCTGATACGAGTTGGGCAGCAATGAATACACTAGCTCCATGTATTTGGCCGGATCGGACGATGCCATTTTCAAGGTAATCGACTGTGCATTTCCATCGGTATCGTTACCGGTTATTTGGCCATCAAAAAACAATTCGTCTGACTTGATAGGTCCTTGGCCATTCAAGTAGAACACCATTTTCATTGTGCTCAGCGAGTCATGCCACAAACGCACATTTTCGCCGGAATGAAAGTTCTTGTATCCCGATAGAATCTCGGCCTTTTCGATCAAACCACCTTTGGAATTGATGGTCACTTCCACCTTGTTATTTTTGAGAACAAATCGCTTGGCTTCTCCCGAGCGTGCGGAGGCGAACAGACCGTATCTCGCCTGATCGGCTTGCGCAGCCACCAACTGTTGCACGGTGTCGTTGGTTGCCGATGCAACAGGAAGTATTGCTGTATTGGAAGGAGCTGGTGCTGGAGCATTGGCCAATGCCAGACTATCCAAACGCTGTTGTTCCAGCATGGCGGCCTTTTGCTGATTGGTTTGGTACCATGTAAAGGCGACCAACATAATGATCATCAGCGCAAAGCCGATGATGGTATTCTTGTCAAATTTCATAATTGCTCAAATTAACCTTTGCCATTTCAGTGCTCGTTGTATCCCATACCCCACTCCACTTGGCCGTTGCAAAGGCGGGCGCAAAAGTCGGGGTTTCTTGGAGTTGAAACCACACCAATCATCATTTTTTTTTCACCAAAACGACCCAAGGCGGTTGAATCGCAAGCTTTCTTACCTTTGAGCAGCGAATGAAAACCATTTCCAGCCAACGTCGCCTTCGAGTAACACTGTGGATCACCACTGTTTTGCTCCTTATTTTCAGCGGATTATCCATGCGATTTGGTGTAGTCGAGCTCTCGTGGGCCGAATTCGTATCCGTTGTCAATGGCACCACGGAGCAGCCCATGCACGAGCGTTTGATTTGGCAAGTCCGAATGCCCCGATTGGGCACTGCACTTGCAGCAGGCGGCTTGCTGAGTTTGTGTGGGCTATTGATGCAGAATTTATTTCGAAATCCGCTGGCTGGTCCATCCTTATTGGGAGTTACAAGCGGCTCATCGTTGGGGGTCGCATTGGTGACGATGGCGACCACTGCTTTGGGATGGCAATTGGAACAACTTTCATTTCTCGGAGTAATACCGCTGGCGGCATTGGCAGGTGCATTGGGCGTGCTGAGTATCATCCTGATGGTATCCAAAAAAATGAATGATCATCACAGCTTACTCATTTTTGGGGTGATGTTGGGGTATCTCACTGGTGCACTCATCACCATACTTCAATTCAAGTCCAATGCCGACAACATTCGTTCGTTTGTGATGTGGGGCATGGGAAGTTTTGCGGATGTCAGTCCGTCTATCTTGATGGTATTGGTGTTGACTTTGGGTGTGAGTTACCTCATCATACAGCGCCAAGCTATGCCCATGAATCACTTTTTATTGGGAGACACCTATGCGCGCAGCATGGGCACCGATGTGCGCAAACTTCGTCGCAATATGGTGGCCATATGCGGTGTGCAGGTCGGTTTGGTCACCGCTTATTGCGGGCCGGTCGCTTTCATTGGCCTTACCGTGCCCATTGTCGCCCGGCTGTTGGTAGGTGGATCCGATCATCGCCAAACAATACCTGCAGCTACGCTTTTGGGAATGCTCGCGGGCCTGGTATGCGATCAAATGTCCATTTGGCTCACGCTACCCCTCAATGCCATCACAGCAGCAATGGGTGCTCCGATGCTGATTGCCCTACTCATTCGATCCAAAAACGGTATGTTGCGCCTATGAAACCAGAGTTACAACTTCGTCAATTGACCTTTGGCTACAACGGCATAGCGCTTCTGGAGCCAAGTGATCTGCTCATGAGCGGCGGCCAACTTGTTGGATTGTGTGGATTGAATGGCAGCGGAAAATCAAGTTTGTTTCGAATTATCGCAGGACTGGAGACCAACTACACTGGAGATGTGTTGCTCAATGGGCAATCCCTGCGCAACACCAGCATCATCGAGCGCTCACAAAACATTGCTGTTGTAACCACAGAACGGCCCCGGCTGGAAGGCATTGATGTATGGACCTTGTTCGAAATGGCCGCCCATGGCAGAGTGAACCCCGAACAGATGGCGCAGCATATCGAGCACTGCCTCCATGTTACAGACACTGCACACATGGCACATCGAAGGCTGGCACATTTAAGCGATGGTGAATTGCAAAAAGTAATGTTTGGGCGGGCATTGGCTCAAAACACATCGATTCTGCTCGCCGATGAACCCACTGCATTCTTGGACTACCGAGCCAAACAGGAACTCACCGCTTTGATGCGCAAACTGGCCCACGATCAAAACAAGCTCATATTCTTTTCAAGTCACGATTTGGAATTGGTCAAAGAGTTTGCGGATATTCGCTACGCACTTGCTAACGGAAAGTTAAATCGCATTGCAGAGGATCAACTAATTTGAACGAACGCAAGAATGCGATGTAAAAACATGCAACTTTGCCCCGTTGGCAAGGCCACACAAACACTTAAATTATGAAACATACCATTCAAATGGTCTTGGCATTGTGCATTGGCATGGCCCTGGGCCACCGTGCAACCGGCCAGCAAAACGTCAAACAAGTTGACACCAAAATCACTGATGTTACCGTATTTCAGAGCGGTGCGCAAGTCAGTCATGGCCTTTCCTTCAATTTCAAGGACGGAGAAAATCTAATCAAACTTACTGATCTGCCCATATACCTTGACCCCAACTCTATTCAAGTGGAAGGAACAGGAGCACTTACTATACTTTCCGTCAAACATGAAATCAACTATCAAGTAGACGCCAAAAGCAATCCGCGGGTAAAAGCGCTGATGGACAGCATTGCCGATGTGCAATTCAAACTTGCAGAAATTCAAGCCATGTCAGAGGTGTATGCCGAAGAGCAAAATTTGCTTCGCGACAATACCGCCATCAAAGGATCCAATTCCAATTTGTTGCCCGAAGATTTGGCCGAGATGGCTGACTTTTATCGTGCACGGATGAAAGAAATACGATTCAAACAATTGGAATTGAGCGACAATCACAAAGATGCCCAAGCGTTACTGAGTCGATTGCAAACCCAATTGAATCAGCTCAATGCGCGCAAAGGCACCAATCCCAGTGAAATCCTATTGACCGTGATTGCAGAGAAAGCAGGCAATGCCAATCTAAAGGTGACTTACTTTACACAAAGCGCGGGCTGGTATCCGGTATATGATTTGCGCGCAGCTGATGTCAATACACCGATAACGTTTTCATACCGCGCCAAGGTATTCCAGAGCACAGGCAACGATTGGAACGATGTCAACCTCACCATCAGCACGGGCAACCCCAACATCGGAAGTCAGGCCCCAACATTGTACCCTTGGTACGTCAATATCTATCAGCCCCAACCACGACCTGTAGCATACGGAAAAGCGACCACCAACGGCATAGCCGAAACTTCGGCACCTGTAGCCGCCTACAGTAGAGAAGACGCAAAAATGGAGGAACCTGCCATACGTTATCAGCAAGCGCAGGTGGTGAGCAATGCAGTGAATATGGAGTTCAAGATTCCTACGCCGTATGATATCCCCAGCGACAACCAACAATACGATGTGGTGATGCAAACGGAAACCCTTAAAGCAACGTACGAATATGTGACAACTCCAAAATTGGACAACGACGCCTTCTTGCGCGCACAGATCACCGATTGGGCGCAGTACGCATTATTGCCCGGAGAAAGCAATGTGTTTTTCAAAGGCACCTTTGTGGGCAAAGGCTATATCGACCCTGCTTTGGCCAACGACACATTGAGTTTGTCATTGGGACGCGACAAAGGCATTGCCGTCAAACGCGAGCAAATCAAAGACTATTGCAAAACAGGAGTGCTTGGAGGCAAACAACACACCTCCAAAGCATACGAGATGACCATTACCAACAACAAAAAACAAAGCATCACTGTTGTTTTGGAGGATCAAATTCCGATTTCGCAAAACAGCGAAATTGAAGTGAATGTAGAAGAATTGAGCGGTGGTGTGCTGGAAGAAAGCACCGGCAAAGTGCGATGGGTGCTGACCATCAACCCGGGCGAAAGTGTGAAAAAACAAATCCGCTTTGATGCCAAGTATCCAAAGAAAACGTATGTCACCGGCTTGTAGAAGCTGAAACAAAACAAAAGAGGCCGTCTCCAAAGGACGGCCTCTTTTCTTTTATCTCAAAACGGCAACACTGCCTTCGAATGTTTCGCCATCCTTGCGCTGCAAAATCAAATAATAGGTTCCACTCGGCAAACCTTCGGCGGTCCAATCGTTGCGGTAATCGGAAGATTCAAAAACCTTAAGACCATCGCGATTGAATACGACCAACGAAGACTGCGGATACTTTTCGAGTCCATTGATCTCAAACGTATCGTTTTTTGAATCGTTATTGGGGGTAAATACATTGGGAACAATGAAATCGCATGAACGCGCATCCACAGTGACTCTCCCCGTTTGACCGCAAGCGTCCGTTACTGTTACCAATACCTCGCTCGTACCCAACGCCCTTATGCCATTGTCGCTCAGGGCAATTGAACCGCTTGTAAATTGATACGAATACGGCTCATACCCTCCCATGGCCAAAGGACCGGAGTCGTTGCCATGACAAAGTGCAAAATCATCGAGCACATCAAATTCTCCTGAGCTAGGAATCAACGCCAAGTCCGTTCGCGGCTCTACCGCATTGCCGCATGCATCACTTACGGTGCAATACACCTCTTCATTGACCGTAACCGTGTAGGCAATTGCTTCTTCCGAAAGCCCGTTTGACCCGAGAATATTCAAATCGCCAACCGCGTTGGAGATGTCCAGCATCAATTGCACCTCTTGGTTGGGGCAAAGCGTTTCGTCGTCGATGACAATGGATGCATCCAAACCTGTAGGCTGAACCATCAATTGCGCTGACGCAGCCATGTGCAATCCGCATGCATCGGTAATCGAGCATACGAATTCTCCCGACTGGGTTGCCGCTACACTCCATGAAGCCGACGAGCCCACCGTCTCTCCTCCGAACAACCACGACCACACATACGGCCCGGTTCCTCCCGACCATTGCGGTTCGATCGCAAACACATCCAAACAACCGAATGAATACTCGGTATTTAGATTGAGACTCAAACCCGGCATCGTCAATTGAATCCAAACGGAGTCACGACCAATGTTGGTGCATTCATCCGTAACATCCACAACCAAGTATTGATTGTGCAAGCCCGTGACATCGATGGAGCAATTGGCCTCCGTGGAAAGCACATCGCTTTGATTTTGCATGTGCCAGGTATAGCTATAATTGCCTGTTCCGCCCGACACAACAGGTGCACCGATCGACCACAACTGCGAACAGTTGGCGGCCTGCAACTGATCCACCGCATCGACCGTAATCGTTTGAATATCCAGTGCCACGATCTCTTGTCCATCGATGGTGTTACCGCATACATCACTCACCGTCAATTGCACTTCGGCATTGGGCCAAGCAGTGATAATGGCCGAAGCAGCCGTCGAAACAACATTGCCTTGTGTGGTCCAGGTATAGGAGTATTCCGAATTCACACCACCACTCACCTGAGCCGTGGCCGTAACATTTTCGCCGCATAGACCGAAAATTGGATCCATGGTTAGCAAGAGAGGGACCTGCAATTCCGTTATGGTCAATTCGTCGATACCGATGGAGCCACATCCGTCCTGTGCTTGCGCCATAAGCACTCCACCTCCCCCGATGGGGAGTGTGACTGCGTTACCCTCGCTGATCCAAGTGCCATTGTAAAACCAATTGACATCGCTTGCCCCAAGACCGCCGGTTACAAGCGCATTGCGTTGGATGATTTCGAGACAGTTGCCCTCGCCATCTGCGCCTGCATTTACCACAGGAGGAGGATTGAATAACGTGACTTGAAAATCATCGACACCGGCATTATTGCAGGCATCGGTCACCACAACCGAAACGAGCGAAGTTACTGGACCTGTCCATAAAAAAGAAGCATCGGTGTTGGAGGCCATTGGGTTGCCGTTGACAAACCATTGGTAGCTGTATTGACCATTGCCCCCGGTTGGATTGACGGTAACCTCCACATCTTGCGCACAATTCACCGTGATGGCCGGTCCGGCGTCCAACTGAATGGGAGGATATGGAATGAAGGAAATGGACACCGCTCCAGTAGACACTGCAATGGAAGGGCAAGCGTCTGTGATGGTATAAGCCATGTTGCCGGGATTCGGATTTTCGATGAGATAAGGATTGCCAGTAGCTTGAGATGCCCATTCCACGGTATACAACCCCGATCCACCCGTAACATCAAGTTGCAATAGAGCATCTTGGTCACAATAAATCTCGACAGGTTGATAACTCACTTGCAAAGGTTGGGCATCGCGCAATTCCAGTGTTATCGACCAATTCAGTTCGATCAACTCCGGAGAGTCGATTGCAATGGTTAGCGATTCAGTGCCTTCTGTCGCATCATCGGACAAAGCGGCAATGGGAATCACCAATTGATCTTGTTCTGCCATCATCGTCCAAACTTGCTGCAACTCGGCATAGTCATAAATCGGTTGGGCAGAACCGGAGCCGTTGACATGAAAATGAATTTCACCATCAAAGCCATTGCCTCGGTTAAGGGTGATCTGACCTTGTTGGCAACCTTCCACCAAATAAGAGAGTTGTCCAGCATAAACGGGACCTTGATAAAGAACTTCGACCGGATCGGTCAACAATGAAGAAGAAAGAGCTAATGACGAAATGGAACACAAACAACAAATCGTCAAAAAAGCGAAAATGTGCTTTTTCATAGGGGTGTTTTCGTTTTTCAATTTAGGGTAAGAGGCGCTTGGCGTTCGCCTCATTTAGCACCGCTCGGCAAGGAGAGGTACAAAACAGGGAGGTATACGAAAGACTTCTTAAAAGGTTAGGTCCTTTTGCACATCATCGCCATTCACGAGAACTGATGGCCCATTCGATTGACTTTGGTTCTGATGTAATTTTCATTTTCAGCAAACATCTCGGTGGGCAGGAATATGCGATCTACGACTTGAATGTTGGCCTCTTCCAAGGCCTGTATTTTTTCTGGATTGTTGCTGATGAGCCGCACACTATTTATGCCCAAGGACAAGGCGATGGCGATGGCGTCATCGTAAAGCCGTTGGTCGGGCGAGAAACCAAGAGCCACATTGGCCTCGATGGTGTCCATTCCACGATCTTGAAGATTATATGCCTCGAGTTTTTTGACCAATCCAATGCCTCTGCCCTCTTGGCGCAAATAGATGAGCACTCCAGAATGTTCCTCGATGTAGCGGAGCGCATTGTGCAATTGCTGACCGCAGTCGCATCGTTTGGAGCCGAAAACATCGCCCGTCATGCATTCGCTGTGTATCCTTAGGTTGACAGGCTTGGACAAGTTCAGCTCTTTGGTGGTCATAACGACATGCGGCATTTGTTCCATGGCAGAACTGAACGCCCACACATCAAAAAGACCGTGGGATGATGGCAACGAAGACTTGACGAGAAATTGGGCAGGCATATCCGAATAAAAGTGCGGCAAAAGTACCTCGAAATCGTGGTTTTTACCTCAATCTTTTATGGATGCTAGACTTTTTCAATCGAAGGCTTTTTGGATAGCCCGTCATGAATGGTTAAAGTGACCAAGGCCGCCAAGAGGAGCAATACCCCGCCGAGACTCACGGCAGCCACGCGTGAACCGTGCAACACACTCTCCATTACTTTTCCAAAAAACAACGAAGCAATAATCTCGGGCAAAACGATAAAGAAATTGAAAATGCCCATATAAATTCCAATTTTATTCTCGGGCAGGCAATCGGCCAACATGGAATAAGGCATCGACAGAATGCTGCTCCAAGCAATACCCACGCACGCCATGATGACAAAAAGCATCCAAGACTGATCGGCGGAATGCACCAAATTGATGCCCATCAGACCTACGCCCCCTATGGAGAGGCAGATAAAATGGGTCCATTTTTTTCCGAATTTGGAAGCAAGAAACGGCAATGTCAATGCGAAGAGAAAAGTCACAACATTTTCGAAAGAATAAGTCAAACCAGCAAAAGCCTGACCTTCGGCATACTCTTGACTTCCCGTTTGTCCACTGTACACCTCAGCGGCAACCGTTGGTGTGTAATAAAACCACATCAAAAACAAACCTGGCCACGTTAGAAATTGCACCAAAGCCAAGCGCTTCATCAATTTAGGCATATGGGTGATGGCATGAACAATTTCTTCCACGCCTGCTCCAAAACCCTTTTTTTGTTCTTTTACCTTTTCCCGATTATCGATATCGGCTGGCGGATATTCTTTGGTCGAAAAAACAGTGTAGAGCACCGCGCCCAAAAATGCGAAGGCACCCAAATAGAAACTCCACTTCACATTGTCTGCAATTTGGCCATGTTCTGCAGTATCCTTTAAGTTGAACACATTGGTAAAAATCCACGGCAAAGCACTGGCAACTGTAGCACCCACTCCGATGAAGAAACTCTGCATCGAAAAACCGAGCGTGCGTTGTTCGGTAGGCAGCTTATCGGCCACAAAAGCACGAAAAGGTTCCATACTGATATTGATGCTGCTGTCCAAAATCCACAACAAACCAGCCGCCATCCACAATGCCGATGAATTGGGCATGAGCAAAAGGCAAATCGAACTGAGAATTGCTCCAATCAAAAAGTAAGGACGTCTGCGGCCCCAACGCGGATGCCAAGTTCGATCGCTCATGTAACCGATAATGGGTTGAACCAGCAAACCGGTCAATGGAGCGGCGAGCCAAAGCCCCGGAATCTCTTCGGGTTTGGCACCCAAATTCTCATAGATCGAACTCATGTTGGCCATTTGTAGGCCCCATCCGAATTGGATTCCCATAAATCCGAAACTCATGTTCCAGATTTCCCAAAAACTCAATCGCTTTTTTTCCATATCCTAGTGGTAACGCCGTAATGTTTCGGCAGTGTTAATGTGCTATGGCTGCAATATAGAGAAAGTGTAAATACTACACTATAAAAAGGCCATTTTTTTTGTCCCCACCACACCGATGCGCCACCCAAAATAAAAAAGCCGTCCACTAAGACGGCTTTTGTGTTGCAAAACGAAGTGCTTCTCTTCAAGCGATTTCTCTAGTGCCTTGTGAACATGATCTGCAAAAACCACATTCGACGGACGCAATTAGGCATTACGGCCGACACAATTGAGATCTTCAAAGGCGAGTTTCAATCGGCTCACAAAGGTTTTCTCTCCTTCGCGCAACCAAACCCGTGGGTCGTAGTATTTTTTATTTGGTTTATCGGCCCCCTCAGGGTTTCCGATTTGATCTTGCAAATAGGCCGACTTATCGGTCATGTAGTTGCGGATTCCTTCCAAAAACGCCCATTGCATATCGGTATCAATGTTCATTTTAATCGCTCCATAACTGATGGCCTCACGAATTTCCTCGCGGGTACTACCGCTACCACCGTGGAATACGAAATGAATCGGTTGTGCTTTGGTATTGAATTTTTGTTGCACAAACTCTTGGCTGTTGCGCAAAATTTTCGGTTCCAACTTGACATTGCCCGGCTTGTACACGCCATGCACATTACCGAAAGCCGCAGCAATGGTGAAACGATTGCTCACTTTGCTCATGTGTTCATAGGCGTATGCCACCTCTTCGGGCTGCGTATATAGCTTACTGCTATCGACACCAGAATTGTCTACACCGTCCTCTTCACCACCGGTCACCCCCAATTCAATTTCGAGGGTAATACCCATGGCCGACATGCGTTTGAAATAAGTGCAGGACAACTCAATGTTTTCGTGAAGCGGCTCTTCGCTTAAGTCAAGCATGTGAGAGCTGAACAAGGAGCGTTGATGTTGTTGATAGAATTTTTCACCGTGATCCAACATACCATCCATCCATGCAATTATATTCTTGGCACAATGGTCCGTGTGAAGAATCACAGGAACACCATAAGCTTTGGCCAACATATGCACATGATGCGCTCCAGCGACAGATCCAATGACCGAAGCTTGCTGTCCATCATTTTTTAATCCCTTGCCGGCATTGAAGGCACCGCCACCATTGCTGAACTGCACAATGACCGGTGAATTGACCTCGCGTGCCGTTTCGAGAACCGCATTGATACTGTTGGAACCAATAACATTGACCGCAGGTAAGGCATACTGATGCGCCATTGCATCATCAAAAACGGCAGTTACTTCATCGCCACTCAAGACGCCGGGATTGAACTTCATATTGTAAGGGTTAAGAATTTAAGCGGCTAATATAAATCATTCGATTGGAACAACAAGAACGGGAGCGATGATCATCGAACAGCCCTTCGGAAAAATGCCAATGGAACAACAGAAAAAACATGCACTCGGAGAGCTGAAAGCCGTTGCTCTATGCTGCACACGAAAACTTCAAAACGCGATCAAGGCGACTCATGCGGCGGAGGCAATACCTCTTTGCGTTTGTATTTTATCATTTGCGACCACCGCATACTCGGTCCTTCGATGACTTTGGCAAACACCCAGGCAAACAAAATGGAAATCACGACCGCTGTGGTGAGCAGAAGAATTTTTTGCAAAGCACCCTCGCAGTATCGTCCCGTGTAATACATGAGTTGCGAGCCAGCAAATCCATGCGTCAGATAGAGCGAATACGACACATCCCCTACCCATTCGGTGAGTCGATTTCTGAACTCCGCGTATACAATGACCAACGCCGTAGCCACCGCAAAAAAGGCCCCTTCTTCGGTAATCTCATTGAGCGTCAATATGGCATTGTACGCTACGTAAGCCAAAAATTGAATCGAATTGATGCGTTGAATTTTCAGCAAAAAAGCACCCATCCCTATTGCAAATATTGGTGCATGAAAAAAGAAGATGTGCTTCTCATCGTATCCCAATAAACACGTGGTAAGCGGAATCAAAATGAGCAGCAGATGACTGAGCCAACGGTTTGCGCTAAACAACAACGGGAAGGCCAATGCAATAAAGATGTAATATTGAAACTCAATGGCCAAGGTCCAATACACATCCTGAAACCAATCGTTGTCAAAAAACTTCGCTGTCAATAAAAAATTGTGGCCGATGCGAGGCCAATCGTATGTGATTTGGTAACCTCCTTTGGCCCAGTAGGCAATCTCCATGACCCCATACAACATCATCGACAATACAAATGGAGGGTGAAGCCTGATCAGTCGTTTGGTAATGAATTTGGCCGCATGCATCAATTCGTATCTGGACTGGTACATGCTATAGGGAATAACGAATCCAGAAATGACAAAAAACACATTCACGCCGTGGTGCCCCAGATAACAGATGTACTTCATGAAAGAGCCTTCGGCCATAAAAATACCGGCCTCATCCTTATGATGCGTAAAATGAAATACGCACACCATCATGGCAGCGATAGCCCGTAATGAGTTGATGACGTATACTTGTTGACCTGTTTTGCTCAAAGCGTAGCGAATGAAAGGCAAATATGCTTCACGGAGGGGATATGCACCAAAAATAAGACAGAGACTTGGTCAAGTTGCAGCGCTGCGCTTGATCTCATTGGATGGAATGTTCGGCCTGCGCGATTCTTTTGTTCATCACCGAAAACCACAACGGAGGAACAAAAGTCAACAACATCATGGCCGGATATCCTGCTGGCATTTGATGGCTCTGCTTGAGCGAGTCCAATAGTGAATATGGTTTATTGGGTTGCCAATGGTGATCCGAGTGCCGAGTCAATTCAAACAAAACCACCCTGCCAAAAACAAAGTCAGAGTTCCACGAGTGCCATACCTGAACATCTTCGTACCTGTGCTCCGACACTTTCTTGCGGACCAATCCATAATGTTCGATGTAATTGACTGTTTCTAACAATAGAATACCGATGAGGGCAGCCAAAACAAAATAACACATAGTGACTGTGCCAAACACCAATCCGATTACTATCAAGGAGCAAGCATGAACAATGGTATATACCAACATTTCATTGTGTATGCTCCAGAAGTTGCGTTTTCTGCGACCAAGCTCTTTCAAGGATATGCGCCAAGCCGAACGATACGACTGGGGAATGGTACGCAGGAAAAAAGCATAAATGCTCTCGTTAAATCTCGCTGTAGCAGGATCTTCAGGTGTGGAAACATGCTTGTGGTGGCCTTTGTTGTGCTCCACATAAAAATGCAAAAACAGCGTCGTGCTCAATAATACTTTGGCCAGAAAACGATCCAAAGCCTTGGTGCGGTGACCCAACTCGTGAGCGACATTGATTCCAAAAACGCCGTTCATCAACCCCATGGATAGAATACGACCCGTATTTTCAATGGCGGATCCTTGCGAATGCTGCATCACCCATAAGAAACCAATCGAACACACCACCTGCAATACGACAGTGCCATGAAGAACTGCGTCGTACCACTTCGATTCCTCTGCAAGCGCACGATCAGCGCCCTCAAGATTGCGCGAATCGATGCCCAAGATTTGATCCAAAATAGGCACCAATACAAAGGCAAAAAACACAGGCAGAAAAGTCATCCATCCCGTTTGGGTAAAACTCACCCAAGCCAGCATTGGTAAGATCCAAGCAGCAAGATATTTAACAACCCGCCATTTGCGCATGCTCATTTGGTATTGATGACTTCCAACTTCTTGATCATTTCTTCATCGGAAAGGCCTACAAAATGCAATGCCGCCTCGGCCTCTTTCGCCCATAAACTGTTGGGATACATTTCAATCACCTTATTGTAATACAATGTCGCCTTTTCGGGATTTTTTAGCTTCTCGTCGTAGATATATGCAATATTGAAGACGGCCTCATCGCAGCGATGGCTTGTGGGAAATCCGTCGTGGAAATTGACAAACAAATCGATGGCCTTCTGGTACTTGCCCAATACCTGAGCAAGGTTAGCCGCCTCAAACAAATAGTTGAGCGACAACGTATCGTTTCCGCTGGTATTGTAATATTCTTGGTACGTTTTGAAGAGCGCGGCTTGTTGTTCTCGGGTGATTTGAT
>CANHSF010000036.1 GCA_947463065.1 Flavobacteriales bacterium | reverse complement strand
GGTGGGCAACGCGACAACCACTCAGACATCGACGGCGGTTTTTAAGCCCCACATTTTTTATAACGCGGCCGTATCTCCATTTGGGTTTTAAGAAAATCATTCAACGGCCGCGATCGCTTTTTCAAGGCAACGCGTAGCGTACGGGGACGCCTCGCGCGTCGCCCAAAACGCCACGCCAAAGGCGCAAGGCGACGCCAAAGGCGATGCGCGAGGCGTCGCCCAACGCGCCACCCAACCCACTCAGACATCGACGGCGGTTTTTAAGCCCCACATTTTTTATAACGCGGCCGTATCTCCATTTGGGTTTTAAGAAAATCATTCAACGGCCGCGATCCTATTTCCAACGCCACGCGTAGCGTACGGCGACGCCTCGCGCGTCGCCCAACACGACGCCAAAGGCGCAAGGCGAAAAGCGCGCAGCGCGAGGCGATAGGCGATAGGCGACGCGCAAGGCGATAGGGGACGCGCGAGGCGATAGGGGACGCGCGAGGCGTCCCCCAACGATTATCTAACACGAAAGGCGCGAGACGATAGGGGACGCGAAAGGCGACGCCCAACCTATACCGATATCGACGGCGGATTTTAAACCCCCATTTTATTCAACGCGGCCGTATCTCCATTTAGGTTCTAGGAAAATCATTCAACGGCCGCTATCGCTTTTCCAACGCAACGCGCAGCGTACGGGGACGCCTCGCGCGTCGCCCACAACGCCACGCCAAAGGCGCGAGGCGAAAAGCGCGCAGCGCGAGGCGATAGGCGACGCGCAAGGCGATAGGGGACGCGCGAGGCGATAGGGGACGCGCGCGTCGCCCACAACGCGACGCCAAAGGCGAAAGGCGCCGCTCTAGGCGCCGCCCAACGCGGCATACACCGCATCGTACTGCGCCGCCACGGCCGCTCGACTGAATTGGGCCTCTGCGTATCGTCGAATATCAAACCGGTGGTAATCGCCCCAGAGGCGGTGCATCGCCACAAATGCGGCTTGCAATTCTTCCTCGTTTTCGGACTGCACCAACATGCCGCGCTCGCGCTCAAGGTGCTCGGCAATGCCGCCCACCCTGCTGCTGATCACCGGCAAGCCCGATGCCATGGCCTCTACGATCACTACGGGCAAATTCTCGAACCGCGAAAACATGACCAAACAATGGGCTTCTGCCATGCGTGTAGCCACTTCCGCTGGACTGCATTCGCCAAAAAAGGCAATGCTTGTCGCGGGAATACCCATGTCCGCTGCCGTTTGCTGCCATTGGCGATAAGGTCCATCGCCGCCAATGTGCAATACGGCTCCTGGTATTTTTTCATACACCTTGCTCCATGCGCGCAACATCCCGCTGATGTTTTTGTGGCGATCTTCGAGACTGCTGATGTGCAAAAAATGAAATCCTGGTGCAGGTTGCCCGATCTTGAACAGCCCCGTATCCACCACATTGGGCACTACGGTGTATTCACCGGCCAGCCCATACGCCTGCATGGTGTTCGCCAAATCGTGGGAGACAGGACAAATGCGTGCCGCGCTTTTCGTGGTGCGCTTCGACACCCACTTCAGTCCCCACGGTTGATCGCGGCGCACTGCGGTGTTGTATATGGTCCAATGTTCGGTGACGACCAATGGCACGTTCCATTGCTGCGCCAATTGGGCGGCCCAAGCGCCTTTGGGAAATATCACGTGATGATGAACGACATCGAAGGTACGGGCATCATCGCGCTGAATGGCCTCAACGCCTGCATCAAATGCGGCTTTGGCCTTCCATATATTCCACTTGGCATACGCAGCATAGACCCGGTAGATGGTCACTCCGCTTTCCACGGTTTTTTCGATGGTTATGCCATTGGCCTCGGCATCGCGAAAACTCGCCAATACGACCACCTCATGCCCCAATGCAATGGCCTCAATATGGCGTTGGATAAAATTACCCAAGGTGCCATGCTTCCGCGAAGGAAACCAAGAAGTGGTCATGAGAATGCGCATCCGGTATCGGCTTTGTCGTGCAAGGATACAAACGAAAATGGATTGTACCCCCGCCATGTCATCCGCAATCTGGAGTTCATCGCTCGAAAAATCCTCGATTCGGCATTGGGATAATGGGGTCCTAAAAGAAGACGGCTCGGGGCTTTTTTTGAAATTCCATCAATTTCAGTTGCAAAACTCAAATAAAGTTAGTTTATTTGCACCCCCAATTTCTGATTGGGGAAACACGGTGGTCGTAGCTCAGTTGGTAGAGCCCCAGATTGTGGTTCTGGTTGTCGTGGGTTCGATCCCCATCGATCACCCTCCGTGGAATGGCTGTCTTTCGAGGCAGCCATTTTTTATTTGGGCAAAAGGTCCGGCGCAATGCCATCCACAAACACTGCAAAAACCTGCAATCCCTCGGCTTCTTTGCACCCCGAAAAGCCCGTAATATCGCTGTACTGAATGGTGTTTTTGAATTGGCGGTGCATCTCGCGGGCAATCGGAATATAACTCCAATGCCACTTTTCTTCTTCGTATCCGCTGCGTCCGTTGGCTTTGTCGGTATAGGTTTGATAATATCCAAACGTGGCCGCATGTTGCACCAACCATGCATACACCTTTTTTCCCGTCGCACTCTGCCAATAGGCCAATTCCACCGAATTAAAGTCGACATCGGTTCCCCAGTGGTGGCGACTGGTGCCGGGCATGCTGCTAAACTTCATGATGTCGGCCACCTTGTCGCGATCGCTCATGCCCTTGTACTTTTCGCGCAACCACTTCTTCTCCCAAATGCCTTTTTGGTAGTTGAAATTGCGGGTGGCCGAAAGAATCGAAAGATCGACGCCAGCTGCTTTGGCGGCTTCCCACATGCGCTGAAAATCGGCATAGGCCGCGCGCTGCAAATAAATGCCGTCTTTGGTGGTGTGTTTTTTCTGAATAACCTCGAAATCGGGGTGTTTGGCGGGTTCGAAACGGCCCAACAATTCGTCTTTGGTGTAGACGCGCGCCGCAACCGAAAGATCGTTCGAGTCGGCCGCTGCGATGATCGTGTACGTTGAGGTGGTGTCGAGTGGCAGCGGTTGCTCTGCTTGGGCTGGCAGGATTGGTGCTGTTGATGTCTGACACGTTGCGGCCCACAACAGTGGAACGCACAAAACAAAAGCCAATCGGGTGATTGGCTTTCGTAGGTTATTATGAGTATTGTTCATCATGCTCAATGAATGCCTTTGGACGCAAGATAACGCTCAGCATCCAATGCGGCCATACATCCTGTACCAGCGGCCGTAATGGCTTGACGGTAGGTTTTGTCGGCTGCGTCGCCTGCTACAAATACGCCCTCCACATTGGTTTTGGAAGAACCCGGAACGTTGATGATGTACCCAGTCTCATCCATATCGATGAATGGCTTAAACACATCGGTATTGGGTTTGTGTCCGATGGCAACAAAAAATCCGGTGGCCTTCAATGTGCGCTCTTCGCCTGTGACACGGTTTTTGACGATCACAGCTTCCACGCCATGTTCGCCCACGAGATCCAAGGTCTCGGTATTCCACAATACCTCAATATTGGCGGTATTCTCCACACGGTGCTGCATGGCTTTGCTGGCGCGCATTTTATCGCTGCGTACCAACATGTAGACTTGTTTGCACAATTTGGCCAAATACGTTGCTTCTTCGGCTGCGGTATCCCCAGCGCCTACGATAACGACATCTTGATTGCGGTAGAAAAATCCATCACACACCGCGCATGCACTCACGCCACCGCCCAATTCGCGCAGACGGGTTTCGTTGGGCAATCCCAACCATTTGGCACTGGCACCTGTTGAAATAATGATGGAATCGGCCGATACAGTATGTTTACCGCCGTCAATTTCCACCCAATGTTTGGGACCAGTAAAGTCCACTTTGGTGACCCATCCGGTGCGGACATCGGTCTCGAAGCGCTCGGCTTGGGACTTCAAATCCTCCATCATTTCAGGGCCTTTGATGCCCTTGGGGTAACCGGGAAAATTGTCCACCTCGGTGGTATCCATCAATTGTCCGCCGGGCTGCATACCCTGATACATCACGGGTTTCATATCGGCGCGTGCAGCGTAGATGGCTGCTGTATATCCGGCAGGACCACTGCCTATGATCAAACATTTGACATGTTCTTTTGCTTCACTCATGGTGCAATTTCAATTTTTTTGATTTCGGGGCAAATATAACCCACGTGAAACCTCGCGCACGGTGACATTGTTCACAGTTTTTTAACCCAGATTATGCAGTGCGTTTAGTTCATGAGATTCAAAAGCCCAAAGAATTCGTGTGCTCCCGCAAGTTTTGAGCGCGCAGGCGTGATCACCCTCACGGTGAGCACTCGAAACGAGGAAGTACACGAATTCACAGGGATTTTGGATCGCAATAGAAAGGCACTGCATAATCTAGGTTTAAGACTTGTATCACGACCTTGGAATGCTTCGGCCCATGCATGCCTCCGGGGAATCAGCCATGGCTCGAAAAAAGAAGTCCCCTCAGTCGATCGCTACGTGTTCCAATAGCGGCGAATCGTACATCGCGCCGGGTGCAATCATCCACTCTTCATAGGGAATTTGGTCACCGTAGCGCTGGTGCATAATGCGCTGCACCACGGGCGAACTGAGGTCATAGTCTTTCAATTGTTTGAGCGTGCCCACTTGCACATGCAAAATGCGGTCGTAGAGTTTGTACACCAATTCTGAGCAATACATTTCATCATCGCTCCATGCAAAACCAATGTCGTAATGTTTGTTCAACCATTGCTCGCCCATGGTGTGCATGGCCTGAATGGACGCCGCATCCCATTGTTTTGCATCCGCTTTGAGACGGCGAACTTCGTTGACCTTGCTGCGGGCCATCCAATCGTCGATGGGGGTGATACGCACGGGCTCCACGGCCTCGAGCACCAACCATTGGTTGTTTTTGCGGATCACCACTCCCACATGGGTCCATACGCTTCCTGTAGCCGCTTTGATGGCTGCACATTGTGGGCTGACACTTTGCTGAAAAACGATGTCGCCTTCCTGAAGGGCTTCGTAACGTGTTGGCTTGGAAGATTGCTTTTTGACCGCAACGGCATCACCGCAACCGTCAAAAGAACCAAGCGAAAGGATCAATAGGGCGCTGACAAGCGCTGTATACATTCTGGATTGCATGGCCACCTCAACGCAAGCGCTGAAGCATTATTGCCCATTGAACTCCTGCGCGAGCGAAATGCGCAAGAACTCGTCCCACAGCGGATCTTCGGGGGGCGATGCAACGATGGTCACCGGTGTCTTGCGCACAGGATGAAGAAATTCGATCTTGCGGGCATGCAAATGGATGCTCGCATTGTCGTTGGTGCGTTTGCTGCCGTATTTGATATCGCCTTTGATCGGACATCCCAATGACGCGAGGGTAGCGCGTATTTGATGATGACGGCCCGTTTTGGGATAGACTTCGATGAAGTGATAATTGTCGCCACTGCCGATGACTTTATACGACAGCTCCGATTCTTTGCGATTGTCGGCGGGCTTATCAAAAGCAAATGTTTTGTTGAGTTTTTCGTCCTTCCACAAATAGTTGATCACGGTGCCTTCGTGCTCTTGCGGCAAATCCTTGACCACAGCCCAATAGGTTTTTTGCACCTCGCGAAACTTAAACATATTGGACAATCGGTTCAAAGCCTTGGTGGTGCGGGCATACAACACAATACCACTCACAGGGCGATCCAAACGATGCACCGTACCGATGAAGGCTAGACCGGGTTTATTGAACTTGACCTTGACATAATTCTTCACCACTTCGCACAAGGTTTGATCCCCGCTGAGGTCGCTTTGAATGATGTCGCTGTTGCGCTTATTGACGGCGATGATGTGATTGTCTTCGTACAACACCCGCAGATTATCTACGGTGCTCATCACAATTGGCACTTTGGGAGCTTGTTTCCACTCCTTGGCCTGTCCCTTGGAAGTATTGTTCATGACATGTCGGTTTTATGCGATGACCCTCATCGCTGCTGTATTCAAACGCGGTGCAAATTTAGCACAAGTAACGGCTCAATATTGTTCTTTTTCGTTCGGAAAATCGTGGCGCTTGACGTCGGCAACGTATTGAGCCACGGCATTGTGCATGACCTCGCCCAAATTGGCATAGCGACGCAAAAAACGCGGACTAAAGTCTTGGGTAATGCCCAACATGTCGTGCACCACCAATACTTGGCCATTGCACGCCTGTCCTGCACCGATTCCGATCGTAGGTACTTTGACCGATGCGGTGACCTGTGCGGCTAGTTTGGCTGGAATTTTTTCGAGCACAATCGCAAAACACCCGCACGCATCCAAAAGCGCTGCATCGCTCAGTAAGCGCTCAGCCTCTTGTTCTTCCTTCGCACGCACTTGGTAGGTTCCGAATTTATAAATGCTTTGAGGCGTGAGACCCAAATGTCCCATGACCGGAATGCCTGCCGTGAGGATGCGCTGGATACTTTCTTGTATTTCTGCACCACCTTCGAGTTTCACCGCATGGGCGCCACTTTCCTTCATGATGCGAATGGCCGAGTTCAACGCTTCTTTGCTGTTGCCTTGGTAGGAGCCGAAAGGCAGATCGACAACGACCAGCGCACGAGCCGCGGCACGCACCACGGCTTGGGCATGGTAAATCATTTGATCCAAGGTAATGGGCAATGTGGTTTCGTGACCCGCCATGACATTGCTCGCGCTATCGCCTACCAATATCACCTCGCAGCCCGCTGCATCGACAATCTTGGCCATACTGTAGTCGTAGGACGTCAACATGGAAATGGGTTCGCCTTTGGCTTTCAACTCGGCCAGGGTGTGCGTGGTAATGCGCTTGATCTCTTTATTTACTGACATGGGGCGAAGGTAACGTAGATTTTGGAAATGAGAGGGGTAGGAAGTCAATTTCCGTACTTACAACATGATCAAAGGAAAAACTGTGCACATCACATGGGAAACGGGATGTAGTGATTTCCTTGGCAACCGAAACGAATGCGCCAGCAACTGGTCAAAAAAACAAGAAATCCGCTAGAGTAACGGATTTCTAGGTATTTAAACTCTGAATGTTTGGCAACGCGCACATCCCAAGGGTCAACAGATAATTACCAAACTCATGAGGCCTATTGCTTTGATTAGGAAAGAAGCTGGGGTTTTGAAATCCCAGTTCCTTCAATTTTTGGATGCATACGAAGTTACAGCATATCTCCAATAGACTCAATTCGAGAAGCGAATGGCGAGAGACCACCATTTTCAAAAGTAAGAATTTCGTTATTCTTACCGCTTAACTTTACGCTACCATCAAATTCAATAATGGCTTTGTCAAACTCAGCTTTTAATTCCGCAGCATAGTCGTTTTCAGTATGCAAAGTGACTTTAGCCGCATAGAAAAGTTCAAACGCGAATCTTTCGCTTCTCGCGTTTCGATTCGGATAAATTTCTTCAAGCCCGCTTTTTAAAAGCGTTGCAGCAGCGCGACATATCACTCGAGATGAGACGTTGTCATATGAGAATTTTCTCACACGGTTGAGATCTACCTTACCCCCTAAATCTAGATTCAGAGCAGGTATAGTCAAAGCAGCTTCGAAGTCTTGTTCACGCGTAATGTCAATCGACATCATACTTGCTGGAATTGGTGGCGAATTATGAATTTCGTCAAACAAACCATCAATTTCATCTGACAGACCGTCGGGCAATTCGACATATTGGGTAATATAAACAGGGTGAAAGTTGATTTTCTTTCTAAACACCCCGTCAAACTCAACCCGGTTTCCTACTGCATACTGAACATTTGAGGTAGGCAACAAGTGGGCGTTGTAATCCTTTTGGAAAGTTCTAAGAGTTACATTGAACATAAACATTTGATTTTGCTGTTTTTCCTACTCGTGCGCTTTTCGGAATCCGCGTTTTTTTTTAATATTAATCCATTACATAACAACATTCTTCATAATGCATTTAACCATAGATATTAAAATCGACATCTATTCTTTTCATGCATTGTTTCCCATTGATCATGCATTAAAAAAAGTACGTCATACATACATTAATGGGTTCAAAATTCAAGGGGAATAGAATCATCCAAAAGTCCGATCCAACATTTGGTAGTATCAACATAACATTCGGTAGAAATTGGAAGAATTCGGCGAGACCTCCGAATAAAACTTTTAAAAAAAGTCATAGAAGCATGAAGCACAAAAAAGCTTCCTGCTGAATTTCACTACCGAAATGAAATTCCATTGTAACTCAAAAAAAAAAAACCGCCTCCATTGCTGAAGGCGGTTTCATCATCAATTTACGCTATTCAAACTAGTGCTGAACGATCAATCGTTGCGTCACCAATGCCTGTGAAGTCTGTGCGGTCAATAGGTACGTACCTGCGGCCCATTGCGAAGCATCGAGGTTGATGTACTTGCGGCCTTGTGTGCTGAAAGCTGTGACCACGCGCCCGCTAATGTCACGTACTGTGATCTGCGCTTGATCCATGTGCTCATCCAAAAACAAGGTCACGTCGCCTTGTGTTGGATTGGGATAGATTCGAATATCCGCGGTGGCATTCACTTCTTCTACACCTACCATGTCGTTGTTGTAATCAAATGTGGTGGCTTGGATCACAAAAGGACCTGTGCCATTTGGACGACGGGCATACCCCATGTCGGTGCCAATGGTGCCAAACACCACTTCATCGGCAATTTGACCCGCGGCGTTGACCAAACTCACCGTTTCTCCCGAAGCGGATAATTTGAAGTTGGCATGCATTGGTCCTTGAATGGAGTCTTCATCGGCCCATACGATCAAATAATCATCGGCATTGATCACCGTGCCCGCTGGCAACTCCCACTTGGTCAAATTCCATTGGTTGTCGGTGAGGTAATAGTCCGTCAAATCCACTGCTGCATTGCCGCGATTGTACAACTCAATCCAATCTTCGTGTTCGCCTTGTTCATCCGTAGCATCGGTTACATTGTCCGACAATACTTCGTTGATTACCACATCGGTGTTGGCGGCGTAAGCGGGAGCAATGGAAATATAATACACATCGTGTTCAGCACCCACTGGATTATAGGTCTGTGTTTTGGCGGTATTATTTTCGACAGCTTGGATATAAAATTTAACAAAATCTCCTGCCAGCATTGCCGGCAAATAGGCGCTGTACATTCCATCTCCTGCTACTGCATCGGCATTCGCTCCATCGTCGGTCATAGCCACCACACTGTAATTGCCCACCAATGCCGTGGAATAAAACAAATTCACTCCGAAAATACCATCGGGCGAAGTCACCGCTGCGGTCACCACACCTTGCTCTCCTTCGATCGGATTGACCCACGCTCCCTGATTGCTGGTCATCACGACTCCTTCGATGACCGCGCCTGTTGTATTCACTTCGGTGTTGGCCATAATGGTATTGCGTCGTGTATTGATCGCTGCAATCAAATCGTCTACCCCAGCGGTGAACTGCGCATAACTGTATAATTTTTTGTCATCGTCTTGTACTTCCTGATCGATGATGGAACTATACGTATTGAGAATGTCGGCTGCGGTCGTAGGATTGAGAAAATCTTCGACAATGGTGCGCATGTGGGCCAAATAGCGTTGTCGCCACATCGGCACATTCAAAATTTTGTTCAACAATGGATAATCGACATCGTCGGCATGGTAAAATGGACTCCAATTCAAATGGTTGTCGGCCAATATGCTATTGCCGTCGTATTCTTGAGGCACCATGCGGCCTGTCTCCAATTCCCAATGACAGAAATAGTCCATCTTCCCCTTGTATATGTAACTGTCGTCGTCGGCAAAGGCATTTTCGATGGCCAAAAACCACAAGGTGCGATCGATGTCCAACACCTCCGGCAATGCCAACGGAAGATCGGCGGATGATGTGTTGTTGAGCACATCGCAGGTATGAATCAAATCTTGCCACGGATCGGTTTGCGTGGTTGTTTTGAGGGTATAATACGCATCGTAATCCGATTGTGCATCGCCCAAATAATTGAGCGCTGCTGTTCCATCGCCCCATTGTGGGCCGCCGCCGCCTCCTGGTCCACCGCCAGTGGAAGTGGCCGCATCAGCGCGCCAATTGGTGCCATCGTTGCTGAGGTACCATTCTTCCAAAAAGTCCTTGTTCAACTGCTGCACACTGGGATACAGCCCCCACGATTCGCCGTTGATGTACAACTTCACAAACGCACAGCGCGCAGCGGGAATGTGCTTGTCGATCATGTAATAAAACATAAACTCCTTCATAAACGAGGGATCGTCGAAGCAGTTGTTGAGATTAAAATTGTTGTAACCGCCTAGTGTTTGATCGCTCACAAAGGCATCGGTAAGTATCGCGAAACTCTTTTTCTCTTCGCCTTGGGCCATCATGTAAGAGGTTTGACCTTTGAAGGCCACTCCCACTTGCGGATAGGTCACTCCATCTACCGTCAATGTGGCTTCGATATAGGTCTCGGTGCCGTATGCATTGGTGAGCAAGGTCCAATAGTTGGATTGGGAAAACTCTAGGTAATATTCTTTGATAACATCGGGATTGTACAATCCATTATCGGGCTGACCGCCAATGGTAATGCGATGATTGGCCTCGTCGAGGTTCCATTGATTGGGCAAGGATTGGGAAAAACCAACAGCTGCAATGGCAGACAGGGCAACACAAAAGACAGATTTTAACATATTTGGAGGTATTACGTGAGGGTAAAGGTCGATTCAACCATGCGGGTTTTCTGACATAGAACTTTACAACACTCGAAAAAAAAACCTTGGCTACCCAAGAAAAAAAAATGTCGTGGTGTATTCCAATAGGAGCAGAACCCATAATTGTATAGCACGCTAATGAAAGGACCCCATTGGAAGCAAAAAGTGTTTTGGCATTGTCCAATAGAACTGTTTGAACGGCCTTTGCCACGTGTACAAATTCTGGGAACTCGCACAATCGATCTTTGGTTTACGGAGCATAGGATAAAGCGTCATTAATTTGCATGGTGAACGTATCTGTTGAGCTCATCGAACAATGCCTAAAGGGCGATCAGAAGGCCTATAGCCAGCTGTATCGCTCGTGCTACCCTTTTATGGTATCGGTGACCTCGCGCTATATCCGCCAACGTGAACAAGCGATCGAAATCGTGAATACGGCCTTCATCAGCATGGTCAATGGATTGCACCAATACAACTCAGCCTACCCCTTTGGTGCTTGGTTGCGCCGCATCGTCATCAATACTATGCTGAATGAATACCGCAAAAACAATCGCCTCAAAGCGCGTGTAACCTTCATTGATCAGGATGAATTGACACGCATCAACGTGGGGGACCAAGCTGACCTGAGCGAATTCGATATCGAGCGCATCACACTGGTCAAAGATTGTCTACCCCAATTGCCGCCCACCACAGCGCAGGTCTTTAACCTGTTCATGATCGACGGATTTTCGCACAAGGAAATCGCTTCTATGCTCAACATCAGTGAAGGCACTTCAGCCTGGCATATCAACGAAGCCAAGCAGAAGATTAAAGCCATTATCGAAAAACGCAGCTCAAAAGACAAATGAAAAAAGAACCACAACAAAACATCGATTCATTCTTTCCCGAGGGATGGGAGTTCCGTGAAGAATACATGGAACAAGCGCTCGCTGCGCTCCATCGCCAACGCCTTTGGATGAAATGGAAGAAGATCGGGCTTTGGACCGCCGCTGCTGCCGTGGCCATCACCATTGGCGCTACCTTCCTGCATGTTTGTTCTTCGCCTGATGTCTTGGAAGCAAATCGCTCCACCTCACCCAACCAAGAGGAGTCCTTCGATCGCCAGAATGCAACTTCGGCTTCTGCATCTTCCACAGCTTCATGGGCCGATACGGCAAAAACCACCGAAGCCGCCGCGAACTCCAATCCATTATCGGCCAATACTGACCACACGCCTTCGTCCAGCGCAGACCTGCCAAAGGCCGCCGCAACCGCCGAGCATTCTCGTCCTTCGTTGCCTACTTCGAAAGACCGTACATCCAAGCGAAGTGCGTCCAAACAAAACCCATCCTCTGCTCCATCCATCACCAGCACAGACGCCATAGCGCATGCGGCCAAAACCAATACGGTGATGCCCCATCTGCCTACTGCAAATCCTATATCTCCAACACTGCCTGCTGCCACTGCGCCGACCAGCGCCAACGCAGCGCCAACGCATTCTTCGACAGTTGCGCCACAACACACTCTGTCGAACGACATCGGGCATGTTGATGTTCTGTCCAATGCTTCAAGTCCGCAACCCGAGCAGTTCAATGCTGCCGAAAAATTGGAATCGCGCCCTGGACTACTCGCAAGACCTGAAGCACTGATGTTGACCTCTTCACGAATCGGAACAGGGTCCAAACATGCATGGATGCTGTTTGCTGGCAACGCGATGTGGGCCG
The DNA here is from genome assembly GCA_947463065.1 of Flavobacteriales bacterium. Classification (GTDB taxonomy): domain Bacteria; phylum Bacteroidota; class Bacteroidia; order Flavobacteriales_D; family Sanyastnellaceae; genus CANHSF01. The sequence goes on along the minus strand of CANHSF010000036.1, from coordinate 5,849 downwards.
ACTATGGCAAAACATCGAATGCATTAGCTTGGCAACCGATCGCGGGCATCGCCCATCGTTATCGCCTGCGCGGACCGTATTCGCTGCAATCGCAATTGGCCTATAGTGCCATTCAAGATCCTGGTGCTGTTTACCGTCGTCTGCAGGTCATCTACGATTACGAGCAACTTCAATCTACTACGCAAGTCGCAACCAAACGTCTGCATTACATCACCATGTATAGCGGAATTCATCGCCGCTTCTCTAGCGTATGGAGTGCCTTTTGCGGCATAGGCGCTGGTCTCAAAATCACAGGCAACAACACCATCACCAGAACAGACGTCAACAATGTTACTACCTCCAATGAAGCCACTGGCTACGTACGCGGATTCCAACGCTTGAACCTCGGTCTGAACTTGGGTGTCGAACACGCACTGACGCCCCAACTAGGAATTGGCCTGCAAGGAATCATTGGCCTTACCGATGTATCCGATGATGCCTTATTCAACGAACAAAAGCATCAATCCAACTCGCAACTCAATCTCATCCTTAGCTACCGTTTCCAATGAAAAAAATACTCCTCATTTGCTGTAGCGCTTTGGCTCTTGCTTCGTGCAAAGACAAAACCTTGGAAGAGGTGACGCCCTCCAATCCTGTATTCGCTTTCGATGCGGTCATTGACGATGTTCCTGTGCAGTGGTCTGCTGGCGTGGATGACTACAAAATTTCATTTGCCACCGAGCAAGACTTCTTTGGTATTTACAATTACAATTGTCAAATTTCGCCCAATGGCTGCAGCGACTGTGGCCCATCGTTGCATGTCAAAATTTATGGACTCGAAGAAAAAGGCCCCAATGACAATCCCAATTACGCGAACGATCTTTCGGTCGGTGAACGCGACTTTCTCACCAATGCCTCCTCAACAGATGGGTTCACTTTTCACTTCTTTGCCAACGAAAACGACAGCAATTTGGAGCACTACTGGACCTTTGGCGATGGTGGTCTTTCCACACAAATGAACCCCGAACACACTTACGAATCCGCAGGTACCTACGTGGTGACACACATCATCGAAAACGAAGACAACATCAGCACAACTGCAACCTTTGAACTTGAAGTGGGCGCACCCAATGGTTTTTGCAGCCTGCCCTTTCAAGTCAACGAAATGGGACCCAACGATTTTCATTTTCACCACCCCTTCAACATGCCCGACTTTTTGGAGACCGAATTGTGGACCATTTCCAATGAAGACGGTCAAATCATTTACTCCACTACACAATCGAATTTTGATTTTTTCTTACCACAAAACGACATTTACGAAGTGTGTCTGACCTTCGAAAACGAAATCACTGGATGCGAAGACATTTACTGTCTTACCATCGACAACACGGTTCCTGGCCCCTTTACAGATCCAGGTTTTCAAATCGCCCCCGAACCTGCGATGCCTGTCATTGGTAAAGTTGTTGTGGAATACCGCGACGCCAACGGTCAATTGTACCGCAGTGCCATCAATGCCAATGCGACCAAAAATTTTGAAATCGTTTCGAGCGATTTCTACACCTCCGCCAGCACCGCCGCTTCCATAAGCAGAAAAGTTAAAATGATTTTTGATTGCTCTTTGCAAAACATCAACAACCCAGGGGATGTGATCGAATTGGAGAATGGTGTTGCGGTTTTTGCCTTTGAAATCGAATAATCCACGCCTGCTTTGAAACCAATGGTCCTGCAAAAAGTATGGTGGGCAATGCTCCTTGCATTGGCTCATGGAGTGCTGCATGCGCAGGACTTCCCGCCAAGCACGCCAAACATCAGTACATTCCCCACCGACTCGTACATTATTCCCATGGACAATGGGCATCAGGCTCTCAATGGCGAACCGTTCAATTTACAAGCGTATGGATTAATCTACCGTTTGCTCGAAGCGGGTGTTGAAATCCATTGGGCCATTGCCTCTGGAAAGGCCAAAGATGCTGTGGACTTCACGGTACAGTGCTCTAGAATATATCCTTCGGTCACCGCTTCAGCCAGCGAAGATTTCAGAGCTGGTGCATTCATCATCGATGGAAGCACCATTGGCTCCATTCCCAATTGCAATGGAAGCACCAATCTTTTTGTAGACGATCTGATTTCAGCATACGGGCAAGATGTAGCAGTATACAAATCGCTGCAAAGTTTCACAGCCGATATCCGTTATGTATTGAACAGCACTCCTGTCATCGCGATTCTCGACGACGGTGGATTCAGTGAAACGGGTTACGAGTTGTTGGATTATGTGGACATACCGTACACACTTATCAGCTATAGTGCATTTGCCAACAACAACGGTTGTTACACCATGATCGCACAACCGCATCTTAGCCCCAACGATGTCGACGCCACGTATGCTGGAATTGTCACAAACTTCATCGGCAATGGAGGAAATTTTTTTGCGCAATGTTCCGCTATCGAAGCATTTGAAGAAAACGCCAACTACCTCACCACAACTGGCCTTACATACTTCAGTCAAAACTTAATGTCCACTGGTTTTGTCTATGAAAACAACGATATGCCCATCATGCAATTCCAAGGACCCGTGTTGGGATTTGGGGTGGGATCGGTAAGTAATTTTGCCCTCGAAGGAGCTTGGATGCCCTATGCTTATCCCGGTGTTTCTGGAACCAACGAAGACAATGTGCAATCCATGCTCGTGGCCGCAGGGGACTACAACGGCTCGGTCTTGGGAGGCAATATCTTTTACCTTGCCGGTCACAACTATACCCCACAACAAAACATTCAAGGAGGTGGCGGCGGCGGTGGAAATACATTCACCTCCGATGTGATTGAAAGCTACAACCTCAATCGTGTTTTTCTCAATGCCGTTTTTGTTCCTGCATCTTGGGCCACCCCTTGTGCTGCTCCCAATCAATGCATCTGCCCGGGTCAATCCGTGCCCATTGGTTGCGATTTTGATTTGAATATTGGATACAACTGGTCGCCTGCTACTGCGCTCAGTTGCACCGACTGCCCCAACCCCATCGCCACCCCTACTGCGACAACGACTTACACTGTTAGCTCCGGAAATGGATGTTCGAGTGTTTCGATGACCGTTTTTGTCGATTGCCCAGCCAGCAATACCATTGCAGCCATCGGCGGTGCCATTTGTCCCGGTGATTGCGGTTTCCTTTACCTCACTACTGATCTTATTTGGGGCGCTGCATCCATCACGATCAATGGAGAAGCTGCAACCTTGGCCGACTCCATCGCGGTTTGCCCCACAGTCACCACTGCATACACCATTGTTGTTACCGATAATCAAGGCACTGCATTCGAAACTCAAGCCACTGTAGATGTGCGGGAATTGCCATCGGCTGCTATTACCGGATCAACCCCATGCACAGGAACTTCGGTAGCCTACACAGCTAACAACATGTCCAATCCAACTTGGTCCAGCGCTGCTGCTCTTTCGTGTACCATCTGCAACACCACCCATGTTGATCTCGCTGGTGACTTCCAACTGATTGCCACGGACCTCTCCAACGAAGGCTGCATTTATTCTGATACCTTGAATGTTCAAGCCATAGCGAGCCCTTCCACTGCGGTTAACGATGCAACCATCTGTCATGGTGAAAGCGCTACCCTCAACGCGAGCGGCGCGGACAATTATTTTTGGCCCGTTCCCGGCACCGTAGGTCCTACTGTCAGCGTGCAACCCAATAGTACGGCTTCGATCATGGTTGTTGGAACCAATCAAGGGGTATGCTCCGATACGGCTTATGCATTGGTCACGGTCATACCCATTCAAGCGGTAGTTATCGAAGAACACGTCAACATTTGTGAGAATGACAGTTGTGCAACCTTAAGCACAGCCGCTCTCGCCGATGTGGCGTGGTACGATACCGATGGCAATTATCTGAGCAGCGCACACTCCATTCAAGTATGTCCTGATGTGGAGACCTTTTATATCGCCATTACCACCGATCAAGGCTGTTACCTGCCCGACACGGTTTCTGTTTACCTCGTGCCCTTGCCCGATGTCTCGACCACCAACGACACCATCGTTTGTCCCGGTGAATTGGTAGAACTTCTAGCCTACGGAGCAGACTCTTATGTGTGGTATAGCGGCACACAAGAAGTGGATCCCATCGATCAAATGCTGCAAGTATTTGTGCCATATGATCTTATCGTGGCAGGTACCGACACCGCAGGATGTGTGAGTTATGACACCTTACATATTGATACCTATCCCCAACCTGTTGCCGATTTTAATACCGATCCGACCGAAGACTTTTTTGCAGCTGCCCCCATTTCTTTCATTAATACAAGTTTGGATGCCACGTGTTACTCATGGGGCATGGGCGAAGGGTATTACACTTCGGTGGAGTCGCTCACCTATTCGTATGAGCTGCCTGGATTCTATGTTGTTGAACTCGCCGCATGCAACGAATTCGGTTGCTACGACACCACCAAAAAAGGCATTAACATTCAACACGAATTCCATTACTACCTGCCCACTGCATTCACCCCCAACAATCAGGACTATCTCAACAATGTATTTCGGATCGAAGGCATGAGCATCAGTGAAGAAAATTTTGAATTGACCATTTACAACCGTTGGGGTGAAATGATTTATCGCCTCACCAGTCCGAGCGAGGTTTGGTTGGGCAATCATTACAGCAACGAAAATTATTTTGTTCCCGATGGGGTCTACAATTGGCGACTCAAGCTCATGGATGAGTACAGCAAAATGAAGTACGAAGACCAAGGCCATGTCGTGATCTTGCGGTAAGCCGCGCTGCAATTGATTCTTCCTGTTACTCCCTCGGCACTCACCGAAAAGAATGCGTCATTCACCGATTGCCCTGCGCATTGCCTAAAGCCCTAAAGTAGGTTTGCCGCATATCATTCTGTTATGCTTGCACTACAAACACACCAGCTCGCGCATCGATTTACCAAAGAACACTGGGCTGTTCAACACGTGAACCTGCATGTTCCTGCACAATCCATATACTGTTTTCTGGGCCCCAATGGTGCAGGAAAAACAACTACTTTGCGTTTGTTGCTCGGATTGATCCAACCATCCATGGGCCAGATTTCATTTTTCCCCAATTCGCCATCTGCCCATCGGACCGACCTGATGCGACGCATTGGTGCTTGCATCGAAATACCATCGCTCTACCACCATCTCAATGCCGAAGAAAATTTAAAAATCTATTCCATCATTTATTCGACACCGCGCCAACGCATCGACGAAGTGCTGCGTATCGTGGACTTATTGGATGCCAAAACCAAAAAGATCTCGCAATTTTCATTGGGCATGAAACAGCGGTTAAGTATTGCGATCGCCTTATTGCATCGACCTGAACTGGTCATTCTCGATGAACCCACCAACGGCCTCGACCCGCAGGGCATCGTCGAAATGCGGCAAACCATCACGCATCTCAATCAATCCGAAGGCATCACTTTTTTGATCTCCAGCCATTTGCTCTCTGAAGTCGAAAAACTGGCCACACACATTGGCGTCATCCATCTCGGTCATTTACGCTTTGAAGGGAGCATGGCAGATCTTCAGGCCGCATCGGCTCATCACGCGCGATGGGTGATTCGAACGGACAATGACGCGGCTGCCCGAGCGATCATTCGGGAACATTTTCAACTTCTTCCGGAAAACGAACACGATTTGTGTTATGCCCATCCAGATACGGAGCTTGGCTTACACATCAACCGTGTGCTGCACCTCAATGAAATTGGGGTGTATGAAATCGCACAACATCACCACGACCTTGAATCACATTTCCTACGCCTCATCCAAAACGCATGACATCCCAATTCCTTCGCAGCTACCATTGTGAGTGGCTCAAAATCCGTCACACCCTTGCCCTGCGCTTATCGAT
>CANHSF010000035.1 GCA_947463065.1 Flavobacteriales bacterium | reverse complement strand
TTTTGTTGTTGCTCCGCATGTTTGGACGGAGCAATGACTGATTCGAATGATCATACAACAGGACTTTGGCGGGCACCTTCGGTGCCCGCCTTTTTTACGCTCCATTTGAAGTGAATTGATCGAATCAATGGAAGTCCACTTTGCCCCCAGCTTAGAGCGAAATCCAGTTGTTTATCTGTAAGGCTTGAATGTGCTTTTGGAACTGCGAAGTGGGAATCGTCCTAGCGTTCGTTGCGCTGAACGAATGGACAAACACCGATTTACAATGTAATTTTACTGGGCTTGCGGTGGGTTTTTACCCCATGACGATTTCGGGTCCGTTTGCGATCGAACTTGGCGTCGCGAATAATGAGGTAATCGACCTTGAACATTGCGTAAAAATAGCCATCGTTGTTGGCTGGATCGCCCCGCTGGACCCCTGAATTGGTGGCATAATCCCCAACACCGCCGTTTTCTGCACCAAGGGCTGGATTGCTGAAATAAGCGGCCAGTTGAACATAATCCGGACCTACGGCATTGGCGATTTGGTAGGCATTGTAATACGTCGTGCTGACATCATCCAAGTAATCGGTAAAGGTGAAGCGATAACTGGCTTCAATTCCAAAAGACCAGGCTTTGTGCAGCCGCACCATAAAGGATGCTCCAACAGGGATATTCAATTGCCAGAGTTTATAGGGTTTGGCGCCATCTTTCAAGCCTTGGCCTTCGGTCATCAGCGGTTGCAAGCGAAACCATTGGCCTTGCAATTCGGCTTTGGGATTGAAGTGAAAAGCACCAATGCCACCGAAAAAAGTGAGGTAGCTGGCCTTGATCCGCCAAGGTGAAATGTTAGAGCCTTCCTTTTTGAGGTTGTACTGATGTCCTTTTTGGCTTCCAAAATTGATCCACCCTTCGGCAATAAAGTCCAATTCAAAAACATTGGATCGAAAATGCAAATTGCGGTTGTTGCGGAAGTCCTCGTTGGTCAATTCGTCGCTCCCTGAAATGCGCCCGTAATAGAAATCGAAACGCCCGTAAATATTTTTATGAAAACTGTGCCGATAACCGACCATGCAAGAGGGGTTGAATTCGGAGAGCTCAAGGTCTGCGAAGTTGTTGGTGCCAACGCCATCTTTCCCACCCAAATCACCCAAGAAATTGGAGGTTCCTATGGCCATTTCAATGTGTCCGGGATAGCGCAAATAGGCTTCTTGTGTAAAGAAGTCAAAAGCTTGCCCGTGCAAATTGAATATGCCAAAACATAAGAATATGGCAGTTAAGGTTAATCGCACAACAACAAATATAGAATTTGCAGACGAAGATTCCAACTTGTATTTTGCCAAATGGGTCAATCTAGCGGTTGAACAGCACGTCGTATAGAACGATGCCCGCGCAAACCGATACATTGATGGAATGTTTCATCCCAACTTGCGGCAATTCGATGGCGGTATGGCTGCCATCGATCAAGGCTTGGCTCACGCCATCCACTTCATTCCCAAAAATGACGGCTATTTTTTCGCCCATAGGCTGCCAAGAACCAAGCAATTGGCTCTTCGCCGTTTGTTCGATGGCGATGCACTCGAACCCTTGTTCTGTCAGTGTTTGAAGAAGTTGCACAGCATCCAAATGGTGCTCCCAAGGCACAGTCTCTGATGAACCCAAGGCGCTCTTCAGCACCTCGCGATGGGGCGGTGTAGCTGTATATCCGCAGCAATAAATTTTGCGAACACCAAATGCATCACTGCTTCGAAAGATATTGCCCACATTCAAGCCGCTGCGAATATTGTCCAATACGACTACCACCTCCCGTTGGGTGGCTTTGCTTTTCATCTCGGCATGGCTGGCCTCAATTTCGGGCATCGATTTTTTGGTATTCATACTGCAAATGTAAACGTGGGTGGGCTGTCAGTTTAGAAATACACAGGAAGCGCTCGGTCCAGTGCGCTCATCCACCCGAACAAGCGATCGCCAAGCAGGTTGCGCTGATAGTCCAAAGATATCCGCTCGCGCTCTGCATAAGGCCGGCTGCGGTCGTTGAAGTCGATGGGACGCTGGTTCAATTGATACACGATGAGCACCAAAACCCCAAGCGTGCTAAGCGGTCCCAACCAGTGTTTGCTTGGGCGTCCCCAGCACATGACCATCACATGGAGAAAGATGCCGCTGATCAAGAGCAAAAAAACATCGTAGTTGTTCCACCAAAATGTTTGTCCTGTTCCACCTATATAATTGGTAGACGGCCACCAATAGGCTATGCCGTCCCAAGAGCCTGCGGGTGTGGGTAAATCTCCCGCCAAATGGGCATTCCATCCCAAGGCTACGACGGCTGCAAAATGAATGGCGCGCTGTGTTCTTGCCTCAGGTTGTCTGCGAAACTTAATCATGGCCGCAAATGTGAGTGCCGCGAAGAGTAAGCTGCACAGCAAACTGTGGGTGAAGGCATGATGGCTATACCACCAGCGACCGCTGTATACATCATCACCGGGAGCCAACCCGAACCACGCCCCCAAGGTCGAATCAAATCCACTCCACTGGGAGATGGCATCGAGGTCTGGAAATGCACCAGCACAGCCACCAATGAAAAGCGATGCCGCATAAAATCGCGCGCCAATGGATTGCTTCAATGGATTCCACAAGGCCATGGTGGTCCCCATCAGCATGCCCGATGCGGTATGTATTAAGATGTCCATTGGTAATCGATCAGTTCGTGCAATTCGCGGGTGTAATCGTGCTGGAGGTCTTCGTGCAATTGAGGTATGATAGTGCGTATTTTTTTGTATTGCATCTGTATGATGAGATCCAATGCATTGAAGGCGTAATACGGAACCCCGCTGGCTTGCGCTTGTCGCACAAAATGGATGATCATCTGAATCTCGAGCTCTTTATTCTTACTGAATTTCGCACACTTGCCGATGTTGCGCAGTATTTTTCGCCACGATTTTTTTATCAAATACCAGTTTTTGTGCGCTTGCATTTCCTCAAATTGCTGATCGATGGATGCCAATACCGTTTGTAAATAGGTCTGCTTGTCTTCTTGATCAAACAACAGGAAACCCAGATATTCTTTGTTGTCTTTTTTGTACTTGGCAATGTGGAGGCAATATTCCAAAAGTTCTTCGGAGGTCTTGCTCTTCAGTTCTTTTTTAATGTCGCTTAGGGTATAATCAAACATGAATTCTGATTTTATCGGTTCCTAAATGTAATGGGATCGGACGCTCCACAGAAGCAGCTGTGTGGTTTTGTTCTACACTTTTGTGTTGGTTTCTAGGGGGGTCATTGGATCGAAAGGACGCGCAACGGTTGATTGCCCATAGACAGTTGTTGCCCAAGGGTGCAATTTTGAAACTGTTGCCCCAATGGAGATGCCATGGACAGGGTGTGAATGGCCTGTCCAGCGACATCGATTTTTCCCAACGCCAAAGCAATGAAAAAGTAACCTTGATCGGTTTCGATCAGCGCGCCTGCACCGCCTGAAGTCTTGGGCTCGAGCCATCGGGGTTGTCGCATGACCGCAAGTTGTTTGAGCACTTGATCTTGTATCTGTTGGTTTTGCTCTTGCTCGAGCTGCGCCATCGCCATAGCGGTTTCGTGTTTGTCTCCAGCCGTTGATTTGCCTTGTTCAGAGGCTCCAGCGCGCACTTCAGACTGCTCGTGTTGCAGGGTGCGCAATTTGTTTTCCAGCATAGCGAGGCATGTGGCTACAACCATTTCTTTTTTCATAGTGCAGGCTCGTGTGCAATCTGGAGATAACTACGAATCGCATAATGGGTGAGGTAAATCACCGGCGTTAGCGCAATGGCAATCATCAATTTCAAACTGTAGTTGGTCAAGGCAATGCCCCAAAAGTCGTCGAGGGGGATGGTGCCTGGGGCGATAAATCCAATGTACAATACAATAAAACTATCGAACAATTGAGATACCACGGTGGATCCTGTGCTGCGAAGCCAAACCATGCGATTCCCCGTTTTGCGCTTGATCCAAGCAAATAAGGTGGCATCCAACAATTGCGAAAACATAAAGGCAACGATGCTGCCCAGAATCACAAACCGACTTTGTCCAAATACTTTGTTGAATTCGGCGTCGGTAGCGGTGTCTGGGGTGATAGCCGTATTGGCCGGAACCGCCATGCTCATGAAAACGATGATGAAACAATAAGCTATCAAACCCGAGGTGATCCACGATAAACGGCGAATGACCTTCGGGCCATAAAATTCATTGATCAAATCAGTGACTAAAAAAATCACAGGCCACAGCACCACGCCAATGACTGTAGTGAACGGTCCGATTTGTCCCGAGCCCAAAGCAAATTGCACAGGGATATCGATGAGCTTGTTGCTGATCAATTCGGCTGTAACGGCGTTGGTGATGAAAAAGCCAGCGAGCACAATAAAGAGCCACTCACGGCGCTGGGCCATATGGGGTGAGGCAGAGGAGTTTATTTGGTCCATGCGATGGAGTAGGGAGGAATTGATTCGTTCAGTAGTGTAAAGGTGTAATGACCTGCGGCCCAAGCCGACAAATCAATCCAGGTTTCTTCTTCTACTTGGGCGTCGTAAACGATTTGACCGCTGGCAGCTACAACTACCAAGTGCATTGTTTTGTTTCCAGTGTTAACACGCACCCCTTGGTTTTCGAAGCGAAATATCGAATTGTTTTTTTCAAGATCAGCTATTTGGTTCGTTGCGTCGCGGTAGGCCCAACAATATTCTCCCCGCATCAATGCGTTGATATGAATGCGCCCCGTACCGTTGGTCAATCCGGGTGTGGTAATCACATCGTAATCTGGATGTTCTGTCCAACTTGCAGTCGGAGCAGTGCGGTACATCAAAATCAGACTGTCCTCGTTCCGGCCGGAGGCAAAAAGTTCATCGAAAAAAAGGGGATCGAAATAATTGGTTTGATTGCTTGCACCATAGTATCTGATATCGGCTTCGAGCGCCGCTCCGGCATATTCCGAAAACATCACCGACCACCAGCGATCAGTTGACAATCGATAGCCGGTTGTGCTTTGTGCTGGATCTGCAGCAGCCCAGTGGTTCTCAACGCGCACCCACAAGCTGTCGTTGTTGCCCAGATCGATGGCATCAATGGCCATTTCTGCAAAGTCGGCATCGTGGCTGCCGGTTGCAGTGATCCATTGTTCTTCGGCCAAAACAGCGAACTGCAGGCGCTCGTCCTCGTTGAGATAGAAGTGTATGGGGTCGAATCCTTCAGGCAGCTCCATGGTTATGGCTGTGGCATTGGTGGATAGCTCAATATCGCTGCGTTGCTTTTGTCCCAATGCATTCACGGCGGTGAGTTGCATCTGAACGTGATCCAATGGATATGCGGTATGATGAGCGAACTGCTGCACATCGATTTGCCATTGATTGCTGCCGCTACTGTTGGCGCTGGTAATGCGGTATTCGGGCAAGCCGGGTTGAAGGATCCAGTTGTCGAAAAACACATTGATGTCGGCAGTGGTCAACGTTTGCCAATAATCGCGCAAACCCTCGGTGCTGATGCTGGCATATGCATAGTCATTCATCAACGCTTGCGACAAACTCCAAAGCGCTTCATCGCCGAGATATCCACGAAGGTTGTGTCCGATCAATGCTCCTTTGTTGTAGACATGGTCGCCATAGGTGATGGAAGAGGGAACACCAGCCACGGCATAATATCCGCCATCTCGGCGATGCGCTTGGGTGAGGACTTCTTTAAAGTTTTCGCGCACATAATCAAGATAGGCTTGCGGGCCATACAGGGCTTCGATGAAAAGCGCTTCGCAATAGCTGGCCATGCCTTCGTTGATCCACATGTCGCCTGCGGTCTCGCAAGTGACCAAGTCGCCCCACCAGTGGTGCGCCATTTCGTGGGCCATTAGGGTTTCGTAGGTCAAACTTCCATCGATGGCGTAGATTGGATAAGCGATGTTGGTGGCATGTTCCATGGCCCCAGCATTGAAAGGCACTGCGCAATATCCTGCCCGAGGCCAGCGATAGGCACCGAATTTTTCTTGTGCATCCATCAACCATGGGACAAGGTTTTGCATGCTGTTTTTCATGTCTGTGGTGTCAGCTGCTTTGGCGGTGAGATAAATGGGAATGGATTGGCCTTGGGTGTTTTCGAACGATGATTCGGCATGCACATATTGGCTCACAGCCACCGAAGCGAGGTAGGATGGAATGGGGTAGTTCATGGTCCAATGCGTCAAGAGACTGTCTTGACCAACGGGTTCAACGCCTGTGCGCAAACCGTTGCAATAAGCGGTACGACCGTTGTTGGTGAGCACGTGAAAGTGATAGTTTGCCTTTTCTACGAAGTTGTCAAAACAGGGATGCCAAACCCTCCCCAAGTTGTGGGGCTGAGCATCGAATCCGACACCGAGATTATAGGCGTATCCTGATGCATAGTAAAAACCACCCCAACTGGTATCTTGAATGGGTGATCCATGATAGTGCACGGTTATGCTGGATGGGTCGCCCGTATTGAGCGCTGCGTTGAGCAGCACATGCAATTGACTACCGACATGGTTAAAGGCAAGTTGTTGTCCGTTGCTCACCACACTATCCACTTGCAGTCCTTCGAGGTCGAGGTTGATATGCGATTGGTTGTCGAGTAGGGCCGTAAATTCTACGCGGCAGGCACCTGCCAAATGTTGGCTGTTCATTGCCGTCATATCTAAACTCACATCGTAGAGCTGCACATCCAAGGTGTCGCTGCGGGCATTGGCAGGATCGGTCACCATGCCTCCACCAACTTTATGGAGATGCGCATGTCCGCAACGATGTTGGGCAGTAGCGATCATTCCACAGAATACGGTGAGCAATAGGACTAGCTGTTTCGTCATTGAAATGGGTTTTTGGACAAAGATCAAACAAACCGATGGAGATTGATACCATGATTTTTGGCTGCGGAAGCAGTATTTGGGAAAAATGAAAAAATTGGAATTCTATCATTTTATTGATATGAAAATGAGCTAAATAGAACAAATGTGGGTTGTGCAGTAGGGTATTTGGATTTCAAGAGGTAAGGTGTAGTGTTGGATTCCTACACCATTTCAATTACATTTACGATATGAAACCCAGTAATGAACTTTTTGAATTAATTAAGTCACTGACGAAGAGTGAGAAGCGTTTTTTCAAATTGCAAAGCTCACTGCAAAGCGGAGATAAGAATTACATCCGGTTGTTTGATACCATCGACAAAATGCAGGAGTACGATGAAGAAGAGGTCAAGAATGCATTCAAAGGAGAGAAGTTCATCAAGCATTTGCCGAGCGAGAAGAATCACTTGTACAAGGTCATTCTAAAGGCGCTGCGAAGTTTTTATGGAGAGACTTCTGTCAGCAGCATGTTGAAGCAGGAGATCAAGAACATTGAAATTCTATACAACAAGGCGCTTTTCGATGAGTGCAACAAGTTTTTGGATCGGGCCAAGAAAATGGCCATTCGCTACGAGAAGTTTTATTACCTCTATGAGTTGATCAATTGGGAGAAAACCCTATTGGAAGAGGCTTTTGAAGAAGGGCAGTTCAAAGACTTGAATAAGTTGATTGAAGAGGAGCGCGAGGTGCTCGAGAAGTTGCGCAATCTGGCGGAATACCATGTCTTGTATAGTAAAATCAATTATGTGTTCCGCAGTGGAGGTTATGCCCGGACAGAGGAGAACAAAGGCATTGTAGAGGATATCGTGAATCACCCTCTCATCAAGGGCAAGAATACAGCGTTGTCCAGAAGGGCAGCCACGATTTGTTATTATACGCAGGGATTCTGCAACATGGCCAATGGCGATTACCCAACGGCGCTTGAAAAGTTTCAAAAGGTGATTTCCATTTTGGACGACAATCCGGATTTGCGTGCGGATTTGGCGAAACGTTATGTGCGGACCTTGAGCAATATTGTGACGTGTCACTTGGATTTGCATCAGATCGATGAGGCGCGCCATATGATTGATTTGATTCAGAGTTACAAAGAGTCCGATGGATTTACTTTTCCAGATGTACAGAGTACGATTTTCAAAAATTCAAATCTGGCCAAGTTGGAGGTGTATCATCAGACCGGTGGTTTTGCCAAGGCGCTGAAGGAAGTGGAGGAGATCATCGAGCAAATGGCAGAGTACGAAGGTAAAATCAGCAAGGAGTCGCAGCTGACATTCTATTACCAATTTGCATTTGTGCACTTTGGTGTGCACCAGCACAATAAGGCATTGTTCTGGCTCAACAAGGTGCTCAACGACAATGAAAAGGATTTGCGCCAAGACATATTCAGTTATGCACGGCTTTTTAATTTGGTGGTACACTACGAATTGGGCAACCACGATTTGTTGGAGTACACCATTAAGTCGACAGCACGATATCTGCAAAAACGGGAGCGCGATTTCCCAATAGAAAAGCACATTATGGAGCAGATGAAAAAGTTGATCCGAACACAAAACATGAATGAGCGGGCCAAGATTTTTGAGAACTTCAAAGTGGGATTGAAGAAATTGCTCAAGGGGCCAGAGGATCGCATCGTGTTGAAGTATTTTGACTTCAACGTTTGGATTGAATCCAAAATCAACAACACTTCCTACGAAGAAGAGTTGACGCGAACCATCCGATAAAATAAAAAAAGCCGAATCGTTGGATTCGGCTTTTTAATGCTATAGATAGTGGATTATTGACCCAATTCTTTCGCCAAAAGGGCTTCCATTTTTTCTTGTTCTTCGCGAGCAAGATCAGCATCAACAAGAATACGACCGCTGTGTTCGTCAACGATGACACGTTTGCGAGCAGCCACATCCAGTTGTTTTTGCGGAGGCAATTGAATGAACGAACCAGCAGATGCTTCGCGTTCGATGGGCACTACTGCCATGCCGTTTGGTGCTCCAGAACGGATACGTTCGTAGGCAGATAGCAAACGTTCATCGATGAGCTTTTTGGCTTCTGCGCTTTTTGCTTGGAGCAATTTCTCCTCTTTTTCTGTTTCTTTTGAAATCTCAGCCAATTCGTTGCGCTTCATTTGAAGATCGGTTTCACGCTCGGTCACTTTGGTTTGTGCCAATTCGAGTGATCCACGCTTTTCATCGGCAGCCGGTTCAGCTTCGCGAATGCGCTTTTGAAGCAATTGAATTTCGAGTGTTTGATATTCAATTTCCTTGTTCAGCGAATCGAACTCCCGGTTGTTTTTGACGTTGTTGATTTGCTCGTTGTATTTTTTGATCAACGCTTCAGCATCTTTGATACCTTGTTTGTGCTTGTTGATGTCACCATCAATGGTCTCGATTTCTGTCATCAATTTGTTGAGTCGGAATTTCAAACCTTCTACTTCGTTTTCGAGATCTTCAACCTCCAAAGGCAATTCACCGCGCATTGCATGAATTTTGTCTATGCGCGTATCAATGATTTGAATGTCATAAAGGGCACGCAATTTATCTTCTGCGCTCACGCCTTTCTTGTCTTCTGCATCTTGAAATGCCAATCTGGGAGATGTTTTTAATGCCATATCTTCTGTATCTGTTTTGCTGTTTTTTTCTTTTTCTGGTGCTTTTTCTACAATTGCTATAGGGGCGAATTTAACCACGCTTTTGCCGTTTGCTGCCACTTGCACGGTGATCGGATTGGCAACGGGTTTGTGGCTAACTGCAGGCGCTACAGGGGCGTTTCGGCGAATACTGCGGGGTGCTGCGGTGAATGGAACGATCACGGCCATTTCTTCGAGTTCTGGCGCGATGAGCGGAGCGCTAATCGGTTTCAAAGCCTCGGCTTCTTTCAATTGCAGTTCTTGCTCTACAGTTTTGGTTGCCTTCGTTTCTTTTGGAGCCTCAACCTTTTTGTTTTCCACTTTTTTAACCTCTTTCTTGGGTTCCTCTTTAGCCGTGGCTTTTGGCTGCGCAGGAGCTGGATTTACAGCCTTGGGAGCAGGCTTTTCAGCAGCTTTTGGTGCAGTGGTTTTTTTTGCTGTCGCAGGGACTGGTTTTACTGGGGCTGCTTTGGCCTTCGCTGACGGCTTGGCGGGTGCAACTGTTTTAGTGGTTGCATTGGCTTTTTTGGCAGGTTCTTTAGTCTTTTTTGCCGCCACGACAGCTTTTTTTGCCGGTGGTGTGGCCTTTTTAGCAGGAACGGCGGTCTTTTGCGCAGCTTTTTTGGCTGGTGCCGCAGCCTTTTTAGCTGGAACCGTTGCTTTTTTAGCGGGTGCCGCTTTTTTGGCGGGAGCTGCTTTTTTTGCGGCGGGTGCAGCTTTGGCAATGGGCTTCTTTGCCGCTGGGGCAGATTTGGCCGGTACCGCTTTTTTGGCTGGTGCTGCTTTTTTAGCTGCTGGCTTTGCAGCCGCTTTTTTCGCAGCCGGCGCCGCTTTTGAAGCAGGTTTAGCCGACTTTGCAGCAGGCTTCTTTGCCACAGGTTTTACAATTTTTTTCGCCATTTTTAATAATAGCCAACGGGATTGGTGTTCACCGTGGTGATTTGAGGTGCAAAAGTAGTGAATTTTTGCTTTAAGTGGTCAACGATAAGCTGTGAGGTAAATTGCTCAATTTCAAAATGTCCGATATCGGCGATCACAATTTGATCCTCAGCGTCGAAGAACTGGTGGTATTTGAAGTCGGCAGTGAGAAACAAATCAGCTCCCTCTGCTTTGGCTTTCGCCAATAGAAAACTTCCACTGCCTCCGCAAAAAGCCACTTTGCGTATTGGGCCTCTTTCATTTTTGGTGTAGCGGACCACTCCGCCAAAAGTGGATTTGATCTTTTCCAAGGTGTCTTCTAACGTCCGCGGTTCTTGCCAAACACCCATCATCCCACTGCCGTAATCGGCGCTCGTGTTTTCCAATTTTTGGATATAATAGGCCATCTCTTCGTAACTGTGATGCGCCCGAGCTGCTTTCAAAACGGCTTCTTTTTTCCAAGTGGGCAATATGACTTCGATGCGCTGCTCTTCCACTTTTTCGAGTTGTCCATGGGCTCCGATTGTGGGTTGGGCTTCATCGGTTGGTCGGAAAAATCCCTCGCCCGTGGATACAAATGCGCAGTCTTTATAGGCGCCAATTTGTCCAGCTCCAGCCTCACACATCGCTGCTTGTACCTGGGGCGCAACATCGCGGGGCGCAAGAACCACCATCTTCAAAAGGGTCTGCTCTTTGGGGTCGAGAATCTGCAACTTTTCCAACCCCAGTAGCTCGCCGATGCGCCGATTGACACCCGTATGTACATGATCTAGATTGGTGTGGATCGCATAAATGGCCACGTCGTGTTTGATGGCTTTGATAATGGTGCGCTGCACCCAATCGCGACCTGTAAGTTTCTTGATGCCGCTGAACACCACAGGATGGTGCGCTACCACGAAGGAAATGCCGAGTCGAATGGCTTCTTCGATCACGGCCTCGGTTACGTCCAACGTGACCAAGCAGCCTGTGGTCTCTTGCTGAGGATGGCCGCAAAGGAGTCCGCTGTTGTCGTAGCTTTCTTGCAATGCGGGCGGTGCCCATTGCTCCAAGTGGGCGATGATTTCGCTGATTTTCATGGCACGAAGGTACGCCGCTGTGGGGCATTCGTGCAACCGCACAATGGGTGTTGCGTTGCACCAAGGCCATTGGCTTTATGTCGTTGTCATTTCTTCGGCTGGTCCATTTCAATAAGCTTTTGGATGAATCCCTGCGCCTTCAAATCGTTGAATGGGTTTGTATCAACTCGTCTTAACTTGCACCCCATGTCATCCATCCGACATTTGTTATGGCCTGTTGCTGCGGTTTACGCGGGCATCCTCCGATGCCGGCATTTTCTTTACGATCGCGGAATTTTTTCGTCGCGGCGGGGTGCATTGAAGACGGTGGTGCTGGGCAATGTGGCTCTTGGTGGCACTGGAAAAACACCGCATGCTGCATTTGTGTTAAAGCACTTTGGTCATGCAGGGGAATGGGCTTTTTTGTCCAGGGGATACGGCCGGTCGACCAAGGGTTTTCTTAAGATTGGTGCGCATGCCACGGCCAACGAGGTAGGCGATGAGCCTTTGCTAATTGCTCGCCGGTTTACTCATTTGGATTGCTTTGTGGGCGAAAAGCGCCTTGAGGCGATCGATAAAATTGCCCAACAAACCGCTGCCAAAGTGGTTGTGTTGGACGATGCCTTTCAACATCGCGCACTGCGAGCTGATTGTTCTGTTGTGCTGACGTCTTGGGATCGGCCATTTTTTGAAGATCACATCTTGCCTGTAGGCGGTTTGCGTGATTTGCCCAAGCGTGTTCAGGCTGCCGATGCAGTTATTGTTACCAAATGTCCAGACAATATTCTCCCCGAAGCGAGGGCCAGTTTTTCCAAGAACTTGGGTGTTGGTCTGAAGCCAGTTTTTTTCTCTGGTTTGCGCTATGGTCAACCGGTCGCATTGCATGAGCAATATGCGATAGCAAAGGGCGATCCGGTGGTGGTGGTCACTGCCATTGCGGATGCACGTCTATTTGTGGAGTACATTCAAGCTTCGTACACGGTCTTGGCTCAATTTGAATATGCCGACCATGCCTCGTTTACATCGGATCATGTTGCTGCTTGGCAATCAAAAAAAAGTGGCCAATACGTAAATGTATTGACCACTGAAAAGGATGCGATGCGCTTGATGCTTTTGTCGTTGCCACCCGATATTCGGGTATTTTACATTCCCATCGAGGTGGAACTATTGGGGGAAGGAGAGCTCCAGCGTTTTTCGGAATTTCTCCACCATCAATTGTTCCAGTGACAACTATCGCTTCACGAATTTCTTGATGCCCAAGCCTTCGATACGGATAAAGTACACTCCTGTTGGCAATGCGCTCACATTGATTTGATGCATGGGGCTCTGAATGCTTTCCTGCATTACACGTTTGCCGCTCAAATCAATGACGTCTGCGACAATTGTTGTATTGGTTCCGGTTTGAATCCAGATGGTTTCATCTGCCCAAGTTGGAAATATGTTTAGACCAATGGTTTCGATTTCCTCTGTACCTACAAACAACGGAGCAAAGTGGTAAACCGTTCCGCTTGCGGGCAATCCGGTCAATGGCACCACGGACATAAAGTCATTGGGGTCCATCAATTCAATGGTTGGATTGGCGGGATCATTGGAAGTGTACCACAGGTTTTGCCAGGCGTTTTTTTGACCGTTGGCAAAGTCCTCGGCAATGGCCGACATGGGACCACCGAACTGAAAGAAGTTGCCGCCTTTGATGGCTGAAGGACCGAAACGGTACTCGATGATATTGCTGCCTTCGTGGAGCCACAACTGGAATGAGAAGGTATTGAAATTTGTGTTGCTTTCGTCATACTCGCTGTAGAATCCGACATTGGACCACTCCAATTTGAATATTTGCGAGCCAGGTTCACCATCCAATCGATAGCTGATGGGGCTACCCGAGGTTCCGGTTGACATTCCGACGTCGCAGATGTCCTCGAGCACAGGCATCAACAAATGGATGCTGTCTGCCGTGAGATCACCGAGGCACAATGAACCTGGAGCAACAATCAAGAGTTGGTTCCATACTTCATCGATAACTTGAATGTTGAATCCGATTGGAGCGAAGTACTCCGGGTCATCCCAAATTTCGCCGGCATTGATGGATATGGAATCGGTGAGCGGCTCATAAGGTTGATTGAGTACACTAAATGCATAGGGAAGATTTTGTGCAGAGAGAAAGCTGCTAGCGCAAAGGCCAAGGGTTAGTAAATATGTTTTCATAGGGTTTGTTTTGTACAAATGACGCTATAAAGGCTCGAAAGTTACAAGTTAAAAAAACTTTATTTTACTCTCGTTTATGATGAGATGTTTTCGCGGGTTATTCGCGTGATGCCTTTGGGGTAGCTGCGCTCTAGTATGCTTTGGATGCTGCGGTAATCGGCGTCGTTTTGCACAAAATCAAGGGTTTCTGTCTCGATCACTACAACGCGCATATCCGGATGCTGACGGATAAAGGTGAGGTATTGCTGCTGAATGCCTTCAAGGTATTCGCCGGTTATTTTCTGTTCGTATTCGCGGCCTCGTTTTTTGATGTTGGCTAGCAATTTATCGACGGGCAAATACAGGTAAACCAACAGGTCGGGTTTGGGCAAACTCGGTTCTACCATCTGAAATACTTTGATGAACAGTTCATATTCATCGGCCTGCAGATTGTTTTTGGCAAAGAGCTGGCATTTGTTGATCATGTAGTCGCCAATCACTTTGGGGCTGAACAAGTCGTTGAGCTGCATTTCTTTTTTTAGTTGCGAGAAGCGCTCTGACAGAAACGACAACTCCAAGGGAAAGGCATACCGATCGGGGTGCTCATAGAATTTGGGCAAAAAAGGGTTATCTGCAAATTCTTCAAGTATGAGGCGTGCAGACCAATCGTTGGCAATGCGCTTGCTCAAACTGGTTTTGCCGGCCCCAATATTCCCTTCGATGGCGATGTACCTGTAGTTGTTCATGGTCGGTACAATGCAACGGGATTCGTGTCGGGGCATTCGTTCACCAACTCGGCAATGGTCTTGCCAAACACGGGATGAATCACCTCCGGATACAGTCGGGCAAAGGGGTCGAGTACAAATCTGCGTTCGTGCATATAGCGATGAGGGACATTGAGCTCTTCCTCCGCAATGATTTCGTCGCCAATGAGCAGAATGTCCAAATCCATGGTTCGAGAGAGGTATTGCCCTTCTGATTTTTCTCGGCCGTAAAAGTCATCGAGATCATGGATTTCCTCGATCAATTCCGCATTGGTCAATGTGCTCCGAATATGCACAATTTGATTCAGAAAGGGAGGAACGTTAGTCATTTTCCAGCCTTCACTTTCCACAATGGGCGACACAGCAATCACATCGCCGAAGTTGAACTCGATGAAGGTCAATACTTCTTCCATGTTGGCATCGCGATCGCCGAGATTGCCTCCAATACACAAATAAATATCTCGAATGGCCATGGGGCGAAATTACTACAGACCATGTCCATCTGAATAATAACCGCATGGAATTCCCCTGCGTCTTGGTTTTTACCGCAGACGGTGATCATTGACCGTTAGTGTAAGTCTTTGATCGCCATTAGAATTTCAGTATACATTTGTTCTCATTAAAATTTAGAACGTATGTCTTTTGGAAAAGCCTTATTAGCTTCATTGCTCGGAACCGTGCTCGCCATCATTTGCATGGTCTTGCTTTTTGTTTTACTGATCGTTGGATCATTGCTTTCCGGCGGAAAAGAAACCCCCGATGTTCAAGCCAATAGCGTATTGCATCTCGACCTCAACGCAGCTATTTTGGAGCGCGGGCTGGATCAACAAGGCGGATTACCCGCAGCCTTTGGCGGTCAAGATCCGGGTTTGGGTTTGGATCACTTCATTGAGGATGTCAAACGCGCCACCACAGATTCCAATATTCAAGGGATATTCATCGAAATGAAAGGCATTGTTGGGGCTCCAAGTTCCATGGTCGACTTCCGCAGAGCGTTGGAAGAATTCAAGTCTTCGGGCAAATGGATCGTAGCATACGCAGAGGACTTTTCGCAAGGCGGTTATTATATCAGCAGCGTAGCCAATGAGGTGTATCTTTACCCCACGGGATCTATGGATTGGCGCGGCATCAATGCTGAAATCATGTTTTTCAAAAAGATGCTGGACAAATTGGAAATCGAAGCCCAGGTTATCCGTGGTCCAAACAACAAATTCAAGAGCGCTGTGGAGCCATACATCTACGATCAGATGTCGGATGCCAATCGCCAGCAAATGGAAAGCTTCATCAGCGATGTTTGGAATGTGATGTTGGACGACATCAGTACCTCGCGCAATATCGATGTAGCCAGTTTGAATCTCATGGCAGATTCGCTGAGTCTGGTGGATCCCAAGCAGGCACTGGCTTCGCGCATGTTGGATGGATTGAAGTACCGCGACGAAGTCATCGATATCATCAAGTTGAAGTTGGGACTGGATGCCACCACCAAAGAAGACGATATGGCTTTTGTGAGTTTGCGCGACTATCATGCCTCAGCGGACGAAGACTCAAAAAAGAAGGATCAAGAAGTGGCTGTGGTTTATGCTGTGGGCGCTATTGAAAGCGGTGAGGGCGATGATCTCACCATTGGAAGCGACCGGATTGCTGCTGCATTGCGCGAGGCTCGTTTGGACAATGATGTGAAGGCCATCGTGTTGCGTGTGAACTCACCCGGTGGCAGCGCATTGGCCAGCGATGTGATTTGGAGAGAGACCATGTTGATCAAACAAAGCGGCAAACCATTCTATGTATCAATGGGGGATTATGCCGCCAGTGGCGGATATTATATCAGTTGTGCTGCCGATAAGATTTACGCCAATCCAAGCACCATCACCGGTAGCATTGGGGTGTTTGGGATTATGCCCAATATGCAAAAGTTTTTGGACAATAAGATCGGACTGACATTCGATCGGTACGAAACCAATCCGCATGCTGATTTGACCAGTGCTGTGAAGCCCTTGGACGCGACAGAAATGCGGGCCATGCAAACCATGGTCAGCACCATCTACGATGACTTTTTGTCCAAAGTGGCCAATGGCCGCGGCAAGACCGTTGCCGAAGTCGATAGCATCGGTCAAGGTCGGGTATGGAGCGGTATGGATGCCAAGGAAATTGGTTTGGTTGACGAAATGGGCAACTTGGAAGACTGCATCAAAGCGGCTGCGGCGCATGCGGGTTTAACCGAATATGAAGTGGTGAAGCTGCCTGCTTTGATGGATCCGTTCCAAAAATTCGTTGAGGATTTGACCGGACAAAAACAGGCCCAGGTGTTGGAAAAAGTCTTCGGACCGGAGTACCGTATGTTGGAGCACGCTCGCCAGTTTATCAGCATGGAAGGTGTTCAAGCGCGATTGCCGTTCATTATGGACATTCGATAAAACATTTGTGCTGTCGCTCCATAAAAGCGGGTCAGCTCGGTTCAATGGTATGAAAGGCGCGGTTGTCCGCGCCTTTTTTGTGCTGTTTTCTCTGGCTGTATAAAACCCACCAACGTTTTCTTTACGTACCTTTGCACCCGTTTTTGAAATTAGTAAATCCGGTTTTGTCATGTTAAATGTTTCCAATGTTTCCTTGCGTTATGGTAAGCGCACGCTATTCGAAGAAGTCAATATCAAGTTTACACACGGCAATTGCTATGGTGTAATTGGTGCCAACGGTGCAGGTAAATCCACGTTTTTGAAAATATTGTCTGGCGAAATCGAATCGATGACCGGAGATATCGCCATGGGGCCAGGCGAACGCATGAGCGTATTGACCCAAAACCACTTTGCATTTGATGAATACAGCGTGCTCAACACCGTGCTGATGGGCAACCGCAAGTTGTATGACATCATGAAGGAAAAGGACGCGTTGTATGCCAAGGCAGATTTTACCGATGAAGATGGCGAACGTGCGGCGAATCTGGAAATGATGTTTGCCGAAATGGACGGTTGGAATGCCGAGAGCGATGCGGCCAATTTGCTCAGTGGATTGGGCATTCGCGAAGAGTTTCACCACACCGTATTGGGTGAATTGAGCGGAAAGGAAAAGGTGCGTGTGTTGCTCGCCCAAGCGTTGTTTGGCAATCCCGATATTCTTTTGCTCGATGAGCCGACCAACGACTTGGACGTGGAAACCATCACCTGGTTGGAGGACTTCTTAGCAGATTTTCAGAACACCGTCATCGTTGTATCGCACGACCGTCACTTCCTCGATGCGGTGTGCACACACATTGTCGATATCGACTTCGGAAAGATCCAACTGTATACCGGTAACTATACCTTTTGGTACGAGAGCAGTCAATTGGCTTTGCGCCAGCGCTCCGATCAAAACAAAAAAATGGAGGAAAAACGCAAGGAACTCCAAGAGTTCGTGGAGCGATTTAGCGCCAACGCTTCCAAATCAAGGCAGGCCACCAGCCGCAAGAAACTTTTGGAAAAATTGGTCATCGACGACATTCAGCCTTCCACACGAAAATACCCGGGAATTATCTTTCGTCCAGACAGAGAATGTGGCGATCAAATTCTAAACATCGAGAATCTTTCCAAAACTTCGGCCGAAGGTCAGCTCTTGTTTGATCGCATCAGTTTCAATTTGATCAAAGGCGATAAAGTGGCCATTTTATCGAAGGACCACGGTGCGATTACGGCCTTTTTTCAAATCATCAATGGATTGGAACAGCCCAATTCGGGTGCGGTAGAGTGGGGAAGTACCATCACTTCGGCGTATCTCCCGAACGATAATTCGGCTTATTTCAAAAGCGATGACAATTTGGTCGATTGGTTGCGCGAATATTCCAAAGACAAAGACGAAACCTTTGTTCGCGGATTCTTGGGCAAAATGCTGTTCAGCGGCGAAGAGGTTATGAAAAAGTGCAGTGTGCTCAGCGG
>CANHSF010000034.1 GCA_947463065.1 Flavobacteriales bacterium | reverse complement strand
GAAGGCTTTGGTGAATCGGGCAACAACATGGGATGCTTATTGCCCAATGCCGCTCAAGTGACCAATTACAAATCCTCTTGGTTTCGGATTGATGTAACAGGCACCTCAAGTGTAGATTTTACATTCAACCTAAACCTACCGTTAACCACTGTCGATCCGTCATTTATCCGATATCGCATTTTATTGGGAAGTTGCAATGCAATGAATGTGGGCAGTTGTTTTTCCAATTCACAAACCATCAATACAATTAACTGTTTGGCCCCTGGCAGTTATTACTTGCAAGTGGTCACGCCCGAGTTTTATCCTTGGGGAGCTCAAGTCACTGGATCCATTGGATTCTCGTTTTCTACAGCCCAACCCATTGACCCGGATTGTATGCCTCAGAACACCTGTTTTGCTATTACATCATTTTCCTATCAAGATGTGTGTGAAAACAACACGACTCAGTTTTTGAGTCAATCAACGGCTGGATCATTGGTTGATATCGAGTGGCAATTTGGGTACAACAACCAAACAAGTAACCTGGAGAATCCTACATTTCAATTTCCTCTATTGGATGTGCCTGCAACATATACGGTAATTTTAACAGTTACCAATTTGGAATGTGGCGAAACAGCGGCAGATACAAGCTTAGTCACTATCAGTCCCAAACCTCAGTTTAATCTCCCAGATTCCATTCGCGTTTGCGATGCAACTGGTGTATTGCTCGAGTCGAATCCGAGCTCGGGGACCCAAATCTATTGGCCCCAATTCGGCACATCGGATTCTTCACAATGGTGGACAACAACAGGATGGAATGAGGCTTATGTGCAAGGCACTATAGGCGGTTGCACCAGGACCGATACTGCTATGGTGTACCTAAGTCCACTTCATCAAGCGACATTAGGACCAGATGCATTGTTATGTTCATCTGACAGTATTTATGTCGACATGAATCAATATTACGGCGAGGAATATCTCTGGAGTGATGGCGATACAGTATCCTTCAACTGGCTCGACCAAGGAAGTCATTGGATTCAATGGACATATGATGGATGCAGCATCTATGATACGATAACCGTAGAATATGCGGAAGCCGCCTCGCCACTAGGATCAGACACGGCCATTTGCATCACCTCCATGGGTTATGCACTGGATGCTTCGACTGCTGGTGCTTACAATTATAGTTGGCAAGATGGAAGCGCTGGTCAAATATATTTGGTCGGCACTCCAGGGATTTATTGGGTAGATATTTATCTTCCATCGTGTATCGTCCGCGACTCGGTGGTAATCAGCGCAATAACGATTCCCGCACCGATCATTACAGGCGGTCCAATGCTATGTGCAGGCGATTCTCTTCAACTCAGTGCTCCGGATAATTTCGAATATTTATGGGGAAACACACAAACCACACAATCCACCTCGGTTTATGGACCCGGCCTCATGTGGCTTCAAATTACCGATGTCAATGGTTGCACAGCATCTTCTGCCATCGACATCATCCAAGCACCTTTGCCCGAACCGCAAATCATTGGCGATGTATCCATTTGTGACGGCGACACAGCAGTTGTTATGTCTTCCTTGCCTTATAGTCAGTATGATTGGAGTACTGGAGATTCAAGTATCTCCACTTCGTTATACAACTCCGGATGGGTTAGCTTAGTCGTCACGGATGCAAACGGATGTGTCGGTATCGACTCCCTGTTCGTAGGCCAAAACAATTCGGGAAGCGTTCAATTCACAGGTAACCTGCACTTTTGTGAGGATTCTTCAACCATTGTTTATCTGACGGAGACATATGCCAGTTATCTATGGCACGACGGAAGTTCAGACAGTTTTTACAGCACCAATCAATCAGAAACAATTTCTGTGATGGTGACTGATATGAGTGGCTGCACTCTGACGGGAGATACGCTTGTCTTTGAACTTCCGCAGCCACAAATTGAAATTTTGGGAGATACGATTTTGTGCAATGCGAATGATCTACAACTCGTCGCAATGCACGATGCAGGTACCATTCAATGGGTAGGATCCGATGTGGATGGATTGTCATCTGATACAGTCGTTGTATTCAGTCCGGGATATTACCAAGCCATGCTTACTACCCCAGAAGGATGCTCTTCGATGGCAGAGATCACCATACAAAGCGGCACCACTGATGTTGATTTCACTGGCGAATTTGGTTTTTGCGAAGGTGATTCAACATGGGTCTCAGGTCCATCGAACTATACCTATTTATGGTCGACTGGAGAAACCACGCAGTCCATTGGTGTTACAAACCCAGGATATTACACTTTGAATATTGTATCCACCAATGGATGTTCAGCTACAGATTCCATTGCCATTGCCCAATGGCCAATACCAAATCCCGATATCACAGGTGGAGCATTGTTCTGTCCAGATGACTCAACCTTGCTAGGTGTTGCGCAAATGTATGATCTGTATGATTGGTCCACAGGCAGCGCGTTACAGAACACCCAAGTGAGCACTGCAGGCATGGTAACCTTAACCGTTTATGACCAAAATGGATGTGCAGGATCAGACTCATTGTGGGTAGATGAATATGCAGTTATTGCACCTGCATTTTCAGGAAATTTAGACTTTTGCATGAACGATTCTTCTACCATTGGTTTGTCTGCAGCCTATACTGGTTATCTTTGGCAAGACGGAAGCACAAACTCGACCTATGTTGCCTCGACCGATGGAATTATTGATGTGACCGTCACAGACTTGAATGGATGTGTATTGCAAGCTGACACCATTGCTGTGATGTATCCACTTCCAACAATCACCCTGATTACAGACAACACGGTATGCGACGGAGGACGTGAAACCATTGTGGCTTCGCACAACGGAAGCACCTTGCAATGGGTGGCATCCACTGATGCACTGGTAAGTTTGGATACATTGACTGTTTTCTCTCCTCAGCTTGTTACTGCCATCGTAACGGATAACAATGGCTGCTCAAATCTGAGCACTGCGCAAATCATATCACAAGAGGTTGAAGCCACTATTGTTGGAGACAGTTTGTATTGTGCTGGCGGCACCACTTCACTATCGGTGACTCCAACTTTTGCACAATTTCTTTGGAGCACCAATGACACCACCTCAACTATACAAGCCGGCACTGCTGGATGGTTTGAAGTATCTGTTATGGATTTGGACGGATGCATTAGCAATGACTCCATCTTTCTTACAGAGTCCGCATTGCCTGTTCCTACCATTAATGGACCATCCTTATTCTGCCCCAATGACAGTATTGTATTGAGCGCCCTTCAAACATTTAGTACCTATTCTTGGTCCACCGGCTCCACCCTTCAGAATACCGATGTTTCGTTGGAGGGCATGGTCTACCTCACTGTAACAGACGAAAATGGATGCATGGGATTTGATTCGATGTATGTGAGTCCACATGCTATTGTAGAGCCTATTTTTACAGGCGATTTCGAATTCTGTGAAAACGAGTCAACTACCCTTGGGTTAACCACTAGCTATGTCAATTATTTGTGGCAGGACGGCAGCAGCAACTCTACATTTATAGCGAATAGCGGAGGTGACATTTCCATCACTGTTATTGATCAAAACGGCTGTCGCATAACAGCAGACAGCATTGCGCTAGAGCTCACTTTACCATCTATTGAATTGCTCACAGATTCAACTGTATGTTCAGGTGGTCAAGAGAACATTGTGGCCAATCACAATGGCATACAAATCGATTGGACGGCTTCATCAGACTCCATGGTGATGTCAGATACACTTACGGTGTATACACCACAGATGATAACGGCCTTGGTGACTGACATCAATGGTTGCCAGAATTCAGTTAGTGCCGAGGTGCTGTCGCAAGAGGTCACGGCGCAATTGGTGGGTGACACTTTGTTCTGTGAAGGTGGTTTTGCTACCCTGACAGTATCTCCGGTGTTTGTTGATTACATCTGGAGCACCAATGAAACTGCTTCTTCTGTGCAGATCAACACCGAGGGTTGGGTCCAAGTAGATTTAATTGATGAGGATGGATGTCAAGCCTCCGATTCACTATTTGTGACAGAGCGCGCACTGCCTGCAGTAGAAATCACGGGCGATTCCACACTCTGTCCTGGCATGCAAGTAACTTTGCAGGTTATTGGCAATTACGCTTCTGTTGTTTGGGACGATGGAACGAGCACCAATAGCATTGCCATCGATGCTTTGGGATGGCATGGAGTCACAGTATGGGACAACTATGGCTGTGAACAGTCAGATCAATTCGAAGTGGTCGCTGCTGATGAATTGACACCCGAGATCCTAGGCAATGCTGATTCATGTCAAGGGGATTCTTTGTTGTTGGCTGCCAATAACCAATATGCCACCTACCAATGGTCCAATGGCACGACATCAAACAGCACGTTGATTTTGGACGATGCATCGGTGGGTTTGACCGTTTGGGATGCCGAAGGTTGCACCGGTTATGACGCAGTGGTTGTCAATTTTTATGACGCGCCCCATCCAGAAATATTAGGTATTCAACCTTTTTGCATTGGTGATTCAATTATTCTTTCATTAAATGAATCGTATCCCATGGTGATTTGGAATCAATCCTTGGTAGCACCAGAATTGACAGTTTCCAATCAAGGTCAAATTGACGTTCAAGTCACTGACATAAACGGATGTCAAGGTCAGAGCTCGGTTTACATCGATCCTTTTGAATTGCCTGAGCCGATGATTGTAGGCAATGCCAACCCTTGTTCTGGAGAAATAGTCCAGTACACAAGTGACACCAACTATCCAATGATGTTGTGGAATCAAACAGAGGAGGCAGCTGAAATCACGCTAGAAAGTGATTCGATCATCACTTTGGAGGTGATCGACAGCAATGGGTGTATGGGCAACACCTCTCTAGTGGTCGACTTTCACAGCGTTACAGCACCAAGCTTAGACAGCCTGTATAGTTTTTGTGAGGGACTCAGTGTCTCCCTAAATGCTACAGGAAATTATGATGCATATCTATGGAGCAATGGAACCGCCCTTTCCGTATTGGAAGTGACAGATGCAGGTCAGTATAGCATAGAAGTTTTTGATGCTTATGGATGCAGTGCGGTGGCCATGACACAGGTTCAAATTCTCGAAGCA
This sequence comes from Flavobacteriales bacterium, assembly GCA_947463065.1. GTDB lineage: Bacteria > Bacteroidota > Bacteroidia > Flavobacteriales_D > Sanyastnellaceae > CANHSF01. The sequence goes on along the minus strand of CANHSF010000034.1, from coordinate 13,505 downwards.
CCTCAGCCAGTGTTGCTCGGTTCACAAGAAATTTGTCAAGGCGATTCATCTACCTTTCAAACTCAAGGAGGGTTTGCGGAATACCTTTGGAGTGACGGAACCAACAATTCAAGTGTCATCAGTGCAACTCCAGGACCGATAACTGTTGTGGTTACCGGCACCAATGGTTGTCAAGGAGAAGCCTCAGGGCTTTTGGTGGTGCATCCCAATCCCGAGCCCATTATCGATGGTGTGAGTCCTGCATGCGAAGGAGAAAGCACTGCACTTGCTTTAGACCAAACCTATGCAGTAATGGCATGGAATACGGGCCAAACTACACAAATGATCGAAGCCTCAGCGCCTGCCTCTTATAGTGCATATGTAGAAAATGAATTTGGATGCCACGCAACCGCCAGTTTTGTGCAAGAATTCATTGCACCATTGCCAGTAGAGATTGATGCGCCTTTGGGCTATTGCGTTGGAGAAACCATCGTGATTTCATGCAACAATCAGTTTAATTCCTACACTTGGAATGGACAGGCAGGAAATCATGTCTTTGAAGTAGATGGCGAAACCGAAATTGCCCTGGAAGTAGTGGATGATTTCGGTTGTCATTCGTATGATTCGGCAACCATAGCCATGTATCCCCTGCCTGTGCCAACCGTCATTGGTGATTTGATTTTTTGTGAAGGCGACAGCACCACTTTGGAATCGTCCGGATACGTGCATTACGCATGGAGCACAGGTGCTGATCTCAATCAGCTCAATATTAGCGAGCCTGGCAGTTATACCTTGACGGTTGAAGATGCATTAGGATGCCAGGGGCAATCTACCTTCGACGTGGAGATGCTTCCTCTGCCTGTCGCAACTTTTGAAAGCAATCAAGTGCTCTGTTATGAAACTTCGGCTGTTATCGAAATGACAGACGACGTAATCTTTGCATGGGCCAACGGAGAGACTTCGTTGAATGAACCATTTACAGAAAGCGGTGTGTATGCCTTCATGGTGTCCAACCTTTGTGGTATGGTCGAATACGAAGTGTCAATAGAAATTGAAGATTGTGATTGGTATGTGTACGTACCCAATTCGTTTACACCGAATGGAGATGGCATCAACGATGTATGGAAACCAGTGACCTTTCAAGTGATCGGTTATTCGCTCACTGTAATTGACCGCTGGGGCATAGAGGCTTTTTCAACCCACGACATGAATGAATATTGGCAGGGCAACACCCAAGGAGGCGATCATTACGGCAGTACCGATGCCTATTCCTATATCCTCAAATTCCAAACATTTGATGGCAAGATGCACGAGGAAACGGGCAGTGTGGTACTCGTCCGGTAGTCATTCATTCACGTTTTGGATTTTTACAGTCGATTCAATGCAGTATTCTAACATCCATTTCACTGCCGACAAAAATCAAAAATGTGATTCGCAGCCACATACCCTGTGCTGCACTCCATATTGACGTATTGATTGCCATCGAATGCATCGATGGTGGAAAGAGAAAAAAAACACCTCACCTTCGTAGCCCAGATCAGGCGTATTGTTAAAATCCGTATCAAGATAGGTGGCCCAATGCTGGCAGCAGAACAGTTCAGGGAACACCAAGTTACAGTCGATCATATCCTCGAAAATGGGATTGGGGACAAGATTCTGCCCCACCACTGCCAAGGACAATAGAAACATTCAAATGCTATGTAGAATTCGACCCATTCTAACCTTAAGACTGCGCGTAGGGAAAAAAGGTTGATTGAGGAAATGAAATGCATTTTTTTCTACCCTATGATTCTCATAGCCTTGTAAACACCTGCCCAGTTCTGCGCCTTGTGAGCATATCCGCTAAAATCTTCACTGCTTCTCAACAGCTCTATACATGTGCCACCAATGGTCTGCTAGATGTTTTAATTAAACCTTCACCCCAAACAGATGACCCACCCCTGCCGATACGCCCATAGCGATGGTTCCCCAAATCGTGATGCGCACAATGGCCTTGAAAATGGATGAGCCTCCCGTCTTGGCTGATAACAGGCCCAAGAAGATTAAAAACAAGACGGTGCTTCCATATAGACTCAACTCCATGTTGTGGACTGGAGCAAATAGCGTGACCAACAAAGGCAATAATCCACCCAATGTAAATGACGCTCCCGAGGCAAATGCTGCTTGCATGGGCTTGGCCTGACTGATCTCATTGATGCCTAGTTCATCGCGCATATGGGCCGCCAATGCATCGGCCGCCGTCAATTCGCGTGCGACTTGCCATGCTGTCGCTTTTTGTAAACCGCGCTTTTCATAGATCTGCGCCAATACTTCCAACTCTGCTTCTGGCCGATCCTGCAGTTCGTGACGCTCCCGCTCAATGTCAGCTTTTTCAATATCGGTCTGCGAACTCACCGATACGTATTCGCCTGCTGCCATGGAGAGGGCTCCGGCCACCAAACCGGCAACGGTGGCCAATACGATCGGTTCGCGGGTGTTACTCGCCGCTGCTACGCCTATGGCCAAACTCGAAACAGAAATGATGCCGTCATTGGCACCCAAAACCGCCGCGCGCAACCAATTGCTTCGATGGATATAGTGGCTGTCCAAATAATTGTCTATCGTGATGACCGGCTTTACTGTTGGACTATTTTCTCTGGCTTTCATAGCAAATGGATTGAATGGTGTGAACCTATCCCCGTCATATTGAACGGTGCACTGCATACTTCAGCATCTCAGCTTTCCCTGAGCATTGCAGGACGTGATGCGGGTTGGTGTCCGAGCGAAGATACGCCGCATTCCAACCCACGAACTGTTCTTTGATGTATTGCGATATGACTTCCGTCAGTGTTCGATGCGCTCTGTACCTAACGCTTTGTTACACGCCAGCCGAGCAGTTCTTGTATTGCCCATACGCTCATACCGTACCAAAAGCAATTACACATTGTAACCACTCATCTTCCAACCTGTAAATGATTATTTGTTCCATTTATTAAAATTACTTCCGTCAAAACAATAGACGCCCTTCTCTGCTGTACCCAACCACAAACGACCCTGACGATCTTTGTACATCGACACCAATTGAACGGTGCTCGAACCGTCCTTGACGGGATAATGTCGAACCTGGTTTCCATCGTAGGCATATACGCCTTGGTCCCATGTGGTCAGCCAAATCCATCCGTTCTCATCTTCGACGATGTGTGAAAAATAAATGCATGCATCACCTCCAAAGGTGCTCGCATCGCCAACGCCTTGGGTTTTGGTATACTCCAATCGGTCACTTTGCGCTGTTTTGCTCCAATCAAAAAGAAAGCGTTGATTCGTGTTGCACAACCAAAAATGTCCTTCGCGATCTTCAAAAATAGAACGAATTCCAAATGAACCTCCTGCTGGAACGATCGTCAGATCTTTTTCATACATCCATTTGATCGATGTTCCGTCAAAACGACATGCCCCAAAAACAGATGTTCCAAACCACATCGACCCACTGCGGTCTTTATAAATACTATAAATTTCGTAAGGACTAAAAAATGGATTGATTCCATTGGCCATGAATTCATCGTGCAGATAGTGCTTTGGAAACTCCAAATTATACAACTGCTTTCCGTCATAACGATATGGTCCTGATTCGTCTTGCTTGCCCAACATATAAAACCACAAATCATTGGGTTCCGATTTCCATTCGTCGCTTTTAATAGCCTCCAATAGCTCAAACCGTTTTCCATCGAATCTACAGATACCATCCAGCGTGGAGAAATACATATTGCCCTCATGGTCTTCCTGGATTTGGCGCACACGATTGTTGGGCAAGCCGTGCTCGGTGGTGAAATTGATACAATGGAGACCGTCATAGCGATATAGTCCTTCCCCATCGCTACCAAACCAATAGTTGTTGTTGTGATCTTGAAAAATATACCAAATATTTCTTCCAAGTCCGCTCACCGTGTCGCCTTGTAAGAGGACATGATTCGCTTCCATGTCAGAATGGACAGTTCCTTGGGGTTGTGCAGTACACCCAACCAATAGGAAAGGCAAACTCAATAACATAAAAAGTGTAGTCCTCATGATGGATGATACGATTCGACTTAGCAATATTGCTGCTGTGCAAGGTAAGTCAAACAACCTGCTCATTGTATCTCGGTTTGCGCCAGCTCCCCCCTATTGATGGATTGTTGAGGCACGGTATGCTTCGGAAGCACTGAATGATCTTCAGAGCAACCGCATTCTATACATCACGTTGCTCCTCTTTGCTGTAATAGGTCAATGCTCCAGATGGACACTGACTGACCGCATGGATGATCTTATCGTTGTCGGCCGCATCAGGAACAATCCAAGGCCGATTGCGCGGCTGAAAAACTTCCGATGCATTCTTTACACATTGGGCCGCATGAATGCACTTTCCAGATTGCCACACAATGGTGATTTCCCCATTGGTGTATTCCTTTTTGATATTGTCTTTATCCATGTTGTGGCGTTATGTAATGAATGGATTGAAATTGATATTCTGCGGTGTTTTGCGCTTTTCAAAACAACGTGAGGCAGATCAAACCTAAGCATTATTTCGACAACATCCAAGTTTTGTCGCCGCCTAGGAAGTTGTCTCAATGGCTATGGTGTTTTCGAGTATACGCGAAACAGGACACGACTTCGCCACCACAAGTAGTCGATTGCGCTGTTCTTCACTTACCGAATCAGGAAAAACAATCTCGCGCCGAATGATCGTTCGAATTGGATCTTGCTCTTGATACATATTCATGCGAACCTTGATGTGCGGAACTGGCCATGCCTTGCGATCCACATACATGCGCAATGTAGCCAAAGTACAGCCCGCCAATGACGCTAAAAACGTGGTGTAAGGATCGGGACCTTATTCGCCTCCACTTAGGCTTTCGGGTTCATCCATGACGATTGTGCCACTTCGCCAAACCACTTCCATGTACTATTTTTTTCACCAATGCGCGCGGTGATATCCTGACCCTAAAGTTGTTTCATGAAATCAAAGATAAGGGCAAGTTGGATCTCACCTTGATTCGATGTGCGGCAAAAACCGTCTTTATAATCGGATGCTTACCGTAGCTGAAAAGGTGCGACCGTCCGATGGCCAAACCCCTGGACCGGGATACAATTGTGGGCGTTTGGTGAAGTAACTTTTATCCAATACGTTGTTGGCATTGATCAATACCTTCACCACATGGCTGATGCGAATGGACAAGTTCATATCCAAGATGGCATATTCGGGAACCAGACCCACCGCACCAGTGAAAGAGGGCTCCTTTGCATTCAACGCGTCGGCATAGGTCGATGAGGTATAACTCAACAAGGTCGACCAACACCAGCGACCGTACTTTACAGTCATACCATTGCGCGATAACCACGTGGGTACGCTTTCGACCGTATTGCCGCTGATGTCCACATTTGCATTGCCCATACGGATTTGCGCATCGCAATAGACCGCCTGCATCCAAGAGGTGGAGGTAAAGAGCGACACCACAACTTTTTTACTCAGGTCAAAATCTGCCTGAACGAAACCTTCTAATCCCATCGTATTGGAGTTGCCGATATTGGTTCTAAAAACAATTAAATTATTGGCAGTATCCGTTTGCGCTAGTGTGCCCAACCGATTGTTGTATTCCACATAAAATCCGGTGATGTCCCACTTCAGATTTTTTCTCTTCCCACGAAATCCGATTTCAGCGTTGTACCCAAAGGCATCCTTCAAATTCTTATCTACGACTTCGAAAACCGATTGCGGAATGATATCTTTCAATATCACTGGTCGATACGCCTGCGACCACCCTCCATAGATATTGATATCGGATTTTAAATCGTATTGAAAGCTCGCTCCGAACAATGGAAATTTATGCTCGATGGTATTGGGCAAGGTTTCATCATTGTAATAACTTATCGAACCTGTAAAATCGCTCTGCCCCATTTCCCATCGCACGCCAGTATTGATGGATAAGCGATTCGACACCACCCACCGATTTTCTGCAAATACAGCGATGTTATTGGTTTTGTAATGGATATCGCGGCCCCAACCCGGCGTTATGCGGGTCAAGTCATAATCACTTCCGGTTGTGCCTCTGCCCTGCTGCTGTCTATTCAAATCATTGTTGACATACTGCACACCAACAGCCAATGCGTTGGTATGCGCACGAAAACGATATGTATGCAATACCCGCAATTCCGATGTCCGACTATCGAATCGGTCGATATCTACTTGACGATTGTTGAATTGCCCGGTTGCCGTAACAATGGTATCGGCAATGGTGGCGGGACGGTCGAATAAGACACTTCGGCGCTCACCAGTGAGCCAAGAGGTGGTCCATTGCAATGCTGTAGAGGACGTAATGCCCCAATTCAAGGTGAAGGATGGAATATGAATATCGGGAGAATAATAATTGCGGCTGCGTGTGGCCATTTGTGAGTTCACCCGAAAGAGACTATCGGTGAGCGGGCCAGGGTTTTGCGTTAGATAATTGGAATGGGTCCACTCTAACTTGAACTTGAGTCTCGGACTCGCATCATAATACAAGGTGACACATTCGGTGTTGGTTTGCGACTCACTGTTGTCGCGATATCCATCTTGCTGGCGTTTGTTGATCCAAGCGGAATAACGAAACTTACCGACCTTGCCTGAAATGGCATTGTACGCACTAACCAAACCGTAGGAGCCAATCGTATTGATGCTTTCAAAGGCCACTTTGCGTAAACTATCCGGTGCCTTGGTGATGTAATTGACCATGCCACCGAATTGAACACCATATTGCAATGAACCCGTTCCGCGCACCAGCTCAATGCGTTCGACTGCTTCGAGCGGAATATTGTAGTGGCTTGCAGGATAACCGTAAATATCGCTGTTGGTCATCACACCATCTTTCCGAATATTAAACTCCCATCCACGATGAGGATCGAGACCACGCGATGCAATATTGACTTGATTGCCTGTACCGTCCATATCATAAACGAATAAACCTGGGACTTTGGCAAACACCTGACGGCCGTGCTTTTCGGTAATGGCCGCGTCTTTTTTGGTCAAATCAATGACTTCATTCTTTTTGCCCCCAAAAATATAGGTGCCGCTCACAGGGTCAAGTCGCCGAATATCGGATGGCAGACGCTCTGCTTCAATTCGAATGGGGGGCAGTTCGTAAACCGGTGTCCGCGTTGTATCCTGCGCGCAAAGACACGATGCCAGCCCGAACAAAAGGGCGATTGCAGACCATTTTTTCATTTGTAAAACAGATGTGATTTGATTCATGGTGGTCCATCAGCTCAGATGCTCACTAGGTTACAAATTAAGTTTCAAAAGATTTCGAGCGCCATGGAGTCCATGGAATTAATCACATTTGGTCGTTGAAATTCGTTTTCAAACTTTTTCTTTGCCCGTTGACCACTCAAATTGGACCGTTGACTGCCCAAAAAGACGAATATCGTGTTCGAATAGGGTATTTTCACCCCATGCAATTCTTGCGCAATCGCCCCTACTTCACGGTAGCTCTTATTGTGGTGCCTCTACTGGCCATGATCACTACTACGCCCATCTTTCTAGTAATCAACCAGAACATCCAATTGTTGCCCATCATCTGGTTGGCGGCATCTGGTCTGCTGGCCTTCGCGTGGTTGTTGAACTATTATTTTTTTCGCATCTTGCAAGGTCGCTTGCTGCTGCTGTGGACCATTACCACGCTCATCATGATCGCCATGGATCTCATACCGCGCTTGTGCTTTCAACAAGATGTGGAGAGCTTCCTCGTCGTCCATGCCAATCCATGGCTCAAATCGCCTCCTCCGCCTTTCATGTCGATGGGTGTGGTAATCCTCAACAACACACTGATTCTAGTCTTTCAAACGCTCGTTCGCTATCGCCTTCAGCAGGTACAAATGATCAACGACTTGAGCGAAGCCAAACTGCATCGGATGCAAGCGCAATACGTAAATCTGCGCAACCACATCCATCCGCATTTTTTATTCAATGCGCTCAACACGCTCAAAATTTTAATTCACAAAGACCCCGATCAAGCCGAAGCCTATATCCTCAAAGTCTCCGAATTTCTGCGCAGTTCGCTTCAAAGTACACATCGAGCAAAATTGCCCGTAGCCGACGATTTGCGCATTGCTGTGAATTACTTGCAAATTCAAGAGGTGCGTTTCAAGAACTGCTTCGAACTGCACATCGAAATGGACCAAATCGCATCGTCCAAGGGACTTCCCATGTTGGCCATCCAAAGCCTATTCGAGAATATTCTCAAACACAATCGGCTATCCAAGGCTGAGCCGATTCATATCTGGGTAAAAACCGAAGGCACGAATTGTTTGGTGATCACCAATACACGTATACCGCTCGAATCGGAACGCATGGAATCCACCGGGACTGGACTTTTTAATTTGAGCGAGCGATTCAAGTTGCTTGGCGGACAACCCATCGAAATCCAAGAAACTCCGCTCGCTTTTGTTGTAAAAATGTATTATTTAGACCTATGAATATTGTCATTATCGAAGACGAAGAATTGACCGCCGAAGACTTGGCGCATCAAGTGAGCAAATACAGCGATGACATCGTGGTGCAAGCCGTTTTGCCATCGGTACAGGAAAGCGTGATCTACTTCAAAAATCATCCAGCGCCGGACTTGGTGTTTAGCGACATTCAACTGCAAGATGGCCCTAGTTTCGATATTTTTCGCACGATAACGCTTCCCTCCCCCATTGTCTTTTGCACCGCATTCGATGAATTCGCGTTAGAGGCCATAAAAAACAACGGCATTGACTATATCCTAAAGCCGTTTTCCAAAGGCGATGTCCACGCCGCAATCGACAAATTCGTTCAGTTGCGCCGCAATCTATCGCAGTCCTCACCCAATATGCAAAAACTCTTGGGTGATCTCGCGCACATCAAAAAAGTCACTTCCATTTTGGTGTATTACAAAGACAAAATTCTTCCCATTCGCCTCGAGGATATCGCTCTTTTCTTCAAGCAAAACGAGTTGACTTATCTCAAAACGATCGACGGTCGCAGCTACGCCATGGATCAAACCCTCGATCATTTTGAACAAATCGCTGGCAGCGCCTTCTTTCGGGTCAGCCGACAAGTGCTTATCCATCACCGTTGCATCAAAGAAACCGTGCACATGTTCAATCGCAAACTGGAAGTGATTCCCTCCACAGCCATCGATTTTCGCATCGAGGTCAGCCGCAATCGAGTAGGCGATTTTCTCGATTGGCTGACCGCGCATTGACATGCCCTAAGTTGCGTTCTTCACCTTGCCTTCATCTATCCCTAACATCGTGGAAACAACGGTGCGGATGTGCATTCTGCAAAGTCGTATAGGCCATTTCATGTTGTTTTGAACACCTGCCATTCAATCCCAAGAATCGCCCATTCAACCCGCAATCTCTTCCTTTCACTGAATTATTCCTGCGCGGACTCCTATTCCACCCCAATTTTGCCCCGAAATTCAATAGTATGAAACCTCTTATTTTCTTTAGCACCTGGATGCTCCTTTTGATCACCTCGGCCGCACAGGCGCAAGACCGCTATACCATCAGCGGGACCATCAGCGATACGGCCAATGGGGAAACCATGATCGGTGCGCTCGTCGCTATCATGGAATTGCCGGGTAAAGGCGCTGTTTCGAATGAATATGGCTTTTACTCGATCACACTTGATGCGGGCCAATACACTTTGTTGTATCAGTATACCGGCTATACCGCCAAAAAAGTAAATATCAATCTGAAGGCAAATCAAAAAATAGACATTGATTTGGTCAGTGAAGCTACCATGCTGAAGGCCGTTGAAATCACCGCTGAGAGCACCAACAAAAACATCACCGATGCCAAGATGGGAGTCGAAAAACTCGACATCAAAGAAATCAACAAGCTGCCCGTTCTATTCGGCGAACGCGATATCCTGAAATCCATTCAACTTCTTCCGGGTGTAAAAAGCGCGGGCGAAGGCAATGCTGGATTTTTTGTCCGCGGTGGTCAGGCCGATCACAATTTGATCCTACTCGACGAAGCGCCCGTGTACAACGCCAGCCATTTGCTCGGGTTCTTCTCCACCTTCAATTCCGATGCTATCAAAGATGCTACGCTCTACAAAGGTTCGGCTCCTGCCAACTTCGGTGGACGTGCTTCTTCAGTGCTTGACATTCGCATGAACGAAGGCAACAACAAAAGCTACCAAGTTGGTGGTGGAATCGGATTGATCTCTTCGCGTCTGTTGGTCGAGGGGCCTATAGTCAAAGACAAAGGATCGTTTATCGTAACAGGTCGCAGAACCTATGCCGATGTGTTTCTCAAAGCTTCCAGTGACGAAACATTGAAGAAAAGCAAACTCTACTTCTACGACCTCAACCTCAAAGCCAATTATACGTTGAACGACAAAAACCGCTTGTTCCTATCCGCATATTCGGGTCGCGATGTCTTGGGCGTTGCCGATGCCTTCTCGCTCGATTGGGGAAATACGACTGTTACAGCGCGTTGGAATCATATCGCAAATGCCAAATGGTTCTCCAACACTTCGCTCATCTTTAGCGATTACAACTACACCATCGGCATCAACAGCAGTGCGCTGGACATCAATATTCTTTCGCGCATTCAAGACTACAATGTCAAACAAGAATGGCAGTTCTTCCCCAATGCTTCAACCAATTTCCGATTTGGTGCAAATGCCATTTACCACACCATGACACCTGGTGAAATCACAGCCAGCGAAGGCAGTGGTGTAGACGACACGGCGGATCTCGAAAAGCGCTACTCCATGGAAGCCGCCGTGTACGCCAACGGTGAAAGCAAAATCGGCACCCAATGGAAAATCAACTACGGTGTTCGTTTATCCACTTTTTCTCCCCTTGGTGGTGACCACTACACCTTTGACGACAAAGGCAACGCCATCGATACAACCACCTACGCGCAAAACAAGATTGTGAAAACGTATGTGGTGCCCGAGCCTCGCCTCACCGCTTCATACATCATCAACGAATCCACATCAATCAAAGGAGGATATGCCAGAAACGCACAATTCCTGCATTTGATCTCCAATACTACATCGGCGAGTCCAACCGATTTGTGGATTCCCTCGAGTAAAAATGTGAAGCCACAAATTGCCGATCAAGTAAGTCTCGGTCTTTTCAAAAATTTCAAAAACAACGCTTACGAATTCAGCACCGAAGTCTATTACAAAGACATGCAAAATCAAATCGACTACCGCAACGGCGCATCAACACAAGGCAATGAGCTCATCGAAGGAGAATTGCTTTATGGCGATGGCCGCGCCTATGGTATCGAATTCCTTTTGAAAAAGAAAAAGGGCAAATTCAGCGGATGGTTGGGCTATACCCTGAGCCGCACCGAGCGCCAAATCGACGGCATCAACAACAGCGACTGGTATCCTTCGCGTCAAGACCGCACGCATGAAATTTCGGTCGTCGGGGTATATGACCTCAGCGAAAAGTTATCCTTCTCCGCGGCTTGGATTTATTACACCGGAAATGCAGTGACCTTCCCCAGTGGTAAATACCAAGTGGACGGCGAAACCTACTTGGTCTATACCGAGCGCAATGGGTATCGCATGCCCGACTACCATCGCCTGGACTTGAGCGTGACATGGTATCGCAAAAAAACAGCGAAATACGAGTCCAATTGGAACTTCTCCTTGTACAATGCCTACGGACGTGAAAATGCATTCACTATTTCGTTCCGCGAAAACGATGACGACCCATCGCGCACATCGGCTTATCAAACCACCTTGTTCCGTTGGATTCCATCGGTTACCTATAACTTCCTATTCAAATGATCATGAAAAAAATACTCTTTCTCCTCACTGTTTTATCGCTTCTTTTGACCTCATGTGAAAAAGAAATTGATGTCGAACTCGATGAAGCCGATCAAAAAATTGTCATTGTCGGAACAGTCACCAACAACGATTTTCAGGCGCAAGTGAAGATCAATCGCTCCTTGCCTTTTGACGAGGTAGGTGACTATCCAACGGTAACGAATGCAGTGGTCACCATCACCGAAACGATCAACGGAGCAAGCACTACATACCCGCTTATTCAAACCGAATCGGGCATTTACAAAACCGAAAATCCATTGGGACAACCGGGGGCGACATACACCATGCGCGTAGAAGTGGACGGTCAAGTGTATGAAGCCACATCCACCATGCCCGATGTGGTCACCATCAGCCCCATTTACTTTGACGAACTCTTTCCAGGTTCGGTGTTTGCTGCCATCGATTTCGAAGATGTCGGTGGCCGTGCGGATTTCTACAAAGCCAATCTATACATCAACGGCGATAAACGACCAGATATCTTTATCACCGATGACCGCTTTACGGATGGTATGCTGAACTCAGCGGTATTCGGCGGACCCGATTTGGCTGTGGAAAGCGGCGATCAAATCTTCGTGGAGATCGACCACATCGACGAAGCCAATTACAACTACTGGTTCACTTTGCAACAAAATGTCAGCGAATCCACTGCCGCACCTGCCAATCCAGAAACAAATATCAGCAACAACGCATTGGGGTATTTTTCAGCATTCTCGCGTGTTGTCGCAGATGCTATGGTTCCTTGAGTCCGACAGGAAATTCTGCCTGGACCATCTGAAGCCGTTTGATCATATTTCAGCTGAATTGCTTTTGCAATTGCATCGATGTAACCTGTCCTAGATTGGGGGAGGTTACACCAATCTGCTACTGCAAATGGAGCGAAATGATTGGATGAGGGAGTTTTTTTACAGCCTGAAGTTTTCGGGCTTGCCGCAGGTGGAGATTCTTACCATCTCGGCTTATCCGAGATTGATGCGGAGCACCAAACTTTGATTAACCACAAATGCATCGGCGCAACACTGAACCGCCACTTTTGCCAAACCCGAGCTAGCATCAGTTATTTATTCTTTCTTGCACTTCCTTAAAAGTCAGCCCAGCTTTATTAACCCACTCTGCAAACCCATTTGAGTTACGGCCTAAAATCATATTTGAAGCAGCACTTGGGCTATTGAACACGGCATCTTCTGCGAAGACCAACTTTTCTCCCGCTTCAACCAATATTTTTGTCTCAATTAATTTGCGTCTCATATTTCTATAAGTCTCGGTGCAAGAGTTCGAAAGGTCTCTTTTTGCTTCGCTACCTTTTGTAACAATATACCCTTGATCAGTCTCTGTCATTGATGCCTGAAATGTTTTTGTTTTGATGAAATAGGTTTCGTGAATTGCGGTCTTGTTCTCTTCAAGTTTAGAGTCATCGGACTTAACAGTAGAAGAAATCAAAAAATTGAACCCCATTACAGGTAGAATAAGTTTGATTTGGTCAAGAAAATACTCCATATCCGAAATGTCGGCTTCATGCAAAGTTGGGAGACTTGGCGAATTTCCATTGTCTATTTGAGCAGTTTTTGCTTCTAACGCAATTTGAATTAGCCTCGACTCTAAGTATCTGATCTGTGTTTTGGTCAATAGTTCATCCTTACTAACGAAAAAAATGAGTTCCGTAAAATCTTTATTAGGGTCACTCAAATGCTGTTTTAGTCTTGACTTAATGTTCTCT